>JAYSVF010000064.1:0-30637 GCA_043718695.1 Acidimicrobiia bacterium | reverse complement strand
CAGCAACTGCAGCGTTCAGCGGCATCACCGCAAAGGCAGTTGCCGATGATGCACTCCACGTTCCGCCTGGCTACGAAGCACAGGTGATTCTTCGGTGGGGCGATCCCGTTGTTCCCGGCGCGCCGGCGTTTGATATCAACAACCAAACCGGCGAGTCACAGTCAAAACAGGTTGGGTTCAACCACGACTTTCAACACTTTTTTGCCGACGATGACACGCAGACAAAGGGGACGCTCTTCATTAACCACGAATACACCTTCGGGACCCAAATGATCCCCAACTACAACGCAGCCACGACGGACATGGTTTTGTTGAAGCGTTGGGTCGATATTGAAATGGCCGCCCACGGTGCAACGATCGCCGAAATTGCTCAGCAGCCGTCCGGCAAGTGGGAGGTGCTACCTGGCAAGCGCAACCGTAGAATCACTGGCACCACGCCAATGGTGCTCTCCGGGCCTGCAGCTCAAGATGAGCGAGTTCGTGGCGACGTTCTTGGCATGCTGAACAACTGCGGAGGCGGCTACACCCCATGGGGTACCGTGCTTACTGCCGAGGAAAACTTCAACCAGTACTTCGGGAACGCCAGCCGGGTTACCGATCCTGTGACCCGAGCCGCCCACACCCGGTACGGCTTAAGTGCCAACGCCTCCGCCCGAAATTGGGAAAAGGTGTACGACCGTTTCGACGCCGCTAAAAACCCCAATGAGGCCTACAAGTACGGGTGGGTGGTGGAGATTGATCCCGATGATCCAACCAGCACCCCTATCAAGCGCACTGCACTCGGCCGGTTCAAGCACGAAGCGGCAACAACGGTGATTGCCAGTACCGGCCAAGTGGTGGTGTACTCCGGAGACGATCAACAGTTCGATTATTTCTACAAGTACGTCTCGTACGGAAAATATGATCCCGCCAAGGGAAAGGCCAATGGCGCACTGCTTGATCAGGGAACGCTCTTTGTGGCTCGTATGTGGCCCGATGGAACCGGCGAATGGTTGCCTCTGGTACACAATCAGCGGCCACAGTTAACCGCAGCAACCGGCTTCGTGAATCAGGCCGACGTAATGCTGCGAACTCGTCTTGCCGGCGATGCCGTGGGTGCCACCAAGATGGATCGTCCTGAAGACGTTGAGGCCAACCCAGCTACGGGCAAGGTCTACGTAACAATGACCAACAACTCGAACCGCCGAACCACAGCAGCCGATGAGGGCGAGCGCGCAGCCAATCCCCGCTTCGATGCTCGAGACGGCAACCGAACCGGCCACATCATCGAACTCAGTGCCACCAACGGCGACCATGCCAACATGCAGTTCACGTGGGAGATCTTCATGTTGGCGGGCGACCCCGCGAAGTACAAGCTGGCCACCACCGCGAAAGAAGCCGCAGCAACGACGGGAACCTATTACGGCGGTTACAGCGGTGCGGTTTCCGCTATTGGCTCACCTGACAACATTGCGTTTTCGCCCGACGGCTTATTGTGGATCGCCACCGACGGTGCGCCGAACAGCATTGGATTCAACGATGCACTGCACTGTGTACCTACAACCGGTCCAAACAAAGGGCAGGCCAAACAGTTTCTCAGCGTTCCAGCTGGCGCTGAATGTTGCGGTCCATGTTTTAGCGACAATCAGAAAACTCTCTTCATTGCCGTTCAGCATCCTGGTGAAGACGGCTCGCTCGTCAACGCTGGCAACCCTTCGGTAAACACCCAAAGCGCGTGGCCCGATGGCCCAAACAACGTTCCCCGCCCAGCATCGGTGATCATCCGCAAATCCGATGGCGGAATCATCGGTTCGTAACACTCGAAACTGTTTGACCACAAAAGCTAAGCCTCGCTCGGGAACGTGGCTCGGTGCGAGAAATCTGCCACGTTTTCGCGTACCAAATCCCGTGGAAACCTATGGAATCCATCTTGGGGTCGCTAGGAAACAGCACCTGGAGGGCCCCCATGACAGGGGCCCTCCAGGCTTCCACGCCAGTGGAAAACAAAGCGTTAACCCAACCTCACCAATGTGCTCGAGGCATTGTTCATCTGCACCCGGTCATAGGGTGATGACAAACACATTGCGCTCAAACTGAACGCTCTTAGCGAAGAACCAAGCACGGTGTTTCCGCTCACCGCGATCAGGCGCGATTGCCCCGGCAGAAGCTCACCGATGCTCACAGTCCGATACTCGCTGCCGTCAACAAGGCCAATCCCGACCTTTTCAGATGCGGCAACCGAGAAGCTTTCGACGGCGTCAAGCCTTGGTGTCCCGATCTCGCAGCTGACGTTGGTGAGCGAGCTGAAGCCGAGGTTCTTGACAACGACGCTCCCGGTAAAACTGTCGCCGCGCCCGAGCGTTGGGGGTGCAACAATACTGACGTCGACGTCACCTCCCCTGTCTATGCTTGGGACATTCGCCCCGATGGGGGGAACCACGAACGGAACGGGCGCTCCGAGGAGAGCGGCCGCTATCGAAACGTTTACGAACAAACGAAATCGAGAATGGGACATGGACATGGGTAATTCCTTTCGCCGTGATGTCGGAAGATCGGTCGGAACTCATCACACAGGTCTCGGCCGCTTCCAATGCTGCGCTAGGTCAACCCACGCAAGACCCACGAACGGCCAACGCCAGCCAACGGCTCGGCCAACGGGTTACACCTATCGTTGGCAGTACAACCGTTTGCCCGTCCTGGAACAAGACTCCTTCCCGTGACTAGTAAGCCACGAAGCGAAGCGAACGAACCCTCGTCCGGCACGGGGTCCGGATTGACAATTGCCGTGCTTGGTCCACTTACCGTTCATCACAATGGTCAAGTCATTGAGATCGTGGGCAGAACCCAAAGGCGGTTGATCTGTGCACTTACAGCCTTTGCACCGCAAGTTCTGCCTGCGGACCAACTTGTGGAGATGATTTGGCCAGATGAAGGCGCCAGCCGTGCTGCGCTGCAAATGGCGGTCGCCCGAGTACGGGACAAGCTCGGCGATTCAATCGTGGTTTCACGAACCGGCGGATACGCGCTGGTAACTGCGGGTGCAACGATCGACGCTCAACACTTCGAGCACGCCGCTATTCACGCCAAACCCACAACAAACACCATTCACGAGCTGCTCGGCTTGTGGAGGGGTGTGCCCTTCGAAGATCTCGACAATTGTTGGCAGGTCGTTGGATATGCGACTCGACTGAATGAGCTGCGCCGCACGTTGCAAACAAGACGAGTAGAACTGTTACTGGAAGCCGACGACGTTGAAGCCGCCGTGCTGGCAGCGGTGGAGTTGACCGCTGAGGATCCGCTCAACGAGCGTCAGCTCGGCCTTATGATGCGCGCGTTGGCACGTGATGGTCGCAGCATTGATGCTCTGCGCGCGTATCAAGACTTTCGCAAGCGACTCGCCGAAGAGACCGGTTTGGTTCCGTCAGCATGGCTCAATGCCATCGAACTCGATCTGATCCAACAACGCGAGTCCTTGGCATCCAACCGCGTTGGGATTCACGACTTTCCTCCCGAGATGAGCTCACTCCTCGGCCGGGATGAGACAGTCGACCGACTCGAGCAGATCATTCTTTCTGGGGACAGCCGGCTCATTACCCTTACGGGCCCCGGAGGAGTCGGCAAAACCAGGCTGGCTTTACGGATTGCTCACAAGGTGTCCCACAATTTCGGGGGCGGTGGGTACTGGGTAGACCTTGCACCGGTCAGCGACCCATCCAAACTCGCCTCGACGGTCGCCGAAGCGCTCAAAGTTTCTATCGGCCCTTCTGGAGAGCTCCCGGCAATTGTTGCGTCGCTTTCCGGCAAGCCGACTCTGCTGATACTCGACAACTGCGAGCATCTGATAGAAGCAGCAGCTGAACTTTGCCGCAAGGTGACTCGCGCCTGCCACGGAGTGGTCGTGGTCGCTACGAGCCGAGAAGCCCTTCGCCTTTCGGGCGAGTGGACGGAAATGGTTGAACCGCTTGGAGAACCAGCGGTCGAATTGTTTCTCCAGAGGTGCGCCGCCGCTGGTTTTCATGGCACGGATCAGGTCAGCCTGAAACTCGTCAAATCGATCTGCGAAATGGTCGACGGTCTACCGCTAGCCGTCGAGATTGCGGCAGCGCAAGCAGCTTGGTTGCCTTTAGCGGAAATCCATCGTTCTCTATCGGCCACTCCGCTCTCGCTGATGTCGCCTCTGCGAGACGTTGGCGAACGTCACCGCAGTCTCCAAACTGCTTTTGCTTGGTCGTGGATGCTTCTGACAGAACAGGAACGCCAAACGATCAACGGTTGCTCGGTGTTCGTGGGCGGCTGGACCGTCGAGGGCGCCGAAGCCGTGTTCGGTGTTGGAGCGGCCTCGATCCTCGGATCGTTGGTGCAGAGGTCTCTGTTGCGGCGAACCGATTCGGTCGATCGTGGGACGCGCTACGACATGCTGCAAACCGTCCGTGAGTACGCGCACGGTGAACTTTGTGCGAGCGGACGCGGAATTCGAGGTTTCCCGGGAACACTCGAGCTGGTCTTTACAGGTCTTTGCCCGGTGCGTGGAGTTGTGGAACTCGCCAAACGAACATCTGGGATCGGAGCTTGGCAAGCTTGAGGCGGGAAACCTCCGGTCTGGTTACGGGTGGGCAATCGCTTCCGGCGACGTGGACCTTGCCCTCACCTATGCAAAAACGCACGCCAATTGTTGGCTTCCGTCGCAACCGCTCAACTTGACCTTGCCTCCCGCCCAAGCAATCCTCGCGATACCCGGCGTCAACGAAAACGAACTCGCTCCCTATGCGTGGTCGGTTGCGGCCCAGGGACTCGGCCATGACCTCGATTTGATGGCAAACGCCGCTGCGCGTGCTGACGTCGAAGGCATCTCCTTCGTTGCCCGAGCAAACCCACTGTGGTTGCTCGCTCGGTTTCTCGTCCTGTCGGGAAGGAAGGACCTAGCCCCGGCCTACGTCGAGCGTGCGCGACGTCATGGGGAGGATGGCCGAATTGCGTATCTCATCGCAATGAGCGACTTTCTGCGGGCCGAGTTGATCAACGCCGAAAGTGAACGCGAGGAAGGGCTTGCCGAAGCACAGCGGGCAGGAGAACGCACAGGAATGGCATCCGTTCTGGCAAGCATGTTCAGCATGCGTGCGATGACCGCAACCCACGAAGGCCACCCAGAAGCGGGTTTGAAGTACGCGACTGAAGCGCACCGCTCAGCGATGCGGGCCGGGAACTCCACGCTTCAGCGGATGGCCGAAAGTCTGATCGATGCAACTGATCCGGATCCTTCAGAGAGGGTGATGCTCCACCATGTTGCTCAGCTGCACGTTTGTTTAGGAGGACTTTCGGACGGAAAAGTTGGCCCACTGATCCTTGGTTATCTCAAAACCTTGTCGAATACTCTGGCAGTAGTCGGCCGACCCATGGCTGCCGCGCTGCTCTTTGGTGCCGTTCGCGAAGCTGGGTGGACAGATGCCCGTCAGTCCAACGTTCTGGATGAGGCGCTCCTTGCCTATCCAGAATCGATTACACGTGGTGCGGCGACACCGATGCCCGATGTGCTGGCGATAGTGCTCGACGAAGTCCTGTCTGTGCTTGACGAGAAACGCGAGTTCAACCGGCGATCAGCAATTGCTGGTGACAAAGTCACTTCCCCACCAAACGTCGACCCACCCCAGCCGTAAAGAACCGGCCGTCTTTTAGACCCAAACATCAGCAGATTCGACAAACGAGACTGTCACCAAAAACGGGGGCTCAACAGAAAAGGCCCGCCATGAGGGCGGACCTTTTTTCGTTTGGCCGCTCCAACACGGGCTACTGCAGGTCGAGAAGCTCGGAGCCTTCGTAGCGGTCGGTTGCGTCCTTAGTGAGGAGCGCGCCGTGCAGCCCCGAGGCCAATGCACCGGTGAGGAAAAACCCGACAGGGAAAATCAGTACCATGAAAACCACTAGGGCAATGGCACCGATCATGGCTCCACTACTCCAGCATCTCCGGTGAAGGCTGTGAATTCGATCTCAACGGTTGCGCCAAGGGCCATGGTGACGTTGCCGACAGTTGAGCGGGTTGGACGATGGCCGTTGAAGAGTTCAGCGTAGGCCGCGTTCATGGCAGGGAAATCAGCCATGTCAGCGAGAAAGCAAGTGCACTTCACCACTTGGTTGAGCGAAGCGCCGGCCTTCTTAAGCAGGGCTTGCGCGTTCACAAAGATTTGGCGAACCTGAGCATCGACGCCACCCTCAACAAGGGCACCATCTTTGAGCCCAAGCTGACCAGCAAGGTAAACGAAATCACCGGCACGAAGCACGGGCGAATAAGGACCAACGGGTTTCGACATGATTACAAAGTTAATCGGCTACGAACTGAATCAAAGCGATTCAGCAGCCGAAATCAGCTGAAGGAGTTGCCGCATCCACACGAACGCTGAGCATTCGGGTTGTCGATGGCGAAGCCGCCACCCTGGAGGGCATCTTTGTAATCTAGCGTGGCGCCCTTGAGCATGCCTGAAGAGGCTGCATCGACAACGACCTTGATGCCTTCGAATTCCTTCACCACATCATCATCGGCAATGTCGGAATCAAAAAACATCTCGTAGGAGAAGCCGGAGCAGCCACCAGGGCGAACGGCAACGCGAAGCGCGAGCGAATCGTCACCTTCGGCGGCAATGAGCGATCCAACCTTGGCCGCAGCAGCCGACGTCACAATGATCGTCTCTACTTTCTTGCCAAGACCAATTTTTACGGCGGTAGGGGCTTCTTGCACGCTCATGGCGGACTCCTTCAAGGTTTAAGGCACAGCACTTTGTGAAACTGCGAAACAACAGCACCGGTTTTCTAACCAGTACACCTAATAACTCTACTGGTCAGCTGAACATTCCCCAACCAGGGTTTCGTTGGGCACACCAAAACCCCCGACCACGCTGTAGTCAGCGCCGATGGACGGGATCATTATCGGTCGGCGTCAGTTTCGAAAGGCGTTGTGACGGTTTGTATGCAAGAGCAAGCAAATCCGTCGCAACGCTTCATAACCAGGGCCGCCTGGACGTCTGTTGGGCCGTTGTAGCAACTCCGACACAAGTCACAGTGCGTACCAACACCCTCCCGGTAGGCTCGTTGTATGTCGATCGGCGATTCCTCAACTTTGCCCAACGCCGAACCCGTTACCTCAACGATCTCAACAACACCTCTCGTTTCACCCCCCAAGGAAGCCGATGTATTGGCCATGTTGCGGGGTGTTGTCGACCCCGAACTCAACGTAGACATTGTTGAGCTTGGCATGGTTGAACGCATTGACGTGAGCCCTGGCGGGTTCGTGGAAGTCGTTATCGCTCTCACGATTGCCGGGTGCCCGCTGAAGGCGCAAATCAAAAACGATGCGGCCGCCCGAGTTCGCTCCCTGCCCGGCGTGACTGATCTGCATATCAGTTTCGGTGAACTCAACGCCGCCCAGCGCAGCCAGGTCATGCAACGTGCCCGCCTCAAGGCCAGCCAAAACGCGCCGGAGACCGAAGTTTCTGCCACAACCAGGATCGTGGCAATTGCTTCGGGAAAAGGTGGGGTTGGGAAATCGTCGGTCACGTGCAATTTGGCGGCTGCACTAGCGGCCCGTGGTTTCACCGTTGGGGTGCTTGACGCCGATATCTGGGGTTTCTCGGTGCCACGGATGCTCGGCGTTGACTTGCGGCTGTCTTCTAAAGGTGGCCTGATTGACCCGGCCGAGCGCATCGTGAGTGGCCGAAACGGCGGTCCCAACGGTCTACTCAAGGTGGTCTCTATGGGCCTTGTGGTTGACGACGAAGACAAGGCCATCATGTGGCGCGGCTTGATGTTGGCCAAAGCCGTGGAGGAATTCCTCACCAAGGTGCGCTGGGGTGACATGGATTACTTGCTGATCGACATGCCTCCCGGGACCGGCGATGTGCAAATGGCACTGGCTCGTTTGCTCCCCCGGGCCGAAATGCTGATCGTCACGACACCCGCATTGGCTGCGCAAAAAGTGGCCGTACGAGTGGCCGACATGGCGCGCCGGAGTTATCTCCGAGTGGCCGGGGTGATCGAAAACATGTCGAGCTTTACCGATTCAGTTGGGGTTGAACACGCCTTGTTTGGTGTTGGCGGTGGCCCTCGTTTGGCCGCAGAAACCAACACACCGCTCCTGGCCCAGCTACCTCTTGCCACCAGTGTTTCGTTGGGGGGCGACGAGGGCGAACCAGCTGCTCTCTCCGATGCAGATTCTCCGGTGGGCCGGGCTTATGGGGCGCTTGCGGAGCGTTTGGTTACCGAGATCGTGCCGCCCATCAATATGGAAGGTTGCTCTGCACGCTTATTAAAGGCACTTGACGCTCTAGGAGACTGCTGAACAGATGCGACTTGATTGCTCATTTGGCTCTGTTTTCCCAGTTCGCGACTTGTCTATCTCGCATTGTTCAGCAGTCCCCTAAGCCCTGTTTCCTAGTTCACTCGGCGGGTGCTCATTCCTGTCAGCGGTCTGGCTTTGGCCGCAGCGCGGCTGAGGAGGAAAACACCGGCCGCCAACGAACCAACCACGAGCACCAGGGCCAGCACAAACCTCACAGGGTGAATCGCAAAACTTGCACCCGCTCCCAAGCCGCCGCTCCAAACCACTCGCAGCGCCAACACGAAGGCGCAAATCACCCCCACCAAGAACCCCGGGGCGATGAGGCTGATGAGTTCGATTCGAACAATCCTCTTCACCACGGAAGGATCGGCGCCAACGGCTCGAAGTGAGGCAAACGATGAGGCTCGATCGGCATTGATTTGCCCTCGCGAAGCAAGAAAGCTCCAGAGAGCGCAAAGACCAATTAGGCCAGCGAGCCACTGCAGAAGACCAAGGACACGCCGGGTTGATGCGGTGGAAGAGGTAAGCCGATCGCCAAGTGATTCGTATCGAAGCCCTTGAGAATCAAGCTCCGTAACCAACGGACCAATGCTAGGTACACGATCTTTCCGCGCCTTTATGAAAAGACGGTTAACCGGAGAAGCGGCCCCAAACAATGCCTCAGCGACCTTCGGCCCAGAAACCACTGTGCCCAAGCCCGGTAACGCTCGGGCCACGCCAAGAATTGGGGAAGACACGCTCCTGCCGGTAAAGCGATCAACCAGCGAAACCGATTTGCCAACAACCACAGGTTGCGTTGAAGTTGAACCATTCAGCAGGGCATCGGCGAGCAGAATAACTCCATCCCCAGTAACTACGCGATCCCAAACAACCTGATCGCTCTTGAGCTCTGGAAGCCGGTTTTGGAGTGGAGGGACCTTACCCTCCACAAAGGAACGTTCCACAATCGCAAGCTCCGCGCCCACTAACGGCTGAGAGCCAATCGAACCAGCAACACCAAGTACGGCAACTGGAGCTGAAACCCCAAAACGATTCGCAACAGTTCGCGTTTCCTTCCGCAACACATCGTTTGGAACCATGACCACACCAGCCCATCCTCCACGAGCAGAATCTCCCGGTACCGCCGTAGCAAGCGACGATCGAAGGAGCACAATCGACAAAACCGATGCCGTAAGCAAACTTACGATTATTCGAACCCCGTGCGTGCGAGACCGCGGGCGGCGAAGATAGGCGGAGCTCAGCAGTTTGCGCACAACCTTGGCACCCCGGCGACGAAGCAGAACAAAGTCTGACCCCGGGAGAATCAATGCGCGTTTCTGTGCAGCAATCAGTTCGCGGGGTACCATCCTCTGTCCCTCTTCAACCGGTTCGTTTACCAAGGCTGAAACTCTTTGGCGAAGCCCGTCGAAAACCGCTTGTGTGCCGGAGATTGGCTCGGGCCCGGGTTTCGGCTCATGTGCTTCGGCAGCCGCGTACAGCGCGTCGAGATCGATACCGTTCTCAATCGTCGGATCCCTCAGCGAGGTGGAAGCCGATGAGGTCGAAGACGCGGGGGAGTTTAAGGATGCTGTTAACTCTTGTAGTGGTGCTCCAGGTGCTGAAGATAGCGGCAAACCGCCCGCCTTCACCGACCGAGCGCCGAAGCGCTCGAGCAAAGCAACCCCTGCAGCAACAAGGAGAAGCGTTTGAAGCAACACTGATCCGGTGTCCATTCGCTTGAACACTTTCGGCCATGTGAAGGGGCCAACAAGTGCAACCATTCCAACCATGCACCCAACGACTACCCGAGCGGGAAAGGTTGGGAGAAAACTTCGAAGAACCAAAAACCCAGCGAGGCCGAGCGACCCCAACGCAAAGAGCAAAGGAAACGGCGAAAGCGTTCTGATCCCGCGCACTAGCGTCCAAGCACCAAAAAGCACGATCGGAGCCAAACCCAATACTCCGGCAAGCAATGTGCCAATCGAACGGGTTCGATGTTGGTTTCGCACTGATCCAAAACGCTTCCGTGTTCCATCAGCAATCGCGCCCATCAAGGAGCCCGCCAACGCAGCGGTTACCGTTAGCAGCAGGGCTGTGAATCCCGCAGCAAAGCCTGATACCCCGGCGATTCGGGAGATTTCCGGTGCAAGGTCACTGAAGCCCGTAGCCCCTGATCCGGAGCTTTTTGGAAAGGCAATCCAAGCGAGCAGCGTCCCCAAGAGCGATCCCGAGAGTGCTGAGACCAGAGCGAGGCCCCAGGCTTCGAGAGCAAAGAAGCCAAGGAGATCAGTCCGCACGAAACCAAGCGAACGTAGTGTTACCACCTCATCCCTCCGAGCCCAAGCAAAGGCTAAACACGATCCCAGCAGAACTGAACCTGCGGCAAAGCTCATCAAGGTGGTGAGTAAGCGAACCAGCCGCAGAAGCGGAAGATTCACTTTGTTGGCGTTATCAAAAAGGTCTTGTTTTCGCGCCACAACCGAAGCATCAAGGCTTGGTTGACCATTCGATCCCCCAGAAGCAGCTAGCGGGCCGGGTGTTGTTTCGCCAGGCGCGTTACCGTCGGTATTGAGCACATCGTTCGTGACGGTTGTTGGGACTTTTGCCACGAGCAAATCCGTGAGCCCATTGGTTACTACCAACGATGAATCGAGTCCTTCTTGCACGTCACCTTTGTTAGATATCGCAATGACATACCGAAGCGCTTTGGGTTCAACGGCGGTAGCGACGAGGGTTCCGGGTGCTACGAAGACCACCAGGGGACGCGCTTCACCGTGGAGCGATAAAGCCGCAAGTCCAACTCGGGGAACAATCCCACTCACCGTTACATCAAGTACCCCGCCACCAACCCGTAAGCGTACTTGCTTCTTTCGATCAAACCCAGAACGTTCCGCAACATCAGCGCCTAACAAGAGCCCTTTTCCATCAATCGCCTTCGCACCAGAAAACCCAGTATCGGCAGGATCACCACCAAATGTTGAGGCCTTCACCACATCAAGCTCGATAGCTGTGGCCCGCAAAGACAGCGAACCTTGCTCAAGGAGAACGGGAGCCGAAACCAGAGCCAGCTGGCCATCAATGAGACGCGTCCAAGTATTGGGGGGTGGGGCACTTAGCGTTTGCTCGGTTACTAACGTGGTGTCAGTCAGTAACTGTTGGACTCGAGTGCGGTGTTCAGCCGTTGCCGTAAAAATCAGTTCATCAACTGGCCCCAGCGTTGCTTTCGCTGCGTTGCGTGCGGAGCTTTTGAGGCCGGCATCAAGTTGCCAAGAGGCGGTGAGCGCCGTGGTTGCGAGAATCCCACACAAAACAAGCAGCAAGCTTTGACTTTTTCGTCGAGCCAAACTTCGAAGTACCAAACGGCGAGTGAGCGGTCGCGTCGCTGCGACAACCACAACGGGAATGGTGCCCGCGACCACAAGGGCTAGGCGATTTGTTCCGCTCGGGCCTGGGTTTGACCAAGCTCGCCAAAGAAGCAGGGCCAAGAGGTCGACGCCCAGCACAACAAGCAACGTGGACCGAAAGGGTGAGACCGATCCGAACTCGAAATCATCGCCGAGTTCTTCGACCGGTTCAGTGGTTTGCTGCTCACGACTCATGATTGCGGCGCACTCGGAACCCCAGCGCCAGCTTCTAGGAGTTGTCCGTTACGCAGTTCCAAACAACGGTGCGCCAACGATGCAATGGCACGATCATGAGTGACCATAACAATGGTGAGGCCGTCACCATTGAGCTCTCGCAACAACTGCATGATGCTGGCCGTTGATTCAGGATCTAGATTCCCTGTCGGCTCATCAGCCCACAACAGTTTCGGTTCGCCAACCAGTGCACGGGCAATCGTTACCCGCTGCTGTTCTCCACCAGAAAGATCATCGGGAAGGTGATCGGCACGGTTGGTCAACCCAACCAGGGTAAGCGCAGCAAGTGCTTCATCGCGAGCTTCGCCAACGCTCCAACCGTTGAGCAGCAGGGGCACCTCAACATTTTCAACTGCGCTCAAAACTCCAAGAAGATTGTAGGACTGGAAAACAAATCCCATCGCCGATGAGCGATGCCGCGTGCGTTCTCCATCGCTCAGAAGCGCAACGTCATACCCGTCGACAACAATTTGCCCAGAATCAGCGTTATCGAAACCGGCAAGACAGTTGAGCAGAGTGGTTTTACCCGAGCCAGAAGGCCCGTTAATTACTACGAACTCACCGGCTGCGATCGACAACGAGACATTATCAAGTGCACGTACTATTTTTTTGTTGTTACGAAACTCTTTTTGCAGAGCAACTGCAGCAACGACGGTCGGAGCGTCCGAAGCGATAGCGGGAAGCGGCTCTGCCCAAGCGGGCATCGGGGTGGCTTCAATCCGGGGAGCAAGTGGCGGTGGCAAGGCCGCAGTGACTGCATCGTAGGTTTGCTGCGAAAGCCTGAAGCTGTTCGACACCGTCTCGCCGACTTCAGCTCGCCACCCAACGTACAGCGCACTTCCACTGGCATCGACTCCACCACTCAAACCCGGTTGCGGCGAAGTTGGGATTGGCTGGGTAGTGGTGGAAAGAACCGGCGGCGATTTCGGGTGGTTGAGCACCTGAGGAATCGGTGCAATACCCGGCGGATGCATACCGTCAGGATGGGGAACCCGAGACTCAACCGTTGAGCTTTCAGGAGCAGACGGGGAG
Source organism: Acidimicrobiia bacterium (assembly GCA_043718695.1). Lineage (GTDB taxonomy): Bacteria > Actinomycetota > Acidimicrobiia > Acidimicrobiales > JANYDT01 > JANMZO01. The sequence continues at coordinate 17,683 of JAYSVF010000064.1, read as the reverse complement.
AGCGCCGCTTGGCGTGCCGATGGAGAGAGAATAACGGCCGGGGCAGGGTCTGAGGGCAGCCCAATAGGGAACGAATCAGAATTGGTTGGCTCGGGTTTGATCCGTGGGGGACCAAGCAAAGGAAACGCTATTTGGGGAGGTTTCGGTGCAGGAGCAAGTTGTTGTCTGGGTTGGCCCGGGGATGAAACCTGCAGACGCTCGGGTGACGGGGAACTCAACCCAAGTGAATTTGATAGCGGTGGTTCCCATTCGGCTGGGCGGTCGCTTACCGGCACCGCGGGCTCTGAAATACTTGGCCCGACGACATTTGAGTACGTCGATATGGGCGGCGCTGGCGTTACCGGTGGTTTGGATGGGAAGGGAAGAGCGGGTACTTGTGGGAGGAATGCCGACGGTGTTGGAATCGACGAAATCAGGGTTGTTGGCTTCAATCCCGCGCTGAGTGGAGGGGCAGCAATGGTGGGAAGCGGGGCCGAAGGAGAATGACTCGGAAGCAGTATTGCTTCTCGTTCGGCTTGGGCTTGGCGAATGAGCGCGGAGAACCTGAGAGGTGCCGCGGCCGGTGTCTTTCGCGATGCGTCAACGTTTTGGGTAGGAATCGATTGGTCGTGCTCTTGCAGGGAGATCGCGTCAGTTCGTGAAACTTCCGGCACCGCAAACGTCGGCGGTGCTGGGATCGCGATTGCGCCGTGTTGTGCGGGCGTGGTTCGTGACTCTTCTTGCTGACGATTCAGTATCGAGGAATATTCGGGGACTCCAACAACGGGGGCAGCAAACACCGATGGCGTGGACATCGGGGCCGAAATCCCAGCGTGTGACGTTTCGATTTGAGTTTCTGATGTACTACGTGCACTTAGCTCACCGTGAGACGGAGGGGGCATGAAGACGGTGGCAGGTGTAACGGTCGACGCAGGAACGTTGCTGGCCGCAAGGATCGTTGGCTCTTGACCCGTTGGGGCGAGCGCGGGAAAAGCACTAGGGCCTGCTGGCGCAGACGAGGGCCCAACCCCTTCACGGATCAGCAAAGGCGGCGCTGGCGCAATGATGACGGAGGCTCTTTTTATCGGAGTATCGGAGGCCGAATCGGGGGTCTGGAGGGTACGTACCCGAGAGAGGTCCTGAACGGTTTTGGCTTGAGATGAATCTTGTCGGGTCCACCGGTCTCGGGAAAGATTGCGGAGCCAATCGGCAACAGCGTCATCACTTCGATCTACGGGTGCAGCATGGCTCTGCAACACCAAATCTGAGCTCGTATCGGCGTCGAGAACAACGAACCCGGCCACAAGCGCATCGGAACGCGAAAGCGGCACGGTTGCTCGTACCCCCGCAACCAGCACAGCGGTTTGACGCATCGAGGTTGACCCGGCGGCAGCATCGGGTTCATGGTCTCGGCGCGCCATTGCTCGTACTTCAGGATCGTCACGCCATGACGGCTCCGAGGGGTCAAACCCAGAATCAGGCGCGCTCTGCCAAGAGCTAGCCGGAAGTGAGTCGGGAACCACGTCTCAATCATCGACCAAGGGAGTCGTTACCTTGACCGTCAATTCTCAAAAGATGCACAGACCATTCAAAACTGAACCTCGACCCAGTCCCCGCTCGCCCGGAGCGGCCACCATCCGTCCGGGCCACGTGGTAGGTGCATGTTCGCGCAAGCAATCGGGCAGTGATTTTGGTGCAGTTTCCGCGATGGTGCTGGGAGTAGGGGTAAAAACATTGCGCAATGAATTGCGCGTCCCTGCACCAGGTGCACGGATTCCGTTGCCACCGAAGCTAGCGTCGAAGCTATGACGACGAGCGACGACGGTGATTGGCTCGCCAACGCAGCAGAGGAACCTGAGTGGGCTGCAGCCATTGGTACCAGCGAGTCTTCGCGAAGTGCGTCCCAAGATCCCCCAACTGCCCCCCATGACTCAACGTCGGCGCCGGGTTCCTACGCGATGCCGGAAAACTACGGAACCGCTGCCGGAACACCAGCTCAGACAGGTTCCAGCGTTCCCGATGAAAAAGTGCCTTTCGGTGGCACATCGGGCCCCAATCGTCCGGAGGAAAAGCCAGCCAAACCAAGGCGAGGGGATCGCGCAAAGTCCAAGCAGTCAAAGTCCAAGCAGCCAAAGCCCAACCGCTTAACCCCGTCCGCAGAGTCCCACGGTGTCACCACCGCCCCTGGAGGCACCGGCCAGCAACTCACTCGCCGTCAGCGTAAGGCAGCGGAAAAAGCCCGCGAGGCCCGACGACCCAGACCAAAGATGCGTCTGCTTCCCCGTTCGGTTTTGGGCGCGTCGATGCTGATTCTCGCTGCGGGTATCGGTGCGGCTATCAGCGGCACAGCCCTGTACATGAACTACGCCTATCGACGTGACGTTTCCGACGCGCAGGTCAAAGGATTGCGGACCACCATTTCAAGAGGTGTTGATGCCGTTAAAGCCGAAGGCACCAACGCCAGGTTTCGTATTCAGCAGGAGTTAGAACCGCTCTTACGCCAAGCTGCGATCGGCGACACGCTTGCCCAAATTTTACGTGATGCACAACCTTCACTGTGGTCTGTTCGTACCTTTGACGAGGCAGGGCAGCCGACGGTGGGAACGGCGTTTGTTGTGGCCTCTGATGCGGAAAAATCGTTCTTACTCACGTCGTTGTCGGTGGTGCGTGCATCGATTGTGCGCCCTGGACCAGAGATCTTTTTGCAGCAGGACAAAACCAAAGCGACCGCAACGTTGTGGAGTTGGCAAGAAGACAAGGATGTGGCGCTGCTGATTATGCCTACGGGTAACCTACCGAAATTGCAGTGGGCAGCGAGCGACAGCACAAAGGTAGGTACGCAGGTGTTCGCGGTTTCAGGATTTGGAACCGCAGGTGGAGCGGTAACCAACGGCTTCATTGCCGATGTGAGCACTTCGGGGGTACAACACTCTGCCGCCCTTGGAACTGCGTTTCGTGGTGGACCGCTGTTGGACGGCACGGGGAAAGTGGTGGCGTTGCTCTCGAAGACCTACTCCCCGTTTGGATTCGCCTCCGATGGAGTGTGGTTCGCACCTCCCGTTACCGCAGCGTGCGACAAGGTACTCAAGTGCCCGAATGGTCAGGTGACCGGTGCCGGACCCGAGCAAGCAAGTGCGCCGGCCCCGGGGCCTGTTCCTATTCCCACGGCGGTTCCACGTACGGCCACGTCAACGATCGCACCGTGATTCGTTCACACCGATCGCACCGTAATTCGTTCACTGCAATTCGTAGACTGCAATTCGTAGACTGCAATTCGTTCACAAGGATTCGTTCACAAGGATTCGGCCAGCAACTCGCTCATTGCAGTTCGTTGAAGCTCGCTGAGTGGCCTGGATCAAGCGGAAAGGGAGGCCCTTTTGTCCATTTCGTCGCGGTAAACCTCAACACGGTTCCGGCCCGCAGTCTTTGCTCGGTACATGGCAATATCGGCCTTCCGAAGAAGCGCGCCGGCATCGAGTGTTCGGTCGTGGCTTGCGTTGGCAATAACGAGTCCAACACTTCCTGAAATCAACAGATCGTTTTCGCCAACGCGAACGGGTTGACGCAGCACCTCGAGCACTCGGTCGGCAACGATCCGGGCGTTGATTTCATCGGTCGCAGTTTCGGCCACAATCACAAATTCGTCTCCACCGAGACGAGCAACGGAATCGGCATCACGCATCGTTTCCACAAGACGTCGGGAAATCTCTTGCAACAGTTCATCGCCAGCACCATGGCCAAGCGTGTCGTTGACCTGTTTGAAGCCGTCAAGGTCAATCAGCATGACGCAAACGTTGTCGGTGGTGCGAGCACTTCTGGCTAGGGCGGTTCGGAGGCGATCGAGCAGCAATGAGCGATTTGGGAGACCGGTAAGCGAATCGTGGAGCGCCTGATAAGCCAGGGCCCGCTCGGCTTCTCGTCGATTGAGGGCGTTGCCGAAAATGCAGGTCACGCTATCGATGTAGGACTTCGTATGTTCCGACCAAGTGCGGGCAAAGTCCGTGGCATTAAGCGAGAGGAGGCCGATGAGGTGCCCATCAGACAGCAGCGGTGCGAACGTGATTTGTTCGATAAGTGGAAGCCCTTTGATCTCCACTCCGCTAAGTAGCGGTGCATAGGAGTTCTGCCTGGTAGCTGTTACCCACGAGCCTTCCCAAAGCTCGGGCGCATGGTTCTTCACCACCATCAACGGTAGATCTGGGGTGCGACCATCGAGAGGCGCAACACTTATGCTGTGCACTTCGTTTTCGGGGACAAACATCCGCCCGAGGTCATCGAGCACCCACAGCATGGCGCGTTCGATACCAGCTAGCTCGCAGAATTCTCCGAGGCTTTCGTGGAGATCACGCTCGGTGCTACCAATCGACGCGTTGGCAAATCGCTTGGTGGTCTTGGACAGAAGCGTTTCGATGTTTCGGCGAAGTTCTTGTTCTTGAGGAGCCAGTGGCGCTTCACCAATTTCGCGGACAATCATGACAAATCCATTGAGGGAAGCATTGCCGTGTCCGTTGATGATTTCGAAACGAATCGTTCGGTTCTGCATAGGTACAAGTTCCTGCTGTCCCCATTGTGATGCAGGGCTCTCCTTGGTTTCAGGCGGATTTTCCACGAGTGGGAACGTAAGTTCGATACGAGCGGTGTTGTTCGCCATCATCTCGGCGAACTGCACCTTTAGTAGTTCCTCGCTGGGTTTGGTGAACAGTTCATAGATTCGACGGCCAACAAGCGGTAGTACCAAGTTGCCGTAAAGGTTTTGGGCCCCTTCGGAGGCGTAGCAAACCGTTCCGTCCATACTCACCAACACCAGTGCCGCTTCGGATGCGCTTAGGAAAGCACGAAGTATGTCAACCTCTGCGATTTGTCCTTGTTCGGGCACGTAAGTCTCCTGCACGTTGGTTCTGTGAAGCATCCCCGACAATGGACGGAAAACCTCTTCGAACATCAATCGGCAGATTCTTACCAATGCTTTAGGAGTTCTTTGGCCCACGTGTACCAAATTCCACGTTCGTGGCAGCCATTTTGCTAGGGCGTGGAAATTTCTGGCAGCACGATCGGCGGTGCGGTTGGGGGAGGAGGGACGGTCACCCCATTGGACACAATCGATGTTGCCGTGATGACCGAAGCAATCGTGGAAACGGGAACGCCCAACAGCGGTTCATCGACCGAGCCATTGGGATCCTGTGGCGGGCGCAACGCCGGGGGATTAAGCGAATCAACATAGGTGCGTTCACCAGTTGAACCCGTGGCGCGCTTGGGGCCCAGATCGATTCCCTCGCGAGCCTTTTTCGCGACGAGTTCTTTGGCAGAAATCTTTACCGGACGAATAATCGGCGCTGGTTCATCAAAGGCCGTGGTGGCAATTCCTTGCATGGCCAAGGTCATGTACCGTGACCAGGTGAGCGAGGGAAGCGTACCGCCAGTCACTCGTCGAACACCTTTGATGTTGTACAGCGGTTTGGGCGAATCGCGATACCCAATCCATACGGCTGTTGAAAGCGTTGGCGTGTAACCCACGAACCAGGCGTTGCCGTATCCCTGTGAGGTACCGGTTTTTCCGGCAACCGGATGGTTCGCCAACGCCGCGCGTTTTCCCGTGCCCTCGTTCACCACAGCACTCAACACATCCGTCACGTTGTCGGCCACGGCTTGAGAAAGCACTCGGGTTGGTTGACGGCTGACGTTGTCCTCGAGGATCTTTCCGTTTGGGTCGGTGATCGTAAGGATCGGGGTGGCGCTGGCTTTGAGTCCACGCCCGGCGAACACCGAGTAGGCGGCAGCCATCTCGAGGGGCGAAACATCAAGCCCTCCCAGCACATAGGAAGGACCGTGTCGTTTCGGATCGTACCAAGCTGAGGTGATACCAAGTTTCTGGGCCATCTTTGCAACGTTCTCTACACCGAGCACGTCATTCGATAAGCGAGCATAGGAGGTGTTCACTGAGCGGATAGTCATTTGTCGAAGGTCAACATCGCCATAGGCTGCACCTTCAAAATTACGAAGTGTACATACTCGTGGTTTTTTGCATTTGTACACCGCACCGCTGACCACTTGGGATTGTGGAAGACCTTGGCGGAACGCTTCGGCTAGCGCAATTGGTTTCATAGAAGATCCCGGCGAACGGCCAGAACCGCCACCATCTACGTAGTTGTCGGTTTCGCAGGGCGGAGCAAGTTTCGGTTTCTTGCCACCCAATAGGCGATCCAGTTTTTCTTTCGACGGGCAGTCACCAAGCGCCAAATTCACTTTGCCACCGGGCGCATCGAAATCTCGTCCGCCCACAAGCGCCTTGACGTAACCAGTGAGCGGTTCCACCGAAACGATCGAGGATTCCAATCCGGCTTTCGTTCCTTTTAGAAGGTTGGCCTGGGTGAGCTCGGCTGCATTCTGCAGACGGGTATCGAGTGTGGTGTTGATTTGCAACCCACCGCCATACAACGCCGCTTCACCATATTTGGCCGTCACATATCTCCGCACGAAATCCACAAAGTAGGGGTACCTAGTAGTTACCTCCGTTTGGGGAAACACCAGCGTTGCTGCCCTGCCCGCTGGAGGAACCCCATCGGCCTGCAACCACAGTTCTTCGCTAAGTGCTTCGGTGAATTGGCGTTGTGTGATGAAACCAACATCAAGCATTTGGCGCAGCGTGGCTTTGCGTTTTACTTCGGCACTACTGCGATTCCCACGGGGTTCATATTTAGAGGGGGCGGGGATGATTCCCGCGAGGGTTGCTGCTTCGGAGAGCGTGAGGTCTTGTACGCGTTTGCGAAAGTACACCTTGGCTGCCGCCGACATGCCGTAGGCGCCGTTTCCCAAGAAGATGTTGTTCATGTACTCGTACAGAATGTCGTCTTTGGAGCGTTCACGGTCTAGGCGGTTCGCAATGATGGCGATCCGCAACTTCTTCCATACACGATTGGCGTTCCCAGTTATGACGTTGCCATCGTCGGTATTGGTCACGATGTCGGTGGATTCATCGGGGTAGTAAACACCCTTCACTAACTGTTGGGTGATGGTTGATGCGCCCTGTTCCGCCTGCCCGGTTTTGAGGTCGCGTTGCAGGGCACGAGCCAAACCCTTGATATCAATCCCGCCGTGGGTATAAAAACGGCGATCCTCGGCGGCCACCACGGCGTTACGCAGAACTTTGGGAAAGTCGCCCTTCTTCGCTGGGATGTTTGAATCAACGAGGCGAAAAATCGTTAGGAGGTTCCCGTTGGCGTCATACACAAAACTGGGTTGCACCGCAGCTTGCACCTTGCGCTCAGGGATCGTGACCGGAACCGGCAGAAACAGCACGATAACCAGGGCGATACCCACCATTACCACTGGCACAACGCTCACAGAAAAGATCAGTACCAGAAGGGTCTTGATGAATCGTCGGATCACCCGACCAATGGCACGCAACATCGGTTCCATTCTTCCAGAGGACTCCCCCTTCCCTTGGCTTCGTGCATTAGCAATGCTCAGCACCGTCGGTTCGGGTGACGAAGTCGGCCCGACGGCATTCGATACAGGAGCGCTGCGCTAAGTAGTGTGCGGGGCATGCATCCACCGTCGGTCGATTCGTTAGCGCGTGCTCTGCGGCGTAATCCGGCGTTGGCGGAGCTCTCACATTCGATGCTTGTCGAAGTTGCACGCAAGGCCATTGCCACAGTTCCCGGGGATGCGGCAGTAGAGGCTCATCGGCTGGGCGAGGTTGCGGCACGTTCGTTGTTGCGCCAGGTGATCAATGCCACGGGTGTGTTGTTGCACACCAATTTGGGGCGGGCACCAATGCCTTTGCCTACTTCGCACCCTACTGCGGTTCGTGCTTCCAATTTGGAGTTCGATTTATCGTCGGGCAAACGCGGTTCCCGGCGTGACCATGCCGCGGCCCTTGCTGCCCGTTTGTGTGGCGCTGAAGCCGCGTTGGTGGTGAATAACTGTGCTGGCGCGCTCGTGTTGGTGATGGCGGCTTTGGCTGAGGGCCAGGGGGTGCTGGTGAGCCGTGGCGAACTGGTTGAAATTGGCGGCGCGTTCCGGATTCCCGATGTGCTGCGGGCTGCTGGTGCTCAGCTGATCGAAGTGGGCACCACCAATCGCACGCGGCTTTCTGATTACGCCAACGGATTGCGTGATGCCGCCGCGAAGCCCCATCAAGCCCCCGTCGGCATGGTGTTAAAGGTCCATCAATCGAATTTCAAAATCGTGGGCTTTACCGAAGAAGTTGACGTTGCACAGTTAGCTACCCTGGGTCTCCCCGTGGTTGCCGATATTGGATCGGGTTTGCTTGATGAACGGCTTCCCTGGCTGGCCGACGCCTCTGGCGCAACTCCCGAGTTGGCGTGGCTTCGCAACGAGCCTGGTGCACGCCAGTCTTTGCAATCGGGTGCTGATCTGGTGCTGTTCTCCGGCGACAAGTTGTTGGGTGGCCCTCAAGCGGGGATCATCGCGGGGAGTGCTGCGTTAGTGGAACGCTGCGCCCGGCACCCCATGGCCCGGGCGTTGCGCCCTGGATCATTAGTACTAAGCGCGCTGCAGGATACGTTGCTGCGTTACGCCCGCAATGAGGCCCGGTCGCTTCCGTTTTGGGACATGGCGTTACGCACGGTCGATTCATTGTCTGCGCGGGCTTCAGCGATTGTTGAAGCGGTTGGTGATTCGCGTTGCACCGCCGTTTCCATGTTTTCGGTTCCCGGCGGTGGGACGTTGCCTGATCGCACTATCCCCTCCTACGGCGTTTGCCTAGATGGTGCCTACGGTGCGCCTCTGCGACGATTTGCGCTACCGATTGCGGCACGTTCAGAGCATGGCCAAACCCTGTGCGATCTCCGTACTGTTGACCCTGCTGATGATGAGGTGTTGATCAAGGCCATTACCGTTGCCCTGTCACGCAGCGCAGCCGTAGCGTCAGCCTCAACCTCGGCGGTGAACGGGGCAACTTCGTCAGCTGGGAAGGCAACACATTTGGTTGATCAATCACCCGGATTGACGCAACTGGCGGGTCGCTCAGGGAGATCTCCTAGCGATGTTCCCAGCGTCCCCAGCGATACAGGTGCTGTTGGTAGTGCGGCTGATGCAGGTGTTCCGAGTGAGTTCATTTCCAGCAGCGCTAACGGTGCCGACGTGGCGTACGGTCTCGATACTTTTGGAGCAGCCGATGGTGATCTTTGGCTGGGCGAAAACGACGGCTCTGAGTAGATGACCGCCGGTTCCGATGCAACGCCAAGCGCGCAGGTTCTCGCCACCGCGGGCCATGTGGATCATGGCAAATCCACATTAGTACGTACACTTACCGGGATTGATCCCGATCGTTGGGCCGAAGAAAAACAACGTGGGCTTACCATTGACCTAGGTTTTGCTCATTGCGTGCTGCCTTCAGGTCGTGGTGTTGGCTTTATCGACGTGCCGGGCCATGTTCGGTTCCTCAAAAACATGTTGGCTGGTGTGGGGGCTATCGATGCCTGCCTGTTCGTGGTGGCGGCAACCGAAGGTTGGAAACCACAATCCGAAGAACACCTGCGCATTCTTGAACTACTCGGGGTTAGCCATGGAGTGATTGCCCTCACCAAAGTTGGTCTGGTCGATGATGAATGGGCAGAACTAGCCCGGCTCGACGTTGAAGACCATGTAGCGGGAACCTTCCTCGAAGGTGCTGAGATTGTCTTGATCGATGCCCTCACCAACCGCGGCGTTGATGACCTTCGAGACGCGCTTGATCGTTGTCTCGCCGCCACCCCCCTAGCTAGTGACCGTGGTCGCCCCCGGCTATGGATTGATCGCTCCTTTGCCGCGAAAGGTGCCGGAACCATTGTGACCGGCACCCTCTCCGGTGGAACATTCGGGGTCGACGATCTGGTGGACATCGTTGGCCCGATTGTGGGTCACAAAAGTGCCCGCATCAGGTCCCTGCAATCCCACGGCCGATCGGTGCGTTCTGTTGGCCCTGGGAATCGTGTGGCGATCAACCTCAACGGCATCTCACACGACGAGTTAGGCCGCGGCGACGCGATTGTGCATGCCGGTCGCTGGCAACATTCCACCCGATTCGATGCGCGCTTACAAACTCTTGCGGCGCTCGATCATGATGTTTCACGTCGCGGTGCCTATGCGGTGTACATCGGGGCAGGCGAGCATCCGGTGAAGCTGCGCGTTCTCGGGCCTACGACGGTTCCCCCCGGTAGTGCTGGCTTCGTACGGTTACATCTTCCCGTGGCCTTAACCCTGCAACCAGGTGACCGCTTTATCGTGCGTGATCACGGACGTGAGGAAACCGTCGGCGGCGGCGAAGTGCTCGATGTCAGCCCAGCGAAGCCTGCTAGCAAAGCCAACCCGCAAGCTGGCATCGAACACATTGTGGATGAGCGCGCCTGGGTGAAGCTTGATCTTCTCGATCGTCTGTCCGGTGGCGAAACCTGGGCTGGTTTGGTGGTTGATGGTTTTGCGGTTTCACCGGGTGCCCTGGAGACGACGCGGGCCAAAGTTCTGGAACGCATCAACACATCGAAGGATCCGCTCGGTCTTGATCCCGCGTTGTTGAGCGAGCATGAACGTTCGGTGATTCCGCTCATGCACGATATTGGCGTTCGTATTGAACAGGGCCGTGTGGTCCAGGGTAAAGTTCGCGACCCTCTTGCCGATCACGTTTTCGTGCGTGCACTTATTGATGCCGGGTTTGCACCTCCCGATCCTGCCGGAGTGGATCGTGCCGAACTGCGTGAATTGGTCCGCCGCAAGTTGATCGTGGAACAGGAGGGCCTCTACTTTGCCCCCGTCAGCATTGATGCAGCAGCTCGCGTGGTCGCCCAACTGCTTGCCGAAAACCCCGATGGCGTAACCGTCGCACAAGTACGCGATGGTCTCGGCGTGACCCGCAAACATGCCCTCCCCCTCGCCGCCATCCTCGATGCCACCGGCGTAACCCGCCGCCGCGGTGACCTGCGCATCCCCGGCCCCCGCCTCCCGAAGCTCTAAACCCGCAACTCAACTCACGGCTGCACAGTGGAGTCCGGTCAGTTTGCCCGCCACCAACCGGTCAATTGACCGCACTTGCCCCATCCGAGCCCGGTTCTCCTTCACCACCGCGTTGCATGTCCAGAACTCGACTGCGGGTCGAACCCGACCTCTTGACCAGTTCTTCTATGTCCAGTAATCTAGCCATATGGCTACAAAACTCTACATATCGAGGCAGTGATGGATCTTGGCAATCCTGCTGCCTCAGTTCTCGATGGGGTGAGCGGCGCAGTCCTAACCGTTCTCGCTAAGACAACGTTGCCACTTACCGGGCCAACCATCGCTTCAATTTCTCAGACGCGAGTGAGCCGCGCAGGGGTAAATCGCGTGATGGCAGAACTGGTCAACAGCGGGCTGGTCACCGCGGTTCAAGCAGGAAAGGCCAAGCTTTACTCGTTGAACAGAGTCCACGTAGCTGCCCATGCCATAGAAGAACTCGCCTCTTTACGAGAAGTTCTGTTGCAGCGAATCCGAGATCAAGTCGCGAGCTGGGGCAACAGTCCGATCAGCGTTGTGTTGTTCGGATCGATGGCACGTGGCGATGGTTCAGCCAGTAGTGATGTGGACTTATTAATTGTTCGAAAGTCTAGTTTCGATCCCGATGATTCAGCGTGGTCTGCGGATATGGCGGACCTCACTGAGCTGGTCCAAGCGTGGTCGGGAAACAGGTGCGAACTACTCGAATACTCACAAGTTGAACTCAAGGCGCTCGCGCAAACCCGCGAACCACTCATCGAGTCGATTCGGGCCGAGGGTCTGTCGCTGTACGGATTATCTGTGGCAGCGCTTTTGGGGAGAGGCAAACGATCATGACGCCCTTAGAACAAGCCCAAGCCCACCTTGCAAAAGCCAGAGAGTTTCTTGAGGTCGCTGAGTTCAGTCTCGATCTTGAACTCTTCAATGCAGCCACCTCGGATGCCGTCATTTGCGGGATCAATTGCAAAGATGCGATTTGTCTGAGACTCACAGGACGCACAGGAAAGGCCGACGATCACAAAATGGCAGTTGAGGAGCTTCGGAATTCAGGGCCCGCAGGCGCCAAGCTGGCCAGCACGCTCAACCGTTTACTAAGTGTGAAATCCAAGTCTCAGTATCAAACAGCTTCGATGGCTCAGTCTGATGCACGTCTTGCCGTTGATAGAGCAGAAAAGCTGTTTGAAGCGGCCAGCGTAATTGTCACTTCATAAATCGGTTTCCGATGGCAGAGAAGTCCGTCGGCGCCACTCAAACGGGAATAGGTTGTTGGGTATGGCTCATTTGATTGATTCGGCTCGGGTAGAGGCTAGGCGAGCCTTGCCCGATCGCACTGCGCTGCTGGACCGGATTCGTGAATCGGTTATTGGTGATGACCAGGTGATGGACGGGCCTTATGGGCCGCACCGGATCACTTATGCCGATTACACCGCCTCGGGCCGGGCGCTCACCTTCATTGAGGATTACATCCGCGAAGAAGTACTCCCCCGTTACGCCAACACCCATACCGAGTCTTCTGGCACTGGGTTGCAAACTACCCGTCTGCGTGAAGATGCCCGAACTATCATTCACAACGCGGTTGGTGGCGACGACGAGACGTGTGTGATCTTCTGCGGATCGGGCGCCACCGGGGCAGTCAACAAGTTGCTGGGAATCATGAACCTTCGCATTCCAGCGAATCTCGATGACCGCTACGGCCTTTCCCAACACATCCCGCTGCCGGAACGCCCGGTGGTTTTCGTCGGCCCGTTTGAGCATCATTCCAACGAGTTACCGTGGCGTGAGTCGATCGCCGATGTGGTCACCATTCCCGAGGATGCCGACGGTCATATCGACTTAGCCTGCCTTGAGGCAGAGTTGCTGAAGTACGCGGATAGACCATTGAAGATTGGTTCGTTTTCTGCTGCTTCCAACGTGACGGGCATTATTTCCAATACGTGTGATATCGCCGATCTACTCCACCGCCACAACGCACTCTCCGTTTGGGATTTCGCCGCCGCAGGGCCGTATGTGGACATAGATATGTATCCAACGTGCGCGGAACATCCCTTGGCTTACAAAGATGCCGTGGTCATTAGTCCGCATAAGTTTGTCGGCGGTCCGGGTACTCCCGGTGTCTTGGTCGTGCGACGAGAACTGTTAACGAATCGTGTTCCCGATGTAGTGGGTGGCGGCACGGTTGCCTATGTGAATCCGCTGGAACATCGCTACATTGACGATCCCGTTCACCGCGAAGAGGGCGGAACCCCGGCCATCATCGAATCGATTCGCGCCGGGCTCGTGTTTCAACTCAAAGAGGCGGTTGGTGTGGCCACCATTCGTTCCCATGAAGAATCATATTGGCAGCGGGCCGTTGAGGCTTGGTCGAAGAATCCGGCCATGCAGGTCCTCGGCAATACCCGCTCTGATCGACTGTCGATTTTGTCGTTCGTAGTGAAACGGCCCGGGGGCAAGTACCTGCATCACAACTTCGTGGTGGCGTTGCTGAGTGATTTGTTTGGCATCCAATCACGCGGTGGCTGTTCGTGCGCTGGACCCTATGGGCACCGCTTGCTGGGCATTGATTTGGAACGCTCACACGAGTTTGAGCACGAAATCACCATGGGCTGTGAAGGCATCAAGCCCGGTTGGACGCGAGTGAGCTTCAACTATTTCATTTCAGAAACCGTGTTCAACTATCTCGTCGACGCCGTTGATCTCGTGGCCGAACACGGTTGGAAACTCCTGCCCGAATACCAATTCAATCCAGCCAACGGCTTATGGCGCCACCACCAAGGCCCCGTCGAACCACCACTTCGTCTTTCGCAGCTTTCCTATGACCCCGTCACTGGCAAGTTGCAACGCCCGCCGGTAGACCGAGTCCGCGCCTCCGAATCCGCACTCGCCGGGTACCTAGATGCCGCCCGTTCACGACTCGCCTCCCAACCAGCCTGGACCCAAACCGGCATCCAACTCCGCACCCTCTCCCTCGAATTCGAACACCTCCGCTGGTTCGATCTCCCCGACGAATCTCTCGTTTAGGAGCCGCATCACTTCACCGAAATTCCATTTTGACGAGCTAGAACCCCCCTCCTTGGAGATCGACACAAGTATCACAACCCCCCCCACTTGGAGATCGGCTATTCTCAATTCATGCGTGATGACATCATTCGGCGGCGGCTGTCGGAGGCAAATCCTTGGTGGAATCTTGCCCTAGGAAGCGGAAATCCAGCTGCGTGGGCGTCACATGACGCCCTCTTGCAGGGCCGATCACGGTACGACCTCGGTTATCGGTCAATGCTTCTGAACGACGTCGCTACGCAACCAGTCGGTGACTCTCTTATCCTCCTCCAGGGGCCACGGCGAGTCGGCAAGTCGGTGTTGTTGCGAGACCTCGCCTCAGCGCTTTGCAAACGCGCCGACGTTGACACCCGCCAGATAATCAATCTCGCCTGCGATGGAATGACCGCTCAAGACCTAACACGGGCAATCAAGTTGGGGAGAGAGCAAACCCGCTCGGTTGACCAAGTGTCTCCTCGGCGCAGAATCTGGTTACTTGACGAAGTAACTCCGATCCGCGGATGGACCACAGCGCTTAAGCACGCTCGCGACAATGGTCCCTTCGGCGAAGACACGGTCGTGGCCACAGGCTCTTCATGGCGCCACGACGAAGACGTTGAGGGAAACCTCTTCGCCGGGCGCTCGGGTACAACTGGCGCCCGAAGATTGCGCCAAATGTTCCCTATGTCCTTTTCCGAATACCTCCGAGTAGCGCGCCCTGGTCTTCCTCTTCCAGAACTCACCCACCCAGCCCTTCTGCAGTCAACAGCGACAGCGATCGCGCTTGAAGAGCTCAGGTTCGGAATCGACGAATATGATCTGGCCTGGCAAGCATTTCTTTCCAGCGGCGGATTTCCTCGCGCGGTTCACGCCTTTGAGACTTCCGGCCAGCATGACCGCGGATACCTTGAAGATCTTCACGCTTGGCTTCGACGAGATATAGATCCAGACGGCTCTCAAGAATCGATACCGATGCTTCTGGGGGCACTTTGTTCGCGAGCAACGAGCCCACTTGATCGGGCAGGAACAGCCAACGATGTTGGGTACGCCAGCAAAAGCACGTTTGAGCGTAGGCTCGCTCGCCTGGTCAACTCCTTCGCTGGGCTTTGGTGCCCGCAACGAGACAACCACGGCCGGACCGTTCCCGGAACTCAAGCCAAGCTGTATCTTCTCGATCCAATCATTTCCTGGATCCCAAACCTCTTGCGATCCGGTTCGGCCAAACCCGATTTCACTTCCTTAACCGAACAAGTGATCGGTGTTACTTTGGCCCGAGCGATCGACACGCTTGAACCAGGCCGGTGGATCGGCGGTGACACCATTGGGTACGAACGAACAAACAGTGGAAACGAAATCGACCTCACGTCCATCAGTGTTCAGTCACCCGCTGGCCCTCGGGGAACAGTGCCGATTGAATCAAAGTGGGTTGACAACGGCTGGCGCCGTGAGGCTCTCACGCTCGAGAACAAGCACGGCAGCGGAATCCTCGCCACCAAAACAATCCTCGACCTCGACCATCCAACATGGGCAATCCCCGCGCCCCTCGTCGCGCTCCTCCTCGGGTGACAGCTACTGAAAACCCAAATCGTGCAGATTCACTCTGCCAAGGCAATCACCAATCCTCAGCCGTCAGCAAGTGCGCCAAAAGGACAGGGCCGATAATAAAGGTTCCACAAGGGGCCGGTCGGGCGCGCCCTCGAGAACGCGAGGAACTCACTCCCGATGAACGCCACGATCAGCAGCAAAGGGGCTGTTGCCGGCCGTTGATCCCCCCGCAGTTATCGTTAGATAAATCACAAGGAACACGTCACCATTCCTGCGCATCCTCCACCGAAACCTGGAGTTTTTAACTTGAAGGGGAGCTTGAGTTTGATCCCCGCGCAAAACTTCCAGTCCCCGTGGACAGTCGAACCTTTGACGTGGACACTTTTCTGATAGCCCACAGTCGCGAATTCAAGATAAAAGAACCCCGACCCAAACGGGACCAGCAATACATAACAGTATGAGCAAGTGCGAGAAACGTTTCCAAAAGGGGCCATCGTTTTTCCGTTTTGCATGCGCTCGAAAAAGCGTCCCAAAGAAGATCACCGTGGCACCCGGTTTTCCCCCAGGACTGCTTCCCCAGGCGTGGATTACAGCGTGCACGCAAACAACGTAACCGGCTTCTAGATAGCTAACCAACAGCGCACGGCTACGCCCGGCCAAAGTCCAACATAAGCAACAGCCAAATGGGCCCGAAGGTACAGCCAACGATTATCAGATGGGCAAATCGCTTCCAAATAGGGCCCTCTGGTTTACGTTTTGAGAATGCTTGAAGGAGAACAACAAGAAAAAGCAGTGTTTCAACTGGTTTTCCACCAGGAGTGCTTCCCCACGCAATCAGAGCGAGCATGTAACCATTCCTGCAAACCCTCCGCCAAAGCCTCCGAATTTCGCAGGCATCTTCATCTTGATCCTTAGGCTTTCCTGCCCCGCTATCACAAGACCCGGATTTTCAAAATAGTCCTTCTTTGGTCCGGTGAACGTCGTTTGAACGCCACCCGAAACGTATCCGTATTCCAGCCAGAGTTGATTCGAACCAACACAGCCACTTGCGGGGGCTCCTGCGCTAACACTTATTGAAGGCGTCGAAATCGCCAACCCTGCGCCAATTGTTCCGAACAATTTTCCGTTACTCGAAATACCTACTCCCACACACAGGAAAAGACAGGCTGAAACGCCGACAGAAAACTTTGGCATTTTGGACCAGTCGGATTTTGCGCGAGGCCACCATGAGTAGATGTCTTCGGTGCCACCACCTTTGGAGAAGGACCATCCTGTGCCTACCCATTCGGTGTTGTAGCCAACCCCGGGTTTGTTAGTTAACAGGTACCGGCCAGAACAGTGACCTGAAAGGAACGTGTTGTTACCCGTGCTGCAAAATGCCCGTCCAAAGTCATGGTCGTCCCACCCGAAGAAGGAGTCCATCTTCTTTACAAGATCGATGTAGTTTGAGCCTTGCTTGTAAGGAACGGAAACTCCGTATTTGTTCTTTCCGAGGTAGTTCCTTGCAGCGAGCGAGTTGATCAAATCTGTCCAGAAGTTCGGCCCAATTTGAGCTATCGCCACCCTGGTAGCCTCGAGACTAAGTCCGTTCCCGACGACTGTCGAACCGCTTCCTCCAACCACGTTGTCGGTCCCGATAACAACATTCTGGCTACCAACAATGGTGTTGCTGTCACCGATCAGAGCGTTGAGATCACCGATAACCGAATTGTTGTCACCCAGAATTTGATTCGAATTCCCGGTGACTTGATTACCGTTACCCTGAATGCCGTTCCAGCTGCCGTTCACGAGGTTGCCCGTGCCATTCACCGTGTTGTGCTGACTAAACACCGAGTAGCCATTGCCTGATTCCGACATCCCGTTTCCAACCATTTGGCCATTGTCGTTGTTGGTTTGATCCTGGTTGAAACCAAACCCGGCCGACATCCCGGCGGACATCACTTGTTCAATGCTGAAGCGGCCGGTGGGGTCCCAGTAGCGGGTGGGGTTGTTGAGTGCGTAGGTGTAACGGTTGAGACTAAACGGGGTTTGGAGTTTCCCGGCATAGGTGTCACGAGAACGGAATGTTGCTGTGGACGGGTTATACCAGCGGGCACCCATGTTTACGTCACCCGTTGTTGGATCGGTGTAATCCGCTTGGTAACCAAGACTCGAG
>JAYSVF010000063.1:0-5028 GCA_043718695.1 Acidimicrobiia bacterium | reverse complement strand
GCCATGGTCAACACAACCCACCGCGGGTTCCCCAGACTTGGGCAAAGGGGCTACCGATTGGGCATTGGCATCGCGCACCTGACGGCCGATGACGCCCGTTGCCAGCAACGCAAGCTGCGCGGCAAGTACCACCACGGCGAGAATCACCCGCCGATTTCTCCGCTTGAGACTGCCTTGCAAATTCATAAGCGCCTTTCCCCAGCCACCCGACAGCTACGTTCAGTTATGAACTACCGTTCAGCCGTAGTTCACAAACGCAAGAGTAGACCTTTTAAGGATCAGCAAGCTCGGCGGTTACCTCAATTTCGAAAGGCTGAGCAAAAAAGGGATCTTCCCCAAGGTTGGGTTCCGGTGCTTGGAATTCTTGTGGTTCAACAACTCCGTGAGGCTCAGCAAAAACCAGTTCATCGTGAAGAGCAAGAAGATTTGGCTTCACGGCCGAGGGCGGCTGCGAACTAGAGGGACCAGCCGACGGTACCGAAGCGCTTGGAATAGGTGGCGCTGGAGGCTGCTCAGTTGCTGCGTGCATCGGAATTCCATCAGGAGAATCGCTAGCGCCGCCTTTAGCAATTATTGAAACCGCAAGCAGCCCGACAACCATTCCTGCAAGTCGACGATGACTTACCTTTTCCCGGAGGGAGACCCTGGCGAGAAGGATCGTGCTCACTGGATACATCGAAGCAAGCACGGCAACCACGGAAAGCAAACCGTTCCGGCTCGCGTAAAAGTACAGCGCGTTGGCGCTTGCATCGAGAACGCCAGCGGTCGCGGCCAGTCGCAACGCATGACGCTTTGGTGCAAACGCCGCATCAGCCTTTCCGTACCCCAGAACAAGAATGGTTAATCCCAATGCCGCTGAAGCAGCCGTGCGGCCTGCTACGAGTGGCCACAAACCAGATTTTGATCCGGCTCTTGACAGCAACACAAAGTAGGCACCAAAAAGCAAACCCGCCCCAACCGCAAGCGCTAACGCTGATCGCGAGCTCTCAGCTTCACCGGGTTTGCGCTTGTCGCCGGCGATCAACAGAATCGCCACAACCGCAACCGACACTCCAATGAGAACGAGCATCGATGGCTTCTCGCCAAGTGCGAGACCCACGATGATCGGAATAGCCCCGGAGACCACTGAGGTGATCGATGCTACGGGACCAAACGGGCCTCGTCCCATCGATTCATAGAACAAACCAAGACCAGCGACTGCGCACAGCCCGGCCGCGGTTCCCCACGCAATGTCTACGAGAACAAAGGATCCGCCTGCACCCAAAACAGACACCACGATAAGCCCGACGAGGCCAACGAACTGAGAGACAAGGGTTGTTGAAACCGCTTTGGCATCGCGGGTAGCAAGACCTCCGAAGAAGTCACCGGCCCCCCAAGTGAGAGCCGAAGCAAGGGCAAGAATTAGGGAAAGTTCCATGAGCGTTCGCGAGCGTGGAATGAACCGGGTAACGGAGCGTTAGTACATCCCACAAGAGAGGATCTCCTAGGCCGCAGACATGGCCTTTCTACCTTTGATTGCAATCGTGCTTGGACCGGAAGCAAAGTTGTCAAGTTCGACCGCTAACGAAGTAGTTCGCAGCGAGGTTCGATCCTGCCAATGATTCGCCGCAAGAATGGTCTCCGGCGCAACTCCAGTCATCCAATCAAACGTGGTGAAGGTGTCATCTGCGATCACCCGCTCAAGGGTTGCAGATTCCAGGATCCGTCCCGGTGAAAATTCCGCGAACGATCCATTCATCCGGCCGTCCAAGATGCGGTAGCTCGAGCCATCAACGAGTGAGATTACGTAGGCCGCAATCGTGTTGTTGATGGTCAAGGTTGCCAGCTCAAGTTCGTTTGTGTAGGTGTGGGTAACAATTGTTTCCTGCCAGAAGCGACGTTCGATCGCATCATCGAGATCCGATTCGTTGCGCTGTTGGTGGTCTCGGCCAATATGAATCGCTTCGATCTCAGGGAGGAGCGCCATGATGCTCGATGTTCCACGGTGAAACGCTACGTTCCACCCAGGTGCATGCTCGTCGAGTCGATTGCGAACCCGTCGGAGCGATTTGCGCATGTTTCTGCTGAGCAAGGTATCGAGCTTCAAGTCTGCGCTAAGGAGGACCTGAGGCACGCTAAGTTGCGTTTCAAACTCCACCGATGGAAGATACGTAGCCATAGCATTTGACACATTATTCGTACCGGCAATCTGACTAAGCGAAAGCTCCCAGTCACCAGGAGAACTCTTGGCGAGATCAGCAATTCCTCGGGCAAGCGCTTCAGCCGCACGTTGCGACCGGGCAAAGATGCTGGCAACGTTGGCCATCTGATTACTCACCGAAACGAGTTGGATCGTATTCCCTTTTCGCTGACGCGCAAGCAGTGCTGCGGCATCAATGCCTCCACTAACGGAACGCACGATGAGACACTGCACCTCGGCCTCGGGGTGAAGCTGGAACCAGGCCGATAACCACGACCAGCGTGCTGTGATCGGCGCATCGACTTCTGCATGGAATTCTTCCAACGATGAAAGCAGGGGCTGCAGTTGTCGGAGCCCGCGGATGAGGTCGACCCGTTCTGACCCCTTCGAGAGTTTGGTCTTTTCTGGTAGCGGAAGGAACTGTTCCTTCTGGTTGCGCCTGGTGAGCAAGGCTCGAAACTCCTCGGCCGGAACTGGCCTTGAGAACAAGAAACCTTGCACAAGATCGCAGTTCAGATCAGAAAGAATATCGAGCTGGCGTTGGTTCTCCACTCCTTCGGCAACGGTTGTGCCTCCAACCGCTCTGGCCAAATCAATCACCGTGCGCACCAAAGCATGGGAGGTTGCAGACTCATCAAGCTTCTGAACGAAGGACTGATCAATCTTGATCGTGTCGACGGGAAACGTGTGAAGGTAGCTCAGCGAGGAATAGCCGGTGCCAAAGTCATCAATGGCAATCTTTACTTTAAGCGCCGTGAGTTGCTGCAGGGTTCGTGTGCTGTTGCTGTCAGCAACGAGGAGTGATTCGGTTACTTCTAGCGTGAGGTATTCCGGAGACAGACCCGAGATTCGAAGCGCTTCGGTCACGGAATGGAGTAGTCCAGGATCGTGAAGTTGCCGTGCCGATAGATTTACGCTCGCTCGCAACTCGCCACAGTGAGGGACCTGCAGCTGCCAGTCACGCACCTGCTTACACGTCTGGTTGAGTACCCATCTGCCAATCTCATTGATCTGGCCGGTCTCCTCAGCAAGGGGAATGAAATCGCTCGGAGAAATCATTCCGCGTAGTGGATGTTTCCATCGCAGCAAAGCCTCAACCGAACGAATGATGGCCGAATCGGTATCAACGATTGGTTGGTAAAACACTGAGAACTGATTTTTAGCAAGGGCTTCGCTCAAATCATCTTTGAGATTAAGCCGGTCAATAATTTCCGCGTACTGGCTTTGCTCGAAGAACGCGTAGCGTCCTTTACCCTGACGCTTCGCAAGGTACATGGCAACATCGGCCCCGCGAAGCAACGACTTCACGTCATTATGCTCTGCATTCTGCACCGCTATTCCAATGCTGGCGCCAATTCTCGCCTGACGGTCCATCACGTCAAATGGTTCGCTCAACGCCCGAATAATTCGCGATGCTGAGTTTGCTGCGTCTTGGGTATCGATCGTCTTGGTAATCAACACGGCGAACTCGTCACCGCCGAGCCGGGCGACGATATCGGAATCTCGAACGCAACGCTGGACACGGTTCGCTACTTCGGCCAGCACGAGATCGCCTGCCTCGTGGCCCAAACTGTCGTTAACTGCTTTGAAATCGTCGAGATCTACTAGGAGAACAGCGATGAGATCTTTGCCGTTTTCAAGCGCCGCTGCTGTTCGCTCAGCGAATTGGGTTCGGTTGGCTAATCCGGTAAGCGGATCATGGCGGGCCTCGCTGTGGAGAAGTTCTCGACCTGCTTCGACTGTGCGCACCAGCCCGAGAACTCGACCAAGCATGAGGGCAAAGAGCACGGCAGAACTGGTGAGCGTGACAAAACGATCGGCAGGGGTGCCCCACAACAGGTCAATAAACGGTACGGTCAACGTGGCGCAGAACATAAGGGTGAGGCGCGTGTTGGAAATGCGCTCCATTTGGTTCGAACCAGAGCGAACCTCACCAGCCATTGAAGGATGCAACGCCCCTAGGGCAAAGAACACATAGAAGCCAAGCCAGAACGCATCAACAATGCTGCCAGTTTGAAACGCATTTGCAGCATTGAGAACCCCGTACTGGACATCAGCGACGACCAAAGAACAGAGGGCAACAATGATCAGCGTAAGTGAGCGATGACGACGATGCATGATCACCGCTAGACGAATCGCCATGAACAACACCGCAAGATCCATAACCGGATAGAGCAATGAGATCAAACGTTCGGTTGTGGCCTGACCAGCGATTGGGACATAGCTGTCCATCACCAGTACCCAAAGCACCGAGAAGACGGCGATCCCAAAAATTCCTGCGTCAATTAGACCCGCCCAGTCCTTCGTTCCGGTCGAATATTTGCGGATCTTTAAGGCAAGACCGGCAAGAACCAGTGGGTACATGGAGAGATAAAAGGCATCAGCAATCGAAGGGAACGGGACTGATTCGCTCCGCTTTTCAAGCCAGTAGTACAGGAGGTCACCCATCAGGAAGGATGCTTGACCGAGCGCAAACAGCACCCACGGAGTCCGATAGCGAACCTTGTTGAGAAAGATTCCAGTGACCGAGCCCAACACGGCCAACAGTCCAACGCCGTTGTACAACACAAGTTTTGTCGTCGGAGTGGGGCTCACCATGAAGTATGCAGCTGACATACACAGCATTAGCGACAGTTAGCAGCCAAACAGAACTCTTCTCATTCCCGATAGTTCGGCACTCCTTTGCCCAACCTTTAGGTGTTTAGCCTGGCGTTATCCTTTGCGTCGACGTACTTCCGCGGTGATGGCGGGGATCACGGTATGGAGGTCACCAATAACGGCGTAGTCGGCCCGGGAAACCATGTTTGCTTCAGGATCGGTATTTATAGCAAGGATTTTTTTTGAGGCCA
>JAYSVF010000062.1:0-30640 GCA_043718695.1 Acidimicrobiia bacterium | reverse complement strand
GCCGCCAGCACGGGCAGGGGCTCATCAAGGTCGATTTTGCCTTCGTCGGCGAGGGTCATCGTGAGTGCTGAGGTAAACGTTTTGGTGATCGAGGTGATCTCCATCTGACTATTTGGACCCAACGTTCCGCTCCCGGCATTCCAAAGGGTGCCGTCGGGTCGTCCGATGGCAATGGTGGCGCCGGATACGTTTAACTCGCTCATCCAAGTATCGAGCGTCGTTTGCAACTTCTTCGCGGTTACCGGCGGCATCTCAGCCCAGCGTGGTGCCGACCCCAACCGTGTCGTCGATTCCGTTTGGGTCGCGGCGGGGTTGGCGACAACCGGGGCGACCGATCTGGTCGCAGACTTGGCGACGGACGTAACGAGAGGCGTAAGGACAACCGTGGTTGCAGGTGTAACGACAGAGCTGCCAGCCAACTCTGCTTCAACCCCGGAATTTCCCGGTTGGGCGGTCGGAGGGCTCAGTTGGTTCGTTGTGGGTGCGTTCGCGTGGTCTGTGGCGGTGGAAGCGCTTGGGTTGACGAACACCGCGGTGTCGGGTCGAGCGGAAGGGGCGGGTGGTCGTCTGTTTGTGGCCGCTTCGCTAGCCTTTCCTGAAAGGTGGGTAACCGGTGCTACCTCGAGTCGACTGGCCGCGGTCAGCGGTGCGATGGCGATGAGTGCCATGGCGGTGCCGAACCCAAAAAAACCCGTAAGCAACGGGGACCTATTGGGTTTGGGATCAGTGGCTATGTTTGGCCTGGGTCGCTGGCCCGGCCCTTTTACGCAGTCAGCCGCATTCGCGCCGTCAGCCCCATCTACATCCACGCCCATCAGGCCCTTCAAGCCGTGGTGTGATGTAGTACGTATGCGTACTACATTGATAGCGTTTCGAGCGGAGATCTTTGGCGACGGAAGAGTAAAGGGGAGCGGTAGCGGCCAAAGGCGGGCCTTACGGCCGGCGGAAACATCTTCGGCCCATCCAAACACCGCAGCAAATAGCGGGATCAGCACAACAACGATAGGAATGACTAAGAGTCGCGTGGCTCCTGGTGAAAATCCGTTGAGCAGATAATCGGCACACACAATGGTTGTGGTGTGCCACAGATAGACCGTAAGTGAACGTTGGGTAAGCCAGCGGATTACGGGACCAATGATTGGTGTGGTTGGACCTCTCTCCAGCACGTTTTCCAGTGACAAGAAAATACACAGCCACGTTGCGCCCACTAGGAAGTGTGCTGGATAGGAGTTGTTGACCACATTGCCGATCACTGGTTGTGTAACGCACCAAATTACGGCACACGTGCCAGCAATTGCTCCCCACTCCATTCGTGCTCCGGTACTCAATGAGCGAAATGCTCCATCGCGGTGCCGGAATCCGAGTAACAGAAAGATTGAGTAAAGAGCGAAATCGCCGGTGTACCAGCGCCAGGCAGTGAATCCCGGAAGGGCGGTATATGGGTGGCGAATCAAGAACTCCGTAGCGATCACTCCCACAATTGAGGGTGCGAACACCACGTTGCCAAACCGGCGGAGCGCGTATCGCAGCATCGGTGCGGCAAGTAACAGCCAAAGAAAGGCTCGGAGGTACCACAGAGGTTGGGAGAGCCAGCCCGCCTCCCATACGCTGCCTTTGGGGTCGATCAGCGGCACAATCCAGCCAAGCAGTTTGATCGGACTCAACGCCGTGTCTGCACGTCCAGTGACCGCTCTGCTGACGGCCATTACTGAGATCACGAAGGCACCGAAAAGCCAAAAGGGAATCAGCAATCGCCGGAGACGGTCACGAAGAACCGTCCGGGAATCTCGACGGTCGAGCGATGCGCCTAGCAGCGATCCAGCGACAAAAAACATCGTAGGCATCGATGCCACGACGAAGGAAAGCATGGGAGTTGCAAAGGCATGCCAGAACACGACCCGAACCGTCGCGATAGCGCGAATCGTATCGAGAAAACCTTCTCGCGGCATCGCCGGTTTTGCGGTTCGAGCAGCAGCGGGCTGTGAGTTTAGTGGTGTCATGGGAGGGGACGAATAGTGAAGTCGTCGAATCGGATTTTGGCTTGGGACGAGATGAGCCCGGCGGTGCCACCTTTCTTGGTGGGGGTAAATTCACCGATGCGAGTGTCATTCAAGAACACCACTGCAGTGTTGCCCCGAACCTCGATCCTGAGCAAGACGCCTTTGGCCTGATCCACAAGCGCAGAAATTTTCGCTCCACCGTCGAACACGTAGACACCTCCCAAGTCGTAGTGCCCCCACCGAAGGTATTGTGACGAACTGGTGAGGTCGACAATCGTGGCCTCGTTTCGCTTACCGAGAGCTTGTTGGAAGAGCAGCAGACCACCGTTCATGTCGCCTTCAATGGCCGCGAGTTTGATACTTACGGAAAAGTCTGTGGGCAGAATGTCGGTGTACTGGCTAATGAAATCGAATCCGGAATTGTCAATTTGCTGGTATGAACCGCCGAGAAATTTCCACTGCCCAGACATAGGTGTCCATTTGCTGCTCGCTTTGTCGAAACCTTCGAGTACGTCAGTGCTTAGAGCCGTCCTCGTTGCGCTGGTTGGTTCTGCTCCGCCGGGTGCCGCAATTGCGAGCGCCACGCTGGTCGGCACCGGCACTTTAAGAGCATCCGGCGGAGAGGGCGTCGGCGTGAGGACAGTTTCTGTTGGCAAATTTGGAGTGCTTTGTGTCGGTGCTAGCGGGGTTGTCGCTGCGGATTCGGATGGCGTTGCAAATGATGCCGCTGATTCGAGTGTTTGTGTGTTGAAAGTGGCTGGGTTGGCAGACGTGTTCGCGTTGGCAGTCGCTGTGGATGTGTCGGTTGTGGCTGTGTTTGACGAGGCCGGGTTTGGGTCCTTAAAGACCGCTGATGCCAAACGGTAACCCGCTACATCGGCGATCGATCCGGTAGGCAAAACGATCGTGCGAGAGAAGCCCCCTGAGCCGGCGGACTGGATGAGTACAACGATGCGATCGTTAGGAAGTTCAGCGGCAAAACGTGGGGCGATCGGGGCAACGGTGGTGGACCACCACAGTGATATTGCGTCGGCGGCCACGGTGTCCACGCTGAGTGAAATGACGAGTCCCACGCCGGGAACGTAAGATCCAGCGACACTCGTTGCATTTGGTGTATCGCTAAGTAGACGTACGAGATCTTCGGTGAGTAACGTAGCGCCAGGCGATGATATTGACGCCCCTGATCCAAGCTTCGCCGAAGAGGCGGCGCCCAAAGCCTTCATCCCGATAACCCCCATTCCCAAAGTGAAAACGGCGGCGAGAAGAATCCGTCGAGCCTTCGTTGCTCGAGCAGCTAGATCTTGGGATGGTTCCTCCCGTGTATCGGTGGGAGCGAGTTGGGGTGCCGCCCTGTCGGGCAAAGATTCTACCGTCGCCTGGCGCCTGGGAGCTGTTGCGGGGTCGAGGTCCTGGGGGTCATCTAGTGGATCCAATGACGCGGCGTAGATAGGCGACAAATTGCTCGTAGTACTCACGGGGCCCCAGCGTTATGACCCGCTGGAATCAACGCACCAAGAGGTGAAAAAGACGAACGGGGTACTAGGCCACGAAGACAGGCGATGAGATCTGATGACAGGAAAGGTTTGGTGAGGTAACCGTCTACAAGGTTCGCTCGTTCGTCGTCGAGATCCTGAAGATCAGCGAATCCAGTTACTAGAACTATACGTTGCATTCGGTCTCGATCACAGCGGTCGAACAGGTCGAGTCCGTGACCGTCTGGCAGCTCGTAGTCGACAAGAACCAAATCGAACGGTGCGCTATCGATTGCGCTCACCGCATCGTTGACCGTGCCAACGTCAACTACGAGTGCGTCTTGTTTGACAAGAGTATGGCCGATGATCCGTCGCCAAAGTGGGTCGTCGTCGAGAACTAGTACGCGCACAGCATTAGAGCCCGTGTTCACGAAGCTTTTTCCGTCATGACGAATACTTCATCGAATTTACTCAGTCGAAATACCCGCATGGCGTCTTCGCTGAAAGGTCGCAAAATCTCGAAGGTAGCTCCGGCCGACTGAGCATCTCGCATTGCCTTAACTAAGGCGGCCAACCCAACGGAGTCGACAAAGCTCGCGTCGGAAAGATCAGCAACGAGATGTTGACAGCCCGCGGCAATACGAGAATCGAACTCCGCCCGCACAGCCGGACACACGACAGCGTCGAGACGACCGGTGATAGTAACCGTAACCGTGATGACAGAAGCGATATGTACACCTACTTGTAGGCTGTCGGATTGGTTGGTGGTCATGACGGGTCCTTTATGTGTTAGATCTGGAATACGGGCAAGGCGATTGAACGATCACTCGGAAACTGGGAACGAAAGGTCCCAGTGATTTCCCGATGAAGTTTGGTAGTAGCGGAGACTGGAGGTCAGCTGGCGGGTGATCATCAGGCCATAGCCACGAATGGTTGGTTTGGCGGGATCGGGTTCGCTGATTTCGACTGGATCAAATCCCGTTCCCCCGTCGGTAATCGTGATGGTGATCGAGTCGCCAGACGAGGCAATGTCCAGCGTGATTGATCCCGGCTTGTCGTGATAGGCGTGCTGCACAATATTCATGCAAATCTCGTGGACAGCCAGTTCGATTTTCGGCCTCGCACCTTTGATCCCCTCTCCGTCAAAGAGCTGCAGCAAGGCAACGTCGAGCCACGGGCCGATTTCCCGAAGAGTCATTAGGTCAGCGGCATCCATCTGCAATCTCCAAGCGGTGGCCCTCATGGGCAATCCTTGTGTTCTGGCTTTTGCAACGAAGGTGACGCTTTGGCGGGGCGAAGAACCAACACCGTTTGATCATCGCTCCGAGGCTCATCACCGCCATGGACATTCACCGCGCACAGTACGTTTTGAGCTTGCACGGCGGCGCTTTGATGAGAACAGAGGAGCGCGGCAACGGAAGCTTCGCCAAACATCAGGCCGTAAGCATCTTCTTGTTCCGACAATCCATCTGACCCAACAAAAAGCGCGTCGCCGGGCTGGAGAATCGCTTGAAAGGGGCTGCACGCTTTCGGTAAAGTTACGCCCACCGGCGGGGTCATTGGAGCGACCGCGCTGACGACTCCGTTGGTTCGCAAAAGTACAGGGGAATGGCCCGCGTTTACCAGAGAAACGTTTACGTTCCCGGTCTCTGGATCGGTCACCGCCGTTCCAACCAGCATAGTGATAAAGCGATTGCTGCCTAACAGGAGCGAGTCGAGACCACTGGCGATATCGCTAAGAAGTTCCATAGCTGAAGCACTGGGGTTGCGGCTGAAAACCAAATTTGACACCGTAATTGCATTGGTCATCAAAATAGCTGCCGGAAGTCCTTTGCCGGTTACATCGCCTACGGCAAAGCGAAGGATGTCTTGGTGCACTACTGCGGTATAGAAATCTCCGCCCACCAATCGGGCTGGGGTCGTGGTGGCGAAGTAGTCGATACCAAACGCGTGTGGAAGGGTCGAGGGAAGGACATCAGCGGCGAGCTTTGCAGCAGTGGCATGCTCTCCCTCCACAATTGCTTGCGATAACGCCGTTTCGTGAAGGGCGACCACCCGTAAGGATGCGGCAAGGGTGCCGCTAAGGGCATCCATTATTTTTCGCTCGGGGGTACCGAACGTATGCTCGTATCTTCGAATGGCTAGAACGTATTCAATATCGCCAACCGAGAATCGGTTGCGCAAGGAGTACCAGCCATCGCTGTGCACCAACCTTGCGAACTTCGTACCTCCAAACGCGCTCGTTGCGAGCTCAACGAACCGCTGTTGCTCTTCCGGCTCGGGCCCGTTGAACGGTTCGATTTGAGGTGCTCGGTTGATGGCCACGAAACCCGAACTACTTACTAGCACAGCTTCCTGGGCGGCTAGAAGCGTTACACCGTGGGTAAGCATTGTGGTGACGGTTTGCCCGTGATCGAGCACATCAATGGTGAGGCGAGCTAGTTCATAGAGTCGCAACTGCCGATCGTTCGCTTGGGTTAGTGCCTCAACAAGATCAGCAATTTCTTGCTCGCGCAGCTCGACGACTTTTGCCAATTCTACGATTGCCTCGACTGAGGCGAGACTCGTTCCCCAAACGCTCACACCGATGTTGGTCCCCAGCGACGAGTGGAATTGCGGTTCGCCAACAGGTGACCCGAACAACATAGACCGTCGACCAGAAGAAATCTCGACTGCGCTCACACCGTCTACGTTGATCAATTGACTTGACACTGCTTCGAAAACGGATGGCGGAGTGAATGACATGAAGCGCTCTTGGTAGAAGGTGTGCAGAGTGACTATTGATTTAGGCCGGAAGGAGTTCAATGTGAAAGAACGAGGCAAGGCTCGTAACTTCAAGAATCACCCGAACCGAATCTGAAGGGCATCGCAGGGTTAACAAGCCACCGGCCGACTCCAATAAACGGTGTGAACGTACCAGTTCGGCAAGCGCCGTAGAGTCGATGAAGTTCACCTCGGCCAGCTCAATGTCCACGTTTTTGGCGCCGTTGGCCACAGCTGAAGCAAACACCTGTTGGAACAACGGTGATTCGTGCGCATCGAATCGACCTGACGGCCGCAAGATAGCGGAGTCGGAAAGTACTTCGGTATGGAGTTTCATGGTTAGTTCCCGCTTTGCTGGGTTGAGAGTTGGACTGGAGTTCGGTGTCCCGTGTTGGTGTATCGCCCGCGGAGGTCGTTGTAACGGATTTTGCAGAGGTCGATCATGAACGACAACGAAACCTTTGTTGCATCAACCTTTGAACCCGGCGCGTCGATCCATTCGACGGGAACTTCTATGGTCTTGTAGCCCTTCTTTGATGCGAGGTACAGCAACTCCAAGTCAAAGGAGAATCCATCCATTCGTTGTCGGCTAAAAAGGTCGAGGGCCACATCTCGGCGGAATAGTTTGAAGCCACACTGCGTGTCTTTCACGTGTATTCGGAAACCAAAGCGCACGACAATTTGTAGACCTTTGCTGATGGCCTGACGTAGAAGTGACTTTCTTGTTTCATCAGCACTCAGCCCGGCCCGAGAACCAACCGCAATTCCGAACTGCCCGTTTTTGAGGGGACCCAGGAGCATTTCGAACTGTTCGACTGGCGTCGATTGGTCGGCGTCTGCGAAGAGAATGAACTCTCCCCGAGCTGCTTGCACGCCGCGTCGCACGGCTTTACCCTTGCCGCCATTTCGCTCAGCAACGAGCACGTTCAGGTTGACCAAATTGAGATCGTTCAACAGTTCCACGGTGTTGTCTTTGGACCCGTCATCAGCGACGATCAACTCCCACGGTTCGCCTCTGGAACTCATATAGGCAGCGATAGCTCCAATGGTCGGAAGTATCCTCTCCGCTTCGTTGTAGGCGGGAATGACCACTGAAATTCGGGGAACCAAAGTGAGCGGTTCTTTCGCCCAAATCTGGTATGCCGTGTACTGATCGGGAACCTTGGCATCGTTGATCATGGTGTCGTTACCTTTTCTTTGCGTAGCGCGTCGGGAGACGAAGTAGAGAGGGTCGAGGCGGGATAAATTGAGGAATGAGCGAACGGAGGCTGTGAGGTCGTTCCGCTAGCGGCCGGTTCTGGTTCTGATTGCCCGGGACCCAGGGCGCTGCCAGCTCGCGTGTTGTGGACCGGCGAGGCTGGCGTTACGAGAAGCTCGCTAGCCCTATTGTCACGTACACATACCGAAGGGCCGAGGAAGTGGTAGCCCAATAAGCAAAGTGTCAAAAGTGACATAGCAATGAACTGCATACGTACTAACTCATTGATCGAGCCGTGATGGGCGGACAACAGTGCGGTTTGCCCTACTGCTCCAAGAAGCAATAGGGCGCTTGGCATGGTGTTTCCCGTGGAGAGGTGGTAGGTGGCGAACAGATTCGAAAGCGCGAACAACGTAGTCACGATGGCGTACATCGTCAGGGGGATGGCGAGGCCGGTATAAGCCCGACCAAATACTGAGCCCAAGACCTTGTCTCCGAGTAGGTAAGCGCCTCCAGCGGCAACAACTCCAATCCCAAATACCGCTGCTAACGCAGTCATGAGGAGACGATCGGTGCGACCGACAGGTTCAGTTCGAGCGGCGGCCGCGGGAAACACTGCCGTGGCAACGGCCCAGGAAGCAAAAAATACTCCGCGACCAATAAGCGCAACTGCACCGTAACGTCCTGCAGTTGTTGCATCGAGAAATCGTTTTGAAAACAGCACATCTTCGTTGTTGATGATCACCTGGGCAACGAGGAGTAAAGCGACGGGTTTTGCAACTGAGCTCACCGAAATGAACAGTTCTCGTTGTGCTCGCCCCCAGTGCATTGGGGTGGCGCTTCGCACAACGAACCAAGTTCCTACAAAAGAGAGGGAGAGTCCGATTGTTGCTCCGATTACGCCAATGCCCGCTGCAACGAGAGCAACAGAGAACACCGCTCGGATTGCCATTTCGATCCCAAAAGACGCACCCAGGGAACGAAACGCGAAACGACCCTGCAAGACACCGCGTCCCACGGCGGCGACGGTGTAAAACGGCATTCCAAGACCGAGAACAACGAAGGGCCACGGTGAACTGGTCTTGAAGAACGATGCGAGGAATCCACAGCCACCTATGAGACCCCCAGCGAGTGCCAACCCAGCGTAGAGTGCCCGAGTGCTGAGCCAAGCCACAGCGGTTTCGTTGTCTTCGCTCACCAATTTCGCGGCGATGAGCTGCAGGCTGATTGCCAGTGCGGTGGTCACCAACATAAGGGTGACCATGAGAGAAGCGTCGGAGAACTGGCTCGGAGTTAGCCATCGGCCCAACAACACGTTGACGAGATAGTTTCCTGCGTTAGCAACCAACATGGTAAGCGTCAATACCGTCGCACCTGCAGCTACCGATGTCTTACCGGAGAAGGTGGCCGGCAGGGTGGCCGGCGATGGGACCGACGAAGTGGCTGACGATGGGGACGATGTGGTGGTCGAATTTCGAGCTGTGTTTGAACCCGGTCTCGAGGTGGGGGTGGCGGTACGTTTCGAGGAAGTGACAAGCGTTTCTCGGCCCATCAGGTTTTCCGCTTTTTCGTAAGCAAGCGATCGATATGAATGACATGCCAATCGACGACTTCGTCAATCGGAATCCCGATGGCCGCTGCGTAATTGCGGCGACCCAATTCGCGCCTACGGTCTGGAGCGTCGATCACCTTTACGATGGCGTCGGCGAGTGTTATTGGGTCGGCCGGGTCAAAGTACTCCCCACAAAATCCTTCTTCCTCGATGACTTCGACAAAGTCGCCGATGGCCGGGAGCACGGTCGCGCACCCATAGGAACCTGCTTGATGGAGTACTCCAGAGCTCCCAGTTGTACTGGTATAGGGAAACACGACAACGGCGCTCGACGAAAACAACCCCTCAACATCTTCTTCGGCGACGTAGCCCGTGAACATGACCTTGGGAAGGTCCTGGCATTGCATAGCGACTCCGGCCAGGTACCCCTTGGAGTTCGGTGAATCGGTGCCAGCAATAACTAGCTCGAGGTCATCGTAACCACGGCTGATGAGGTCGCGGTAAGCCGTGACGAGCATATCGACCGTTTTGTATGTGCCCCACTTTCCGAACGCCATGATTCGACGGTCTCCCGCTGGCAGTTCGTAACTGGGGGTCGGAACCACATCGAAGGATCCGTGTGGCGCCAGCAAAACGTTGGTTGCCCCGTAGCTCGACTGAAGAAACTCTACGTACTTCGGAATCGTGAGGGCAACAACATCTGCCGTCAACAGTGCTCGCGTTAATAGCCTTCCAGCCTTGGTCATTAGTGCCGCAACGAGCTTCGATTTGGTAAACCCAGCATCTTGCATGTCGACGTTATCGGCAAGGTTGTGCAGAACGACGACTGTGGGCACCCCCATGACACGAAGTGCAGCCGGGACAAGTAGACCAAGACCCCCGGCAATCCGGTTGTCGCCGAACGTTGCGAACTGCAAATTCAGCATTACGGCGTCGGGAGCTGTGGCTCGAACAGCGATGACGATCTTCACGAGGTTGAATGGGTTGTTGAACTTCCAACAGACGATAGGGGTTACGCCGGCAATCGCCTGTGGGGGGCCGGCGTCCGTAGCATCACCAAGGAGAACCACTTCGGAAACCTCACGTTTGGCTGCCAATTTCGACACCATATGGAATCCAAACTCGTTGAGACTGTTGCGCCCTGGGGGGAACGCCGAAACAAATCCAATCCGTAATCCCGACGATGTCGCTGGGGAATGCGAAATGTCAATCGGCGGGGCCCCCGGCGGTGCCGGCGGATTAGCTGTCTGGGGCGACAAGGTTCTCCGAGTCTTTTTCATTCCTCCCTATCGGCATTCGATATTTGTATCCTGAAGTCGAAAACCAACATTTTCCGGCTTTTGTGCAGAGAACGTGCCGCAGCTCAAATCTTTGCCTCCAATTCGAGAGCTGGGCTAACCTGCGTCCGGCGCAGTTTCCTTTGCTGGCGCGCCTCGTTGTGCTGTTGTGGGCTCAAAAACTCCCGGAAGGAGGCGCGCGTAGGAGGCTTTCAAAACTTCATGAACGAATCATTTCTGCGATTGGTTTCTACTCAAAATTCCAATGGCTTGATATAAATACAGGAATTCGTTTCCAAATCTACAGAAACATGAGTAAACAGCCCGTCCGTAATTATGATGGTCCGGCGGCTAGGTCGAGGGCGGCGGTAATGAGGGCGAGGTGGGCGGGGGCGGCGAGGAGGTTGCCGCGGAGGTCACCGGTGATGGGGTCAACGTGGGTGGAGCCAATATGGGTGGGGCCCATCAGCGCGATCAACGACTCCATTCGGGCATGCGCAAGTTCCCAGCGCTCGGCGGCACAAAGCGCGCTTACCATCGTGAACGACGCCCACAAATCGCCGCCCTGCCCTGGAGGGAAACCATCGGAAGCATGGGGCATATGACGGTGCGTGAGCGCACCCTCGGAAAGTTGTGCCAACGATTGATCGAGCGTCGCCGTCAACCGAGTAGCCGGATCGTCCTGCACGTCTTCGCGCAACCGTGGGCCGGAACGAGATAGTAGAGCCAACAATGCAGCATCAGAGGTGTCGTCGGCATCTTCACCTCCGGCTCGGCGCCAACCGGCCGTTGGACGTTTCCCGAACAGCCCCTCAGACTCCAACCACCCATCAATCTCACGCAAACACTGCGACCAGCCAATGATTGCCGGATCCAAAACGTTTCGAACCCTTGCCGACGTAATCAAGGCATCAAGCGCCCGAGAAACGCTCAGCGCACTCTCGACATGGGTGTGGCCTTGATGACGCTCGTTCCAACGTCCACAATCCCGGCGACGCCAATTTTCGCAAAGCCAATCACCCACACGCTCCAGTGATGACCAGCTGCGAGCCGCATCAAGCATCAGCGAGCCAAGAGCAACCCCGCCCAAATCTAGAGAACTGCCAGCCCTCGTCCCCAAACGCACAGGCCCGTTTCCATCCCAGCCCGGAAGCATCGAATCCGATTCCGCAGGTGCCTGTTCCCCCGAAGACCGATACGCAGCCGCGACCGCTAGCTCGGGTGAAAGCGGATCGGCGTAACGATCATGCAACCAATTGCGTGTGGCATCAGCCCAATCAAACCGGCCAATCCGCTCATACAATCGCACCGCTTCAGCGTTGTCGCGGAGGAAGGCGTAACGCTCATCGAGGTTTCGTTCGTTGCCGACGCGTGCCGGTAGGGAAGTGGTAAGTGCACGAAGTAATCCGCCAGTGGCAGGATTCGTGAGCATCCGCAACGCCCGTAGCGATTTACGAGCAGCTATCTCGTAAGGCCCACCGATTTCGGCATTCCCGACGGTGAACCGCCAAGTACGCTCCAAATCTTCCTGCTCGCGCAACGCCGCCCCAACGGTGAGTTCCCCCTGGTTTGGGCCCGTTCGCAGAAAGCCCTTCTCATCGTGGGCGCCAATGGTGACTACCAGTCGCTCGCCAGCCTCCAGCCATGCGCCCTGTGAAGGATCGATCCCAGCCACAATCAACTCGCCAAAGGCCACGCCATTGGACCATCGATTCGTTTTACGTGGAGTATCAAAACGATCGCCGCCAATGATCGTCGGCACCACCAAATCGCGACCCCGCAGCATGGTAAGCACGCGAACAATACGTGCACCTACGAGATGGTCGGCGATCTCCAGCAGTGATTCACGGCCAGCAATTTGGGTTCGCACAATTGGTGCATCACCCGAGACAACTACCGAACCAACCGTATCGAGGCGTTCCAAAGCTAGTTGCACGCGCCCGGCTGAAGCGGCAGCAGGACCAGTTCCCGCAAGCAGCGAATAGAACGCCGCTGGTTCATCAATGCCGCCCGGGGAGTACCAAACGATGGTCCCCGTCGAATCGACAAGCGCCCCGTGACGGCCATCGCCAATGGCGTGAAACGAATCGAGCAGCGCCTCAGCTAGAGCCCGTTTGGTTGGAGCGGGTGTCAGCGGTGGCACAACTGGCCAACCCAGGTGTGGTCCGGTGGAAATTCAGCCGAACGAGCGCTCACGCAGAGATGCCCAAATCCGCTCACGCAGCGTTGCCAAAATCCGCTCACGCGGAGATGCTGACGATTTCTACGCGCAGCGTGCCGCCGGGAGCCTGGTACTCAACTATGTCGCCAACCTTGCAACCCAACAACGCGGCGCCCAACGGGGATGTGGGCGAGGCAACCGTGAGACCCTCGCGGCGCTCCTCGATCGAACCCACGAGGTACGTCTCGGTATCGTCGTCGCCCTCGTAGCGAATCTCCACAACTGAACCCGAACCAACTGACGAGGTATCAACCAGGTCCACAATTTCGCAATCCTCGATGACCGCACGGATTTGGCGCATGCGGCCGTCCATTTTGCCCTGCTCCTCCTTGGCGGCGTGATAATCGCCATTTTCGGAGAGATCCCCCAGCTCACGGGCCGATTCGATACGCCGCGCAATATCGATCTTGCCTCGAGTGGAAAGATCGTCGAATTCGGCTTTGAGGCGGTCGAAGGCCTGCTGGGACAACTTGGTGCTCACCTCGAACAGGCTAGTGGTCGCGTGTCAGAGGCGCGCTTCGGTTTGAGTCGGGAAGCGAATTGGCGACGGCTTCGGCTGAGTATGGCGCTTTTGGTGCGGTTGGGGCGGTCTGCGTACCCACGTTTTCAGCCCAGCACGATGAATATTGCCCCGACCAATCCCGATGTCCTCACAATCGAGGTTAGGAGATCCAAATTCTGTGGCGGTGTCGCCAGCGCTAACCTAGAACCGCTCGTTGACGCCACAAGGGCGCTCAAACATGCCCTAGGAGTACCTCATGGCCCACAAAATTGCTGTTCTCGGTGGCGACGGAATTGGCCCAGATGTGCTGGCTGAGGCCCTGAAGGTTGTAGCGGCCACCGGTGTGAAGCTCGAAACTACCGAGTATGACCTGGGCGGACGGTATTTTGCTCGAACCGGTGAAGTGCTTCCAGATTCCGTGCTCGAAGAGTTGCGGGGCTTTGACGCCATCCTGCTTGGTGCCATTGGTACTCCGGAAGTTGCGCCGGGCGTGCTTGAGCGCGGACTGCTGCTCAAGATGCGCTTCACCCTTGATTTGTATATCAACCAGCGACCGTTCCTGTACCCCCAGAACAACGTGGATTGCATTGTCATTCGAGAAAACACCGAGGGCACCTATGCCGGTGAAGGTGGCATCCTTCGCAAGGGCACCCCGTTTGAAGTGGCCACTCAGGGCAGTGTAAACACCCGGATGGGCGTGGAGCGTGCGGTTCGTTACGCCTTTGAGTTGGCCCGAAGCCGTCCGAAAAAGCACCTCACGCTGATCCACAAAACCAATGTGTTGCAGTTCTCCGGTGATCTTTGGCAACGCACGTTCAACGAAGTGGCAACTGAGTATCCCGATGTGGCCACCGCCTACAACCACATTGACGCTGCGTGTATCTATTTCGTCGACTCGCCTCAGCGTTATGACGTAATCGTGACCGATAATCTCTTCGGTGACATCATTACTGATCTGGCCGGTGTGGTGTCTGGCGGAGTGGGCTTGGCTTCTTCGGGCAATCTCAATCCGGCGCGCACCGGCCCATCAATGTTTGAACCCGTTCACGGTTCCGCTCCAGATATCGCCGGGAAGGGTATCGCCGATCCTCGAGCCGCCATCATCTCCGCGGGTCTCATGCTGAACTTCTTGGGTGAAACTGCCGCCGCTGCTCGCATTGCTGTTGCTATCGAAAAGACGGTGAAGGGTGACTCGGGAATGCCAGAGGGCACCGTGGCAATCGGCGACTTCATCGCTTCAATTGTTTAGGAAGTTCACGAAACCTAGGGTTTGTCCCCAAGTATTCGGTGGAATGGGCTTGAATGAGCCCTTTCCCGGTTTGAAATTGGCTCGAAATAATTAGTTTTCAAGGTCGTCTGACCGTATTCCGATATCTGCGGAGTGAACCTAAGCTCCGTCCAAATCCAGGGCCTCTCGACCCGTCGGCGAATTCAACGCACGACATCGTCGATTATCGCCGCGGCTTCGTCGTTGGCGTTGTCATTGGTAAGCATTCAGGTTGGAGTGTCGGGACCGGCTTTCGCCGCGCCAGCGCCAGGCCCAGGCGCGTTATCGGTCACGGCTACCGGAGTGTTTGCCGCTGGCTTCGTGCCAGATGGGACCTGTCGTGCCGCAATATTGGGGCTTGGTGGTTCAGGAGCATCCTCGAGCGCGGCTGGGGGCGCAACAGGTGGGCTTGGGGCGCCAGGGGGACTCTTGGGGGCGACCTTTGAGGTGCTGCCGGGTCAGTCCTACTCCGGGGCTGTAGGTGGCGGAGCCCCTGCTCCTGTCGGTACTGCACCTTCTGCTGGTGGAGTGAGCGGTGCTGCGACGGGAATAGGCGGGAAGGGCGGAACGACCGCTGGAGCAACACATCCTGGTGGTAGCGGTGGCGGACGAACAGAGCTTTTGATTGGCGGCGTTTCACTATTGGTCGCAGGCGGTGGTGGTGGCGGTGGTGCCTCGCATAGCGTTGTGGTCGGGGGAACGGTTGGGAACGGGGGTCGAGCGGGCTTTGGTACCGCCGCGGGAGCATTTGCCGGAGTAAACGGCAATGCCGGTGCGGACGGCGCGAATACGGCGGCAGGTGGCGGTGGTGGCGGTATTGCCGGAGCCGGACTCGGCGGTGTGAATACCACAGCAGCACTAAGCGGGTTCCCTGGAACGGGAATCGGTGCTGGAGTCGGTGGCAACGGCGGCAACGACACCGCAAATGACTCCGGCGGTGGTGGAGGCGGTGGCTACACCGGTGGTGGTGGCGGTGCGAGCACCGTCAGCACCTCAGTGACCGGAGCTGGTGGTGGTGGCGGCTCCAGTTTTATCGCGACCTCCTCACCGGTACCTTCGGCGCTGGCCCCCACGCTTCTTTCTGGATCTGCAGGAGCAATGACCGCGTCAGGCTCGGTTGCGGGCGCCAACGGCAGACTCACTGTCGACTGGAAGCCCTGTGTTTTCGATTTGGCGCTAACCAAATCCGCAACACCAAGCTCGATCTCGGCAGGCGGAACCGCCACATGGACCATCGCCATCAAGAACAATGGTCCAGACCCTATGACCAAGGGCGACACAATCGATCTGACCGATACCTTGCCTGTCGGACCAAATGGTCCAGCAACGCCGGCATACAGGGTTTTGTCGGTCGCTATCTCGGGTGGCGCTAACCCCAACATGGCTAGCGGAGCAATGAGCTGTTCGGGTGTTGTGGTTGGTTCGGCCATGCCATCAGCAACGACCTGTTCTCGGGCGTACAGTGCCCCAGCCGCGCCGGGTGCTCCAACTGGCGGGCTACGTGGTCTCGACGTCGGCGAAACGTTGACCATTACCTACGAACAAAACATTGCCCTAACCGCCCCATGCCCAACAACCATCACCAACGTGGCCACGATCAAGGATCGACCGTCATCGACGGGAACCACCGATGTCGTAGGTGTGACGGTGACGGACACAGTTAACGCACCTCTAACTATCACCTGCCCGCCCGCGTTGAGATTGGTGAAGGCATTGTCTGGATCACGCTTGGCGGCCGCGGATCAGTTCACCATGTCACTTACCCCAAGTGGTGCTCCCGTCGCTGGTGGCAACGCAACTACAGCGGGAACCGGCGCAACCGTAAATGCCTCAACCGGCGTTCTTGTTGTTCCTCAAGCAACCGCAGGATTGGCCTACAGCTTTGGCGAAACCATGGCTGCGGGTAGCAGCTCGGCGATCAGCCAATACGGTCAATCAGTTAGCTGTACCAATACCGCTAGCGGCTCGGCCACTGTGCTTCCGGCCGCAGGCTCATCGGCGGTGCCATTCAGCATTACCCCAATCGGTGGTGACAACATCACCTGTACGCTTACCAATGCTCCGTTGGCTTCCTCGTTGACCATTGTGAAGTCTTCAACATCGAGTTCCTTCTCCGCCGTTGGTGCCAGCGTTCCCTATTCGTTTCTGGTGACGAACACCGGTGCCACGACACTGAATTCCATCACGGTGAGCGATCCCAATGCTTCGGGCATACTCTGCCCAGCGACTTCGCTAGCTCCGGGTGGTTCAACAACCTGCACGGCAACCCATGTTGTAACCCAAGCGGACCTTGATGCAGGCACCATTGTCAACAAAGCTTCGGTAACAGGTACGCCACCAGGAGGCTCACCAATACCTACCGTGGAGTCGCTGGTCGTCACAATCCCTGCCGTTCAAACGCCACTGATCACCATCACAAAATCCACAACGAAAGCATCATTTACTGCGCTGGGCGAAACTATTCCCTATTCATTCTTGGTGGAGAACAAAGGAAATGTAACCCTAACTGCAGTTACCGTTTCTGACCCAAAAGTAAGTGGCGTTTCCTGTGTAGCAACGACTCTTGCCCCGGGTGCCTCTACTACGTGTACGGGCAATCACACGGTGGTGCAGGAGGATCTTGATAGCGGATCGGTGATCAATATCGCATCAGTTGTGGCCATGCCGCCCTCAGGTGTTGCGCTCGCGCCGAAGGACTCCAATCAAGTTACGGTGCCAGCGGTACAAACCCCAGCGCTCACCATCGTGAAATCGAGCGCAATCACCTCGTTCTCAACGGTTGGACAGTCAATTCCCTATGACTTTGTGGTCACCAACAACGGTACGGTAACCATGTCGGCGGTAACCGTAATTGATCCCCTGGTCTCCGGGATTACCTGTACGCCTACTTCTATCGCTCCAGGTGCTTCATCGAACTGCACGGGCACCCACATTGTTTCGCAAACCGATCTCAATAGTGGATCAATCGTTAACACCGCATCAGTCACCGCCAAACCACCTACGGGACCCAACGTGGGACCATTTGAGTCAAACGTGGTTACGATCCCCGCGGTCCAAAACCCGGCAATGACCATCGTCAAATCAGCTTCGCAACCCACCTACACCACGCTCAACGAATCCATCACCTACACCTTCGTTGTCACCAACAACGGTAATGTTCTGCTTAACGCGATCACCGTGACCGATCCAAAAGCTACTGGTATTACCTGCGATGTAACCAGCCTTGCTCCGGGTGAGTTTGGTACCTGTATGGGCACTCACGTAGTGACTCAAGCCGAACTTGATGCTCTCAATATCGTCAATATTGCCAGTGTCGTTGGCACTCCTCCTTCCGGAGTTCCAACCACCCCGATTCTTTCCAATGCTGTAACCGTTGACTCGGTGCAAATGCCAAAGCTCACCATGGTTAAATCCACCACCAAAGCTGAGTTCTCGGCAGTTGGCGAAACCATTCCTTACTCATTTTTGGTGACCAACGAAGGCAACGTCACCATCACGGGAGTTTCTGTCAGCGATGTAAAAGCTATCGGTGTTTCATGTTCTGTGAGCACGCTTGCTCCCGGTGCTTTCACTACCTGCATTGGTTCTCATGTCGTCACCCAAGCCGACCTCGATGCGGGCAATGTTGTCAACACCGCTCAGGTCATTGGAACCCCACCAAGTGGCCCGCCGCTCACTCCAATTCCTTCGAATACGGTAACCACGCCAGCAGTTCAGTCGCCGTTACTTTCGATTGTGAAGTCAACCACGGCAACGAACTTCTCTGCCGCAGGCCAAAATATTCCGTACAGCTTTGTAGTCAAGAATATTGGCAACGTAACCATGACTGCTGTGACCGTTAGCGATCCATTGTTAACCAGTGTGAGCTGTCCTTTATCGACTCTCGCCCCTGGCGCTTCGACCACTTGCACCGGGTCGTACAGTACCCAACAAACCGACGTAGTTAACGCCACCGTCAATAACACCGCCTCAGTTGTAGGTACGCCACCGAGTGGAACACCAACAACCCCGCTTTCTTCTAATACGGTGGAAATGCCACTCCTACCTCTCCCCAAGCTCAGCATCGTAAAAGCAACTCCGGCTACGAACTACTCAGTGCTGGGATCATTGGTTGACTACACCTTCACCGTCACCAACACCGGCAACGTACCCCTAAGTGCACTTGTGGTTTCTGATCCAAACGCTACGGGTATCTCCTGCCCGGTAACCACCTTGGCCATTGGTGCCTCCACGATTTGCTCGGGAACTCATGCGGTGACCCAGGGTGATCTCGATACCGGCTCGATTATCAACACTGCAACTGTTGTGGCCACACCCCCAAGCGGCTCGCCCCTTGCTCCGCTCAGCTCCAACACGGTATCGATCCCAGCGACTCAAACAAGCGCGCTTAGCATTGTTAAAGCGACTTCGACAGCAAGCTTCTCTGCTGTTGGTGAAACCATTGCGTACTCTTTTGCGGTTAAAAATGAAGGCAACGTCACCATGAGTGCCATCACCGTCGCTGATCCCAGGGCCACGGGAATATCCTGCCCTACCGCACCTCTTGCCCCCGGTGCTACGACTCTATGTTCAGCCGTCCACGTGGTAACCCAAGCCGATCTTGATGCAGGCTCTGTTATAAACACAGCATCGGTTATGGGTACTCCACCAAGTGGCACGCCGATCGCTCCGGTTACCTCGAACACCGTAAACGTACCAGCGGTAGCCGCACCTTCTCTCAGCATCGTGAAAGCATCTTCTACCGCAACCTACAGCCTTGTTGGTCAGTTGGTTGACTACACCTTTACGGTAAAGAACACCGGAAATGTCACGATGACTGCGGTGACCGTATCTGATCCCCAACTCGGCGTTATTAACTGTACACTTAGCATTTTAGCTCCAGGCGCGACGGCCACCTGTACGCGGACTCACTCCGTTACTCAAGATGATCTCAACGCCGGGTCGATCGTTAACACGGCAACGGTTGTGGGCACGCCGCCAAATGGCACGCCAATCAGCCCAATTTCGTCTAACACGGTGACCGTCCCGGCGAATCAAACACCAGCACTGTCAATTGTGAAATCCACTTTGACCACCACCGTCAGCGCAGTGGGTGACGTGATCCTGTACACCTTTACCGTTACCAACAATGGCAACGTGAACATCACGGCGATTGCCGTAACCGATACCAACGCCACCGCTTTGAGCTGTATCGATTCCGCCCTCGCCCCAGGTGCATCAACAACTTGCACCGCCCAACACACCGTTACTCAAGCAGATCTTGATGCTGGCACGATTGCCAACGTTGCCTCAGTAGTAGGTACACCTCCGAGCGGTACGCCAACTCCGCCCGTTACCTCAAACACGGTAACCGTGCCGGTAAGTGCAGCTCCGAGTTTGAGCATTGTGAAAAGCTCACCGTCGCTGAGCTACAACGCCGTGGGGAACACAATTCCTTACCTGTTTACCGTAACCAATACCGGCAACGTAACCATCACCGCCGTTTCGGTCAACGACCCAACGGCAACCGGTATCTCGTGCCCAGCCACCACGCTGTTCCCAGGTGCATCCACCACCTGTACCGGCACCCACCTCGTTACCCAAGCTGATCTCGATGCCGGCTCTGTAGTGAACACCGCTTCGGCGGTTGGAACACCGCCAAACGGTACACCCACCACTCCTGTCATCTCCAACACCATCACCGTTCCTGGGATCCAAGGTCCAGCGCTCACGATCGTGAAATCCACCACCACGCCAAACGTTGCCGCGGTAGGCGACACCATTGCTTACAGCTTCGCCGTCACCAACACCGGCAACGTAACCATGACTGCAGTTACCGTTACCGATCCCAACGCCACTGGCATCACCTGCCCTGCAACCCCACTCGCACCAGCCGCTGTAACTACCTGTTCCGCAACACACGTTGCAACTCAGGCGGATCTTGATGCCGGAACCGTAGCGAACACGGCTTCGGTTATTGGTACCCCACCAACGGGAACACCGATTGCGCCAATTGCTTCCAACACCGTCAACGTGCCGGTCCTTATAGCGCCTGGGTTGAGCATTGTGAAGGGCTCCACTGCGGTGAGCTATTCGGCCACTGGTACAGCAATTCCCTACACCTTCACCGTGACAAACACCGGTAACGTCACCATGAACTCAATTGAAGTGAATGATCCCAACGCCACAGCAATTGACTGTCCACTTACTACTCTGGCTCCAGGTGCATCGACAATTTGTACCGGAACCCATGTAGTAACCCAAGCCGATCTCGATACCGGGGCGATCATCAACACGGCAACGGTTCGTGGAAGCACACCTCTGGGTGCCCCCCTTGCTCCGTTGACCTCGAACACCATCACCATCCCGGCGGTGCAGTCACCTTCGCTGGCAATTGTGAAGGCCACCACCACTGCCGCGGTATCCACCGTAGGAACAGTTATCCCCTACACCTTTGCAGTAACCAATACCGGCAACGTAACGCTCAGCGCACTAACGGTGAACGATCCCAACGTAACTGCGGTGCTCTGCCCAACAACTCCACTCGCCCCAGGCGCAACCGCTACCTGCACCGCAACACATACCGTTACCCAAGCCGATCTCGATGCCGGAACTATTCAAAACACCGCATCGGTGATTGGTACAAAACCTGATGGCACCACCACCACACCAGTAGGTTCCAACACCGTGGTAGTCCCCGTTACCGCTTCGCCCTCACTTTCGGTGATCAAGGCTTCACCCACAGCCAACTTCACTGCCGCAGGCGATGTGGTTTCCTTCACCTTCACCGTGAAAAACACCGGTAACGTCACCATGAGCGCAATCGGAATCACCGACCCGCAGGTAACGGGAATCTCTTGTCCAGTAACCACCCTTATCCCGGGCGCCTCCACCACCTGTACCGCAACGCATGTAGTCACCCTGGCAGATCTCAACACCGGGTCAATCACCAACACTGCTGC
The DNA here is from genome assembly GCA_043718695.1 of Acidimicrobiia bacterium. Taxonomy (GTDB): domain Bacteria; phylum Actinomycetota; class Acidimicrobiia; order Acidimicrobiales; family JANYDT01; genus JANMZO01. The sequence goes on along the minus strand of JAYSVF010000062.1, from coordinate 9,447 downwards.
TGTAGTGGGCACTCCACCAAGTGGAACCCCAATTGCCCCGGTCTCTTCCAACACGGTTGTTGTTGCTGGCGATCAAGCCCCTGAGGTAAGCATTGTCAAGTCATCTACCACACCAAACTTTGCTGCCGTCGGCGAGCCCATTGCCTACTCCTTCGTGGTTACCAACTCAGGTAACGTCACGGTAGGGGCCGTTAGCGTTAATGATCCGATCGTTGGTTCAACAATCTGTACGCCTACGAGTTTGAACCCAGGCCAAATCGCTAACTGTTCAGGAACTCGGTTGGCCACCCAAGCAGATCTCGATACCGGTTCGGTTATCAACACTGCAACAGCCACCGGAACTTCACCATCGGGGCAGTCACTTACTCCGGTTGCCTCAAACATCGTGACCATTCCCGCTTCGCAAGCGCCGAGCCTCACCATTGTGAAGTCAACCGCAAAAGCCTCCTACTCAACAGTTGGAGAACTTATTGCCTATAGGTTTAACGTCACCAATACCGGCAACGTCAACATCACCGAAGTGAACGTGACCGATCCAATCGCTGGAACGGTTACTTGCTCGCCGAGCGCATTGGCTCCAGGGCAATCAGTTAACTGCACCGCATCGCGCGCAGCAACGCAATCTGATCTCGATGCTGGTTCCATTGTGAATACCGCGTCGGTAGTTGGCAAGTCTCCATCAGGTGCGCTACTTGCTCCGGTAGGCTCCAACATCATCACGGTTCCAGCCATTCAGACGCCATCTGTTTCGATTGCCAAATCAACCACTGCACTGAGCTACGCCGCAGCGGGTGAAGCGATTCCTTACACATTCGTCGTTACCAATACCGGCAATGTAACCGTCACTGATGTTGTTGTGGCCGATCCCTTGGTTGCCGCCATTAGCTGCACCGATACAACACTGCTCCCTGGCGCAAACACCACCTGTGTAGGTACACATACGGTTACACAAGGCGAGCTCGATGCCGGGGTGGTCGTGAATACCGCTACGATTAGTGCAACCCCACCAAACGGCACGCCATTGGCCCCAGTATCCTCCAACACCATCAGTGTTCCCGCCACGCAAACCCCGTCGCTAACCGTCGTCAAGTCAACCTCAGCAACGTCATACAGCGCGGTAGGTGACGCTTTGAACTACAGCTTTGCGGTAACCAACACCGGCAATGTCACGATGAGCCAAGTGGCCGTTACCGATGCCAAAGTGGCCGGGGTTTCGTGTCTCGCCACCACCCTTGCCCCTGGAGCTTCAACCACCTGCAGCGGAACCCACTCGGTAACGCAAGCGGATCTGGATCGTGGCACTGTGGTCAACACCGCTGAAGTTACCGGAACACCTCCGGGCGGCTCCCCAATCACACCAGTGCCCTCGAACACGGTCACCGTTGCGGCTACTCAGAGTCCAGCGTTGTCGATTGTTAAGGCCACAACCACCACCGCAGCAAGTGCCGTGAACCAAGCGATTCCTTATACGTTCACGGTCACCAATACCGGCAACGTGACGATGAGTGACATCGCTGTAGTTGATCCCAACGCTTTTGGAATCAGTTGTGGTGCATCCTTACTCGCTCCGGGCGCGTCAACCGTTTGCACCGGAACCCACCTTGTAACCGCAGCGGATCTTGACGGTAACAGCATTGTGAATACCGCCTCGGCTGTTGGTACGCCACCAACCGGCCCGCCGATCGCTCCGGTTCTCTCGAATACCGTTACCGTTCCAACCCAACAGCTACCAAGCCTCTCCGTTACGAAGGCCACGGCAGTTGGCAGCTACACAACTGCTGGTGACGTTGTTACGTACACATTCCAAGTTGTCAACACCGGCAACGTGACCATGAACGCCATCACTATCGTCGACGCTCAGCTAACCGGCATCACCTGTGCCGCTACATCCCTTGCTGGAGGCGCTGCGATAACCTGTAGCGGTTCCCATACCGTGATCCAAGCTGATGTTGATGCTGGCTCGCTAGTAAACACCGCGACCGTTCTTGGTACGCCACCAAGTGGAACCCCAATCGCCCCGGTGCCATCGAACACCGTAACGGTTCCGGCTATTCAAGCCCCGGCACTCAACATCGTGAAGGCCACCTCCTCGCCGAGTTTCACTGCTCTCAACGAAGTAATTCCCTTCACCTTTACGGTTACCAACACGGGTAACACCACGGTGGACAACATTGTTGTCGCCGACGTAAACGCCACAGCAATCACCTGCCCTGCCACTATCTTGGCACCGGCCGACCTGCTGGCTACCCCACCCGTTGCGGCTGGGTCCATGATTTGCATCGGTATTCATGCTGTTACCCAGGCTGACCTCAATGCTGGATTTGTGGCCAACACCGCCGAGGTTAACGGTGAAGCGCCGCTCGGAACGCCATTGGTTCCAGTTCCATCCAACACGGTAAACGTCCCCGCAGCAATTACTCCGAGTCTCACCGCGCAAAAGGCCTACGACGGGGCAATTATCACCAAGGCCAATGACGTAGTCAATTACACCGTGCTGGTTTCCAATACCGGGAACGTCACCATGTCGTTGGTAAAAGCCGATGATCCCATCGTTGCCAATCTCAACTGCCCGAGCAGTATTTTGAACCCGAGTGAATCAACCCTATGTTCGGGAACCCATTTCGTCACCCAAGCCGAAGCCGATGCCGGTGAAATTCTCAACACCGCCAAGGTAACGGGCGAACCACCAATTGGTGCATCGCTCACGCCACTTGATACCAACACCGTTTTGGTTCCGATCGTTCCTGCGCCATCGCTGAGCTTGCTTAAGCAAACCAACAAAGCGGATTTTTCGTTGGTTGGAGAATCGATCGTTTACACTTTCGATGTTGCCAACACAGGAAACGTAACCTTACATAACGTTACGGTAACCGATCCCAATGTGAGCGGCGTTTCTTGCCTGCTCAACAGCCTTTCACCTAGGGAAGCAACGGTGTGTGTAGGTACCCATACCGTTACTCAGGCCGACGTTGATGCCGGTTCGGCAGTTAACACCGCAAGTGTGGTGGCCACCACGCCAAAGGGTGTTGTGCTCCCGTCATTTGATTCCAATACTGTCACGGTTTCTGCTGTACGAAACCCAGCGGTGTTGGTGGTTAAAGCCACAACTTCGGCTTCGGTAGCCGTTGCTGGTGACGTTATCCCGTATCGCTTCACTGTTACCAACAAGGGGAACGTAACACTAAGTGCAATTAGTATTACTGATGCCAACGCTAGTTCGCTGGTTTGCCCGCAAACGGTAGTTGCCCCGTCGCAATCGGTTGTTTGTACCGGTGTACATACCGTTACCCAAGATGACCTTGATGCTGGCTCCATCATGAACGTTGCTTCGGTTTCTGCCACACCACCAAACGGACTTCCGTCGCTCTTGGTAGGTTCAAACCCGGTCACTGTTCCAGCCATTTCTGCACCGGCGTTGTCCATTCTAAAGTCCACCCTTGCCACCAACTATGCCGCAGTGAATGACCCCATCACCTATGACTTCGTGGTTCGCAATACTGGCAACGTAACGCTCTACGCCATTGCGGTAAGTGATCCAAAAACTACCGGCGTGACCTGTTTGTCCACCACCTTGGTGCCACTTGCGTCCACCACGTGTTCTGGAGCTCATAGCGTCACGCAAGCCGATCTTGATGCTGGTGCAATCGCCAATACTGCAACCGTTACGGGAACCCCGCCAACCGGCGGACCGATAGCCCCAGTTCCATCGAACACCGTGACCGTTGATGCGGTTCAGAACCCAAGCTTGAAGATCACCAAAGGCACAACCACCACCGCGGTCACCACACTTGGCCAAAGCATTCCGTACACCTTTGTTGTCGAGAATCTTGGCAATGTAACCATCACTAATGTACGAGTGGACGACCCTATGGTTTCAGGATTAAGTTGCGACCGATCGAGCTTTGCGCCAGGACAGATCATCACCTGTTCGGGAACCCATCAGGTCACCCAGTTGGAACTCGATAGTGGCTCGGTACTCAACACCGCCTCGGTAATCGGTGACACTCCAAAGGGAGCAACTCTGCCATCTGTTCCGTCGAACACGATCACCATCCCGGTAACCGAAACTCCATCACTACAATTCCTCAAGTCAACCACCACGCAATCCATCAGCGCCGTTGGTGAAGTCATCAACTACACCTTCACGGTTAAGAACACCGGCAACGTCACCATGAGCGATGTAACGGTCAACGATCCCACGGCAACTGGCATCACCTGCCTAGTCACTGTATTGGCCCCTGCGCAACAAACCAGTTGCTCGGGAATCCGTAGAGTTAGCCTGGCCGATCTCAATACCGGATCCGTCATAAACACTGCATCCGTTGTTGCCACGCCTCCAAACGGTCCAACCATGAACCCGGTCGTTTCCAACACGGTAACGGTCCCAGCCGTGCAGCAAAGCGCGCTTACTATTACCAAGCTGGCCGATAGCTTAAGCGTGGCCAAAGTGGGGGACTCGATTCGCTACACCTTTACCGTTACGAACACTGGCAACGTAACCGTCGACAACGTTGCGGTATCCGATCCAGCAACCACCACACCGGTTTGTGTCACCACCACCCTCGATCCAGGCGTCTCCACCACCTGTTCGGCCACCCATGTGGTAACCCAAGCTGACCTTGATCAGGGTTCGATTCCTAACACCGCAACGGTGGATGCCACTGACCCTTCGGGCAAACCCGTTGTTCCCGGCACGTCGAACACGGTGAATGTGCCGGTACTGGTTGCCTCAAAGCTCAGCATTGTGAAAGCCACAACCACCGCTTCGGTGAAATCCGTGGGTGACATCGTTGCCTACCAATTCATCGTCACCAATGATGGCAACGTAACGGTTTCCGGGCTATCTATCAACGACCCGATTACCGACGGTGTTCGCTGTGCCACCACCACGTTGCTTCCCGGCGAATCAACCACGTGCAACGCAACCCACACCACCACACTCGTTGACCTCAACTCCGGCTCGATCGTGAACATTGCATCGGTGTCAGGAGTTGCCCCAAGCGGAGCCCAACTTGCCCCGGTTGACTCAAACAGGATCACGGTTCCCGTAAACCAAACCCCTGCGCTCACCATCGTGAAGTCCTCCAACTTGGCCAGAGTTTCCGAGGTTGGCGCCACGATCACGTACACCTTCACCGTTGCCAACACCGGCAATGTAACCCTTACCGATATTGCCGTAGCTGATCCGAAAACAACCGCCCCCGCGTGTTTAGTCACCACCCTCGATCCGGGCAAGACAACCATCTGTACGTCGACGAAAACCGTCACCCAGGCTGATCTCGATGCTGGTTCACTGGCCAACGTGGCAACAGTCCGAAGCTTTGATCCGAATGGCGATCCAATCACACCGGTCGTATCCAACACGGTTGTAGTAGCTGTTGACCAGAAGCCAAGCTTGAGCATCGTCAAATCAACCGGAACCAATTCGGTTTCTGCTCCCGGTGCCATTATCGATTACACCTTCGTAGTCACCAACACCGGTAACGTAACCCTCAGCAATGTAGGCGTAACCGATCCTAATGCCATCGGAATTTCCTGTCCGCTGCAAACCCTCGCTCCTGCGCAATCAACTAAATGTGTAGGTACCCATACGGTTACTGCAACAGATCTTGATTCCGGTGCCGTGATTAACGTGGCTTCGGTTAGTGGAACCGCTCCCGATGGCACGAAACTAGTTCCAACCTCATCGAACCCAGTTACCGTTCCAGCCATTGCATCGCCCGGTCTCACCATCGTGAAGTCTGCCTCCGAAACAAGCTTCACGGCCATTGGTGATGTTCTGCACTATTCGCTCATCGTTACCAATATCGGCAACGTAACCATGCGCAGCATTGCTGTAACCGATCCCAAGGCCGCTGGGTTGGTGTGTCCTGCTTCGAAACTTGGTGCCGGCACTTCGATGATTTGCACGGCAACGCATACTGTTTCCCAAACTGACCTTGATGCAGGTTCATATGCGAACGTAGCAGCGGTCACGGGCACCCCACCAAATGGTGCACCGCTTCCCCTGATTCCTTCAAACACGCTCACCATCGATGCCGTTGTTCGTCCTTCGATGACCATCGTAAAAGTTGGCGATGTCACCAGCGTTTCCAAGGTTGGTGAAACCATCAACTACACCTTCGCCGTCACCAACACCGGCAACGTGACCCTGAGTGATGTAGTCGTTACCGATGAAAAGACCACCAAGCCAGTGTGCCTGTCCACCAAGCTTGCTCCGGGTGAGAAGACGATTTGCAAAGCATCACGCATCGTTACTCAACTGGACCTAACCGCTGGTGCGCTGGAAAACACGGCAACAGTTGAAGCGACCGTGCCGTTAGGATCACCTTCTGGAATGTTCACCTCCAACTCCGTGGTTGTTCCGGCCATTCAGAAGCCTGGCCTAAGCATCGTGAAGTCAACAACAACCACGGAATTCACCAAGCTCGGAGAAGTCATTCCGTATGTGTTTGTAGTAACCAACACGGGCAACGTTCCGGTTTCCTCCATCACCGTTGCCGATCCCATTGCTTCCCCGGTTAGCTGTCCTGCAACCATCCTTGCTCCAGGCGAATCCATGACGTGCACGGCAACCCATGAGGTAACCCAAGAAGAAGTAACTTCTCGCAAAGTAACCAACGTTGCAACGGCTGGGGGAACTTCACCGCTCGGAGCAGCGGTTGGTCCTGTGATTTCCAGCGAAGTGGTTACCGTCGCCGTTGCGGTGGAAACAGTCTTCGCCAAGATCATCGACGCCACCATCCCACCCACCACTTCCACCGTCGTGCCGAGCGTGGCTGTTCCGGCAAGAGAGACCACACCGACCATTGTGGTTGCTAGTACGACACCGTCTCCGGCGGTCTTCACTCCCGAAACATCAACCACTCCTACATCGGTTGCTCCAGATCCTGGTGCACTCAAGCTTGACAAGGTGGCCACGTCTACCTACTCGCGAGTTGGTGACATCGTGACCTATGGCTTCACGCTCACCAACGTTGGTGGTTCGCCTCTTCGTGGAGCCGAAATCATAGACACGATGGCAGGTCTTTCGAAGGTTGATTGTGGAACCTTTGATGGCACGCTGGCTCAGGGTGCTTCAGCCTCGTGCACAGCAACATATGTGGTTACCCTGGCCGATGTACAACGCGGGTTTATCAACAACACTGCAGATGCAATTGCCGTTGATGCCAAGTCCCTCAAAGTGCTCGGAAACTCAACAGCACGATCATTTATCTCTACGCCGCCAAGCCCGCTTGCCTTCACGGGAACCAACGCTATTCGCATGATTCTCTTTGCCCTGTGGCTCGCTGTGGCCGGTGCGATAGCAGTTCGTTTGGCTCGAAAGCGCACACGCTGAGCCCTTTTACCGAAACCACCACGCTCACTTATCATTGCGCCCACCCATCATTGCGCTCGCTTATCATTGCGCCCACTTACGATTGTGTTCGCTTACGATTGTGTTCGCTTACCATTGCGCTCACTTTGGGTTGGCCATACATGGCACTCTGGAATCAATAGAGCTGGTTCGCCATGGTCCCCGTTCGAGGGTGACTCGCCGAATACAATCGTGTCCAACAAAAAGGCAGTAATCACCATGCCTTCATCTTCTCTTCCCCGAAAGCAGCATTGTGCTGTGTTGATCCAAGGAGTTCGTCCGTGAAAAAGTTCTTGCCTGCTGTTCTGTTACCTGCGTTGGTTTTGCCTGCTTTGTTGCTTGGTGCATGCTCCACCGCGAAGAAGGAAACCAACACGGAAACGACCGTCGCCGCAGCTGACACAACCCTAAGTGCAGATACTAATTCTACGGACTCATCGCAAGTCGCCGTAAGCGATTCCACGGTGGCTGATTCGATCGCTGTTGGAGCCGATTCAACTATTGATTCGGGAAGTGCAGACACCACTGTTCCAACTGCCGCAACGGATTCTGTTCCCACAGATTCAAAACCCGCAACCGATAGTGTTCCAGCCGACACCACGCCAACCCAAGCGGTCAGCAATGTTTCGATCCAACCAGGTCAATCGACCGACAAGTTTGTAGGCGCAGCAGCTGACGTTACAACCGACGTCTGCAAAGCCGATGGTGCCGGTTGGAAAGCATCGGGCACAGTCAAGAACTCGTCTGGCGCGGCTGCCAACTACCGTATTTACGTTGCCCTAAATCGCAAGGGTTCAACCGACACTCGAGCGCTACTTCAAGTAGACAAATCAGTTGCCAACGGCAAAACCGTACCCTGGGAAGTAGACGTCGCGGTTAGCGATGCAGACCTAGTTTGCATCATGCGCGTAGAACGAACCGCAGCCAAGTAATCACCTCATTCAAGTAAGCGGACTGACCGAGTTGGCGGCACCCGCTTGTGACAGAGGCAAACCTGTGCGATTGGGTGCTTAACAAGCATCCAATCGACCAAGTTTTCCAGCAACGAAGTCTGGGCAATAACCCACTCGGCACACTCCGAACGACCAAACTCAACCCGCAGATCAACGAGCTCTGAACTCTCTAAGGCAAACTCATGAGCCGATTTACGTGCAAACGCGCGCTCGAAGGAGAGCAGCGTTCTAAGAATTACGGCCGGGCAAGAACCGGCTCAGAGTACCAGTTCACGGCGTTCGCAATCCCGATCCGGTTTTGTTCGTTTACGTACCGCGGACGAGATTTCCCGCTAGCGCTTCGGTGTGTTGGCCGTTTTCCATGAACGATTGACCGTTTACGAAGGTGTGCGCGTAACCGGCGCTGCCTTGGATGTATCGGCCTGCGCCATTGGGAAAGTCGTGCACGTATTCGGGGGTGGGTAGTCGCAAATCGTCGAGCGCAAACACGTTGATATCGGCAAAGCCGCCAACCTTGAGCGTGCCCCGATCCGTGAAGCCAAACAGGTCGGCGGTATCGGAGGTCAGCCGACGGATGCCTTCCTCGATGCTCCAACGCTTACGGTCGCGAATCCAATTCGTGAGGAAATACGTTGGTTGCGAAGAATCCATGATCATGCCCACGTGCGCACCCGCATCAGCCAAACCAAGGGTGACGACGGGGTCATCGAGCATCTCTTCAATGGCCGTCATCGACTGGTTCAAGAACGGCGAGTTCACGATCGCTGCGCCATTGGTTTCGTCGGCGATTTGCAGAAATGCTTCTACAGCACTCACTCCGCGCCGGGCGGCATGCGCGGCAAGGGAATCCTCGGCCAAGCAGTCGTACCGAGCTTCGCCAGGCAACAACACCCACGCTTTTGTAGCATCAAACGTTGAATCGCCATTGACCGCATCGGCAATCAACGCTGCACGCTTCTCGGTGTTCCGGATGAAGATAAGCCGTTCCGATAAACTAAGTGCACGTAGCTCACGCCAGGTGGGGAAACGGTCAAACGGTGAGCGATTGTGCAACCCGAACAGGATACCAATACCCCGCGAAGTCGTCTGTGGACGTAAGTTCGCTCCCTGTGCATTTTGGTCTTTCGATGCAGCAAT
>JAYSVF010000061.1:0-2187 GCA_043718695.1 Acidimicrobiia bacterium | reverse complement strand
TTGCGCTTACTATTCCCTCTGCGCGCATAGCAGGAGGTAGTGACGAAGTGCAACGGAACATTATTGGTGAACGCGTGCTTGGCCTGCCACGGGATCCGCATTCGGATTCGCAAATCCCGTTTCGTGATTTGCTCCGCTCATGAGCCCCGCTGCCACCCCCGACCACAATCCAGCGCTTGATGAACGTGGAGTGCTTGATGATGCCCGTTGGATTGTTGGACCTGTCCGCAACGGTGTGAATCTTGCGGCGCAAGCAACTGAAGGTATTCACAATGATGACGTCGCTACGGCGATTGGTTTCCGTGGTGGGACCGTTGCTGGCGACATTCATCTCGATCAGTTTGCGCCGGTACTTCTTGAAGCTTTCGGCCCTAAGTGGTTCGAATCAGGCTCACTTTCTCTGTACTTCAAACACGCGACCCTTGATGGTGAACCCGTTATCGCTAGCGTGGCGCAACCCTCACAACCAATCGTGGCCGACGCAACCGCAACCTCCCTCGCGGCAATGAAAACCCCAGAGGGAGTTGTCGTGGCGGAAGGAACGGCATCCGTAGGGCCCGGTGCTCGGCAGAACACTGCGCTTCGATTGCGAGACCTTCGAGGGTGTAATCCATCGGCGTTGCGGATACTGCGAGATGTGCGAGTCGGTGAGCCATTCGATCCAATTGAACTAACTCCCCAAGGTCAAGAGCAGACAGAGCGCCTTCGGCTTGGGTTGATCTCCGAACCACTTCCCTGGTATTCGGGCGACTCTCCATGGGGTGGCCCAATTGCTTCTCCCCTTACCGCTGCGCACCTTCTTCACTGGGAGGTTGCTCAACCTCTATCGGCGCGCTTACCAACAAATGTGGGGATGTTTGGGGCGATCGAAATTGCCTTCGTGAACGGCCCGATCTTTCTTGACCAACGCTACGTTGTAACGGGTGAAATTGTGGCAGTTAGCGACTCGCCGAAAACCGAGATCCTTTGGTACGACACCCGAGCCCACAGTTTGAGCGGCGAACTTGTTGCTACGTGTCGGATGATGACCCGCATGGTGAAGGCATCATCGCCGCTCTACAACGAGGCCTAACTTTTTTGGGGGCCTTGCTGACCAGGCAATGACCACCGGGTCGATCAATCAAAGCGCGGACGGTTGTCGGATTAGGCGACCCTATGCCCACAAACAAAAACGGATCGAACGAGAGGAACGCCATCGGCGACCTGACACGAAATTACATCCGCACGCATACCAATAGCCAAGCGTCCGCGGTCGTGGAGCCGGATCGACTGAGCGGGGTTTGCTGTGACCAACCTGACTGCTTCGTGCAGTGGCATCAACCCTGCGCAAGCCAACACAAACGGTGCGTGTAGCAGCGAGTAGGGCACATAGTCACTGGTGATGATATCGAGAAGTCCGGCCTTCGCCAGATCACTCGCTGCTACGTTTCCGGAATGAGAACCGCCGCGCACAATGTTCGGGGCGCCCGCAGCGGTGGACATCCCCGCTTCTTTGGCAGCGTTTGCTGCCATCGCAGTTGTGGGAAATTCGGAGATGCTCACACCGCTACGAACAGCCAAGGCAACATCGTGGGTGGTGGCGTCATCGTGGCTTGCAAGGGGAAGCCCTGCGTCCACGGTTTGTTTTGCGATTCGCGACCAATTGGGCATGGCGTGCTCTGCTTGACGCTGCTGTAATCGGGCGATTCGAGCCTCGATGTCGGTAACGGCTTGGTCACCGTGAGCTCGGGAGGAGTGCACATATTTATCAAGATCTGTGTACTGACGGCCGCCTGGAGTGTGATCCATCAGTGAAACGAGTCGAAGCAGCGGATTGTCGCACAAACTGTCGAAAAGGCCTGGAGTTCTTGAGTCTGCTACCTCACACCGATAGTGGAGGAAATGGGCAATGCGAAATTGCCCGCTTACCTGAGCGTAGGTGATGGCATCAAGAGCCTGGATCAACGTGTCTGCACGAAATCCATCGCCACCCAAATCGCCGATGCACAATGAGTCTAAAACGGTGGTGATGCCACTACCGGCCAGAACGGCATCATGACCAATTACGGCAGCGGCGGCCGGCCATAAGGATTGTGGTCGAGGGCGAAGGTGCCATTCGAGCGCATCGGTGTGTATCTCGATAAGCCCGGGCAGCACATAGGCCCCTTCGGCGTCAATTGTTCCGTCTATCGGTCCAACATGAACCTC
>JAYSVF010000007.1:0-14145 GCA_043718695.1 Acidimicrobiia bacterium | reverse complement strand
AGGTGGAGGTGTCCGGGTACCTGGTGGGCTCCGCCGCCTTCAAAGCGGTTGTCACGAGCGATCCTCGTGAGGCGGGTTCGATTCCCGTCCACCTCCGCCATTCAACGTTGATAGGTGGTGTGTTGCCCTCGTCCACCTTTGAGGGTTACTAGCCCAGCAGCACGGAGTGGAGTAAGGCGTTTGCGTATCGCGTTGGCACTTACGCCGAACGACGCGGCTAATTCAGCCACGGTTTTCGGTGTGGATAAAAGACTGAGAATGCCGGTGTTGTCTTGGCTCAAGGCAAGCTGAGGGCTGATTGGAGTTTGGGGAGTCGATCCGTCGACGCGCCGAATGACAACGGCGAATGTGATTCCTTGGTCGTAGAAATCTAAGTCGGGGAAGCCTGCTTCTCTCACCGCACTAAGCGCCGCGGGTATTCCGCTTGCTAATGCCTCGACAACATTTCCATCGGTGGTTCGAACGTACTTGCAGATCTCAACAAGCCGACGATTTCGAGCGGAAGTCAAAGGATGAACACCGAGTCGATCGGCTGTCACCCCGTAAAGACCGCCGGGATTGGTCAACGTAAATTTGCTCGGGGTGAGCCGACATTCGATCGATCGTGATGTCGACCATTCAGCCAGATCACGATGCACTAACGCGTTAGAGATCAACTCTCTTGCCGCAACAACTGGTGGATCTTGAAATTCACGAACATGTCCGGTTGAGATTTCCGTGAGCAAACGCCGTCGGCTGTTGCGCGCAATCCAAGCCACGGCATCTTCCAACATGGCTGCAATCGGGCCCGTAAAGGTTGCCTCGTCAAGAGCCCGCACCGAGCTGTTCGAACTGTCCGGGAGCGAAGCGGCGCGTATCGCGTAGTGGGGTAGAAATTGCTGCGGATACTCGCCAAGTGCAATCAAGCCTGCAACGGTTGGTTCTCCGCTCAGAGCCACCACCCCCGTACGACGTAGCAATTCGTCGTCCTCATCGATTCGAGCCAGTCGACGATCTGAAGCTCGCGCCTTCGCAAGAAAGTCCTCCACCCTTGCCGCTTCAAAATCAGCCACGACTGCTCCAGGTACCGGCTCTTCGTCATGGCGAGGTCGTGATCGATTGGAGATAAAACCCTCGATCTCCAGTTGTGAAAGCGCGTAGTCTCCGTCAGCGAAACGAAGGTAGGCCTGACCGGTCCGCTTCACGAAACAAGGCTTGGCTGAAGTTGGAAGCTCCCTGACTTGAGCAATGACAAGGTCTGCACCTTCAAAAGTTTCTACATCTACGTCGACATGAATTGCCGGTTCAAACGCCTGTCGAGCCTTGCTCGCCACTCCAGCCGCTAGCAAGACGGCGTCCTTGAGCCCGACCGGTGCGAAACCCTTCGACTCATCAAGGCCGAGCACCAGAAGCCCACCGCCAGGCAGGTTGGCAAATGCGCTCAACGTCTCGGTTATGGAGTCAGGCAATCCACCTACCGCCGATTTCACCTCGACGCCCTGCAGTTCGCCACCTCTCAAACGCATTGCACGAACTGTTGCGTTAAGGTCCATCACCACAAATTAGCCGAGAAATTGGCCGGTACGGCTAATTAGGCCAATTTAAACAGACCGGCTGCTCGAAGTTCAGTTCTTTGGCGAACTGAATGTCCGCTCATCAATGAGTCCGGATGCGGGGTCATACGACCTATGGAGTGACCACTCAGAGTGTTGGTACGGTTTTGAAGTAATCCTTTGGAGGAACTATGCGTCAGCAACCTAAATCCCGAATTCTCTCACTCGCCATTGTAAGTTCGCTTTCAATTGGCGCTTCCATTGCCGGGGTCTCCCTGCCCGGCGTCGCTTGGAGCGCTTGTGCGGGCGCAGCGATGGACTCGAACACCCTTTCCCTGCCCCAGACCTCATCGGTGATTGGTGGCCTGAAGGCGAACACCGCTGGTTTGAACGGGCTCGGAATTGATGTTGCCGTCATAGACACCGGCGTCAACTCGGTGCCAGGTCTTGCCTCCGCTGGCAAAGTTGTTGACGCAGTCGACTTGTCGTTTGATGCCGTTTCGCCCAGTGTTCGGTACCGAGACGTGCATGGCCACGGAACGAATATGGCCGGCATCATCGCCGGTGATGGTTCGGGGGGAGCCGCCACAGTTGGTGTGGCCCCAAAGGCTCGCATCATCAATGTGAAAGTTGGTGCGGGTGATGGTTCGGTCGACGCCTCTCAAGTGATCGCTGCCCTTGATTGGGTGGTGCAAAACCGCAGTACCAATGGACGCAAGATTCGAGTTGTCAGCCTCTCTTACGGCACCGACGCAACAACTGATTACCGCACCGATCCGCTTTCCCTTGCCGTCGAAAATGCTTGGCGGGCGGGGATCGTGGTTGTGGTCTCGGGTGGCAACGATGGTCGGGGGGTTCGCGACCTTGGCAACCCCGCTCGGAATCCATTCGTCATCGCTGTTGGTGCATCCACTTGGGATCCTCTTAAACCCACAACCTACAAAATCCCGGTGTGGTCCAGTACCGGTGACGGGATTCGTAACCCCGACGTGCTCGCTCCAGGTGATCAGATCGCCAGCCTCCGAGTGCCCGGCTCCTATCTCGACACCACCTATCCCGCAGCCCGAGTTCACGATCCTGCGTCATGCACGATGTTGTTTCGTGGTTCAGGGACATCACAAGCTGCCGCAGTTACCGCCGGTGCCGCGGCCTTGCTCTTGCAACAACGACCACTCTTAACGCCAGATCAGGTCAAGGCCCTCCTCAGCAGCACTGCGCTCTCGATCGGTAGGGCAGAAGAGCAGCAGGGCAAGGGCATGATCCAGCTTGCTGCGGCGCTGAGCGCTCCTACCCCAACGGGAACCCAAACGTTCGAAGCATCGACAGGCACCGGTTCGCTTGAGCTTTCGCGAGGGACCTTTCACGTAGGGGCTTCGGCTGCCGATTCGCTCAAGGGCGAATACCACGCCTTCCTTGGTGGCTTCTCCGCTCCGTCGTGGGCAAACGCTTCCAAACTCCGCACCGCTTGGTCCAATCAAACCTTTGACTCCGTCGGACGACTCACCAAGGGTTCATGGTCCGGTTCTTCTTGGTCTGGATCGTCTTGGTCAGGCTCCTCATGGTCCGGGTCGTCATGGTCTGGATCGTCATGGTCTGGATCGTCATGGTCAGGTTCCTCCTGGTCCGGGTCGTCATGGTCTGGTTCGTCATGGTCTGGTTCGTCATGGTCCGGCTCGTCTTGGTCAGGAAACGGCTGGAGCTGAACTCCGAACGAGGCAGCGGGCTCGTCGTCCCTTGGTTTCGGGTGAAAGTGACGGGTGGGTGCCGAGCCGCTACGAGTGATCGAGTGCGTCCAGGACTTGGGTTTTGGCGGTTACAAATTCCTGTGCGCTAATGACATTGCTCGGTCGCGGTCGCTCAAAGGGCGCTTCGATGATGGCGGCAATCTTGGCTGGACGGGGTGAGAGCACAACCACGCGATCCGAGAGCAACAGTGCCTCTTCGACATCATGGGTGACCATCAGCACAGTTCGTTGATCGGCCAACCACACGTCTTGAAGCCATGTGTGCATAGATCTTCGGGTCAGCGCGTCAAGGGCACTGAAGGGCTCGTCGAGCAGGAGCGTGTCGAATCCCGAGAGAAAGGTTCGCAGCAGCGCAAGACGTTGACGCATACCGCCAGAGAGCTGTGAGGGCCAAGACCGTTCGTGTCCTTCCAATCCGAATCGTGCAAACAATCCTTGCGCTTCGGTGCGAGCTTCGGAAGGATCTCGTCCCCGAATTTGTGCACCCAGAACGGCGTTGTCAAGTGCTCGACGCCACGGAAGAAGCTGATCGCGCTGCGGCATGTAGGCCACGAGCCCAAATGTGCCAACCGCTGAGACACCATTGACCTCAGCGGCCCCTTGATCGGGAACAACTAGCCCTGCCAACACTTTGAGAACTGTCGTCTTGCCGCCGCCGCTCGGGCCGACAATGGAAACAAATTCTCCTTGCCCAACGTCAAGGCTGACCTTGTCCACCACAGGCCGCCCGTCGAAGGAATGACAGAGCCCACGAACACTGATTGCCGGAGCGGAGGTCATTGCTACTTAGTCTGCTCGAAGCAAAGCGTGAGCAGAAGGATTCGACGGCGCAAGACGCAAATCCATCCGCTCCAGGAGAGTGCTGAATAATGCGACCTAGACAGGTCGCGAACTGCGAAAACAGAGCCAAATGAGTACTCCAGTCGCATTTATTCAGCAGTCTCCTACGTTGTGCATCAGTCTCCCGGTTGCGTCTGTTTGCTACTTGGCGAGGAAGTCATTAGTAAAGACGTTCGCGGTGTCGACGGGTGATTCCAGAATTTTGCTGTCGCTCAAGAAGGTGGAAAATGATGACCACACCGTGGCGTCTTGCAAACCCCATTTGGTTCCGGCGTCGGCATAACGTGTTGCTAAGTATGCAGAGCTTTTTTCGACGAGTGCCCTATCGAGTTCTGGTGCACCCTTCAGCAATGCAGCCGCGGCAGCGGGGGCATCGGTGCGTGCGAGTTCGAAACCCTTGGCGGTTGCGGTTACGAAGGAGCGAACGAGTTCGGGCTTGGCTACAATCATGGATTCCGATGTTGCCAACAGTGGCGTGTACCAATCGGGAATGCAACCCGCGGTTGGTCCTGCGGTTGAAAAGAAGGGCATCGATACCAGCGGCATGCCTTCGATTTCAGAAAGCCGTAAAGCATCCCAACCGTCGAACACCCAAACCGCGTCGTAGTCTTTGCGTTCGAGGCCAATCTTGTAATCGACGTTGCCAATTTCCACGTACTTCACCTTGCTGGGATCACCACCATCGCACGTAACTAGTTTGTCAATCAGTGCCTTTTCGAGTGGTCCACCGAAGCCGCCGTAGGTCTTGCCTTCAAGTTCTTTTGGCCGAGTAATCCCACGATCTTTGGGAACGATCAGCGATGAGGTGTTGTGTTGGATGATCGAAGCAACTGAGACAACCTTCACCCCAGCGGCCCGTGCAGGAAGCAGGGATTCCGCCACAGAAACCACGAACTGCGCGTTGCCAGCAGCCAGTTGTGCGAGGCCCCCGTCGGCACCGGGTTCGATGATGTTGACTTCGAGGCCGTTCTCTTTGTAGAAGCCGTTCTGTTTGGCTAGGTAGAAGCCGCTGTGGTTGGTGTTGGGAGTCCAATCAAGCACCAACGTCACGACGGTGCGCTTCCCGTTTTCGGGGGCTCCTACGGCGGCCGTGGGTGTTACCGGGGCTGATCCCACAAGCGTGGTGTCTGAGCTGGCGGCGATGGTGGCCTCAGGTGAAACGGCAACGGAATCAGCAGTAGGCGCAGCCACCGTGGTTTCGGCAACGACAACGGTTTCAGGTGCGACGGTCGTATCGGGCGTTTTGGTTTTTGAGCAAGCCAGTGCCAGCAGAGGCAGGGCAAGAAGCATGGGAAGGGTTCGGTGCGTACGGTTCATGATGGCTTTCGTAGGAGACAAGAATGAGGAGAGCGAGTTTTGGTGAGCATTGGTAGAACACAAGGGTCAGAGCCCCGTGGTCAAATTCGAGTATGAAATCGGTGTGGTCGAAATCGGAGCGAGGGCGGAGGGGGAATCGCCGGTGGTGTGTCGCCATGGACACAGCAAGCGGTCGAGTAGATACACAAACGAGAACAGCAAGATGCTAAGCGCGGTTATTACCAGTACACCTACAAAAACTTGATCGTATCGAAACCCTCGTTGGGACCTGGCGATGTAGAGACCCAATCCAGAGGAGGAACCGATACCCTCACTAATCGCCGCTGCCGCGACGGCATAGGTGAGGGAAATACGAAGTCCCCCAAGCGCGCCAGGCAGTGCTGCGGGGACCAACAAGAACTGGAATTGTTGGCGTTTCGATGCACCAAGACTTCGCACCAAATCAAGCGTTTCGTTGTCGGCAGTTTGCAAACCCGCGCTGGTGCTCACGGCAACGGGAAAGAACACCACCAGGGCAACGACGACGATTTTCGGGGTGAGCCCAAACCCAAACCACAGAACCAAAACGGGCGAAAGAATCTGCACGGGAACGGTTTGGCTGGCAATCAAAATCGGCTGCACAGCACGACCAAACAAGGGAAGCGCAACGGTGGACACGGCAACCACAACACCCGCAGCAACTCCAGCAATGGTCCCAAGGACGGTCTCGGTAAGCGTTGTAGCGATGTGCCCCGGCAGTAGTGCCCTGGTACGCCAGAGTGCGGCGATGATCCGCGAAGGAGGGGGGAAGATGGCGGAGCCATTCCCGAGGAATTGCCAAAGCGCAAGAAGCACGGCAACGGTTGCCAGCGGCGGAACCATCTGGGCGGATCGAGGGGATCGCAGGGACCGGGCCAAGCGAGATCGAAAGGTTTCGGAGCTAGGGGGCAGGTCACCGACCGGACCCTCGGGAGGGAGTGGCACTACCGAAACTTGCTGGTGAGGCTGTCGATCGTGGCAGCGTCTTCGACCAAGCGTGACTGAGCGACCTTGATGATCGAGACGCAACTATCGGCTCCGCTCGCCAGCGTGGCCTCATGAACGGCTCTACTAAGTGCCCATATTTGATCGGGTTCACCCTCAACGGTGGTTCCGAGCGCGCCGACCTCATAGGTGAGCCCCGATCGTTCGATCATGGCAATGGCCGCTTCGATGTGTTTGTAGTGATCGCCCTCAGCACCTAAGGGGCTGGGTAGACATTGAATCTCTAGAAGCATCTGCTTCCCTCCGCTCGAATTACCGAGATCAGGTTCCGGGGTCGTCATTGCTGACTCTCAGCCAACTTGCGTTAGCACCCCCAGCAGTTCGTACTGGACGATTAAGTTCTACCACGTATTTTCCGCTCGAATTCGGGGCTGATGCCCCAAATTGATTCGAACGACCTCTTCAGGGCGCTGATTATGGGGCCGACGAACCTTCAATGAACCCAACCCCTCCATCGACTGGCACACTGCCAGTGGGCCCGGAGAGAAAATCCGGTACCCGGATTCTGGTTTTCGCGTTCGGCGTTTGGGTCGCTGCAATGCTCGTTGCCCAAAGTCTGGCCGACAGTAGTTCACCCACAACCGCCTTTTTTAGTTCGCCATGGGGAATCCCGGGCCTTGCGGCTCTTTTTGCCATAAGCGAGCTTATGGTTGTGCACTTTCAGGTTGGACGGAGCGCACACACCATTTCGGTAGTCGAGCTTGCCTTGGTTATCTCTTTGTTCAATGCGTCATCAGTTAACGCCCTGGTGGCCCAACTGATCGGTTGTGGCGTAGTACTTGGTTTTCACCGTCATCAACGTTCCACAAAGTTGTTTTTCAACCTCGGAGCGTTTGCGTTAGAGAGCCAAATAGCGTTCGCCGTGTTCGGGCTTTTGAGGTCGAAATGGCATGCAGAAGGACCGCCCTCCATCCGCTCGTGGCCGGCCGCATTCGCAGCAACTGGAGCCTTCACCGTTACCGGCATCGTTGTCGTCTTCGCGGTGATCTATTTGGCGGAGGACGAACTCTCCTTCCAAGACCTCCTCAGCACCATCCGAACTTCACTCGTCACCTCGACGGTTATGGCCAGTATCGGAATTGCCGCAGCAACGTTGCTAGCGGTGTCTCCCCCGGCAACCGTGCTGATGAGCATTCCAATAGTCGGCGCCTATGCCACGAACCAAACGTTTTTGCGAGAACGTCGACGCGTTGAAGAACTCGAATTTCTACGCCAATCCTCTTCGAAACTTTCGGGTGATGATGTGGCTGAGCAAACACTTTGGAGCGTGCTCGAAGCCGCCCGCGTCGAGTTTCGCGTTGAGTCGTTGGTGTACGAACGCAAAGACACCGACGGTTCATGGGAGCGTATCTCCTTTCACCGCGGCCGCCCTCCTGAGCCAACCGCGATCGGGCACTCAGTCCTGGCCGAAAGGTGCCCCGAGGTCGCCACGCTGATTCAAATCGACGCAGCGGAACCAACGGGTCTCGCTCGCGAATTGGCGACACGCGATATCCGATCAGTGGCGATTATGGCTCCGGTGAAAGTGCGTGGAGACATCGAAGGTGTACTTATGATTTCGCAACCATCAACAAAGGTAGCAGCATTCGGCCCCGATGACATTCGCCTCGCCGATGTGTTGGCTGCTCAATTGTCTTCAGCGATGGAAAACGGTCGACTTGGGCAGTCGGTGTCGGAATTGCGCAGCCTTGAGAGTCAACTCGTCTTTGAGTTGCAACACGACTCACTCACTGGCCTCTTGAATCGAGCAGCGTTTGTGCGTCGAGTGCGTGAGATCCTCGGTCATGGTTCTCAGTCCCACGCAAGTGCGGTGATCTTTATCGACCTTGACGATTTTAAACCGGTGAACGACATTTATGGCCATGCAGCGGGCGATCTTCTCCTCAAAACCGTCGCTGCCCGTGTCCAGGCGGTCATCCGTCCACATGATTTGGTTTCAAGACTCGGAGGTGATGAATTCGCGGTGTATCTGAGCCGGGTCGCGAATCGAGAGGAGGCAGCGGACGCTGCGGAGCGCATTCTGGCCGCGATCCGCAACCCGATGACCTTGAGTCAAGGCGATGTCATCACGCCTGGCGCCAGTATTGGCGTTGCGGTCACCTATGCCAAAGACACGGTGGAGTCGGTTCTGGATCGTGCTGACGGTGCGATGCTGAAGTCGAAAAAGTTGGGAAAGGGACACGTCGAAGTGGTCGATCCAACGATGGACGCAACCATTCGACGAGCGTACGAATTGGAGCTCGATCTACGCGGAGCCGTTGCCAGAAACGAACTAGATCTCGTGTTTCAATCGGTTCACCAGCTAGACAATTTCGAAACCGTTGCCTATGAGTGCCTGGTCCGCTGGAACCATCCTGAACAAGGTGTGCTTGGGCCCGACCAATTCATGCCATCTGGGCTTCGACCCGAGGTGCAGCGCGAAGTCCGGCGATTTGTTTGCACTCAGGCGAGCCAAGCGCTTCAATCCTTGGTCAGAGCGGGATACCGAGGGAGCGTGTCGATCAATGTGGGCGCAGGGCAAGCACTCGATGACACACTTGTTGAAAACCTGTCCGAGCTCCTAAGCAGCAGCACACTTGACGCAAATCGACTCTTGATTGAGATCGCTGAGTCGGCCTTTCAACGATCACCGGAAACCATGCTTCTCCGGACGGATGAGATTCGCCTCGCCGGGGCCGGGGTGGTGCTCGATGACTTTGGCCTTGATGTGTTGACACTGGGACTGATCGAAAGGCTCCGTCCTACACAGGTCAAACTTTCCCGTGAGTTGGTTGGTGGATTGCTGACCCGTCCGGGTGCCCAACCACTTATTCGTAGCGTTGCAGAATTGGGCCGCGAGATCGGGTTTGACGTTGTCGTGAAAGGTGTCGAGGACGCAGCAAGCGCCGCGCTGGCGATGGAACTCGGGTGCCAATTCGGGCAAGGGTACTTCTTCGCCCGGCCCGCCCTTCTTGACGCCATCCTCCCAACCGTGGGAATGGCGACACATCGGTGATTCCGCTTCAATAATTCCTCGACATCACCGGGTCAGCGCGACGTAGGGTGGCAAGCGTGCTTACGGCAACCAGCATCGAGAAGTCCTACGGCGAAATCAAGGCGCTTCGTGGAACGTCGTTACAGGTAGAGGCGGGGACAATCGTTTCTCTCCTCGGTCGCAATGGTGCCGGGAAGAGCACGCTGCTGTCGGTCATTGCCGGATTGACCCGCCCCGACGCTGGCTCGATAACTATCGACGGGATCGATGTACTTAAGCACCCCGCTAAAGCCAGCGGACTCATTGGTATCGCCCCACAGCACACCGGTATTTACCCTCCGCTCAGTGTTCGCGAAAACTTGGAATTCTTTGGCGAGCTATCGGGCCTGAAACGTGCTGATCGACGAAAACGGGCAACCGACGTGGCCGAGCAACTAGGCCTCGGCTCCCTGTTGGATCGTAAAGCATCACAGCTCTCCGGCGGCGAAGCTCGCAGGCTGCATACCGGTTGCGCGCTGGTGCATCGACCAAAACTCCTCATGCTCGATGAGCCAACCGTAGGAGCCGACGTAGCCACTCGAGTTCAGCTCATCGACGCGGTGAAGACCTTGGCCGACGAGGGCGCAGCGGTCATCTACACAACGCACTATCTACCTGAGGTAGAGAATCTTGGTGCCTCAATCGTCATTATCCACAACGGTATCGTTTTGGCCTCGGGAACGAAAGACGAACTGATGGCCCAACACCAAATGCAAGGCGTTGAGTTTTCCACCACGGCAGAACTACCAAGTGCACGTATCACTGAGCTTGGAGCGATACAAACGGGCCCTAGGGCCTACCAAGTTCTTGGAGATTTAGACCTACGCGCACTTATCGATCGTCTCGGTGCGCAGGCGTCGTCGCTCATCTCCGTTGAAACCCTCAAACCAGATCTTGAATCGGTCTTCCTTTCGATCACAGGAACATCCATCACAGAATCGTCGCGCACAGAATCGTCGCTCCCAGAATCGGCCAACGCTGAAAGAGTGACAACTGCTAAAGAAGCTACGGAGGCCAGCCGATGAGCGCGGTCCTAGCAATTGTGAAACACCAGCTGCGAATCCTTCGTCGAGATCCGTGGTTTCTGATCATCATGTTTGGGATGCCTATGGTGGTGATGCCGTTGTTCAAGCGAACTATGGGCCTGTCATTGCAAGCCAGTGGTTTTGCCAATGCCACGGGTGCTGAGCAAGTGGTTCCCGGCCAAGTAGTGATGTTTGGTTTCTTCGTCGGCGGATCAGCTGGATTCTGCGTCTTTCGTGAACATGGCTGGAAAACCTGGGACCGGTTGCGGGCATCGTCGGCCAAGGCGCCAGCGTTGTTGTTTGGCTTTGCTATTCCTTGGGTGATCATTCATATGATGTTTCAAATCGCGTTGTTTCTCGCGGGTGGCCTTGCGCTAGGTCTGCGTCTCAACGGCGGCTCACCCCTCGCTGCACTGGCGGTCATGATTGCTTACGCAACCTGCATAATCGCCCTCATCATGTTGACTACGGCGACGTTCCGCACGGTCAATCAGATGCAAGCTTTTCAAAACGTCGGCGCCATGGCATTTGCTGGCCTAGGTGGAGCGCTTGTCCCGATCGCACAACTTCCCGGCTGGGCCCAAGGGGTTGCTCGAATCACCCCGACCTATTGGGCGATGCGCGGCCACAACGAAGTGTTCCTCAAATCGGGAGACCTCGCCGACGTAGCTGTTCCTGTAGCCGTGCTCTTCGCAGCATCCGCCGCACTCATCGCTTTAGCCTCGTTCCGCTTCCGAGTAGACGAAACCAAACAGTTCTTCGCGTAGCTCAACTTCAAGGTCACCGATACATCTCGCCAGTCAGGTAAGCCACTCGCAGTGTTCGTCGAAGTCAAAGCGGCCCGTTCGGCCGCGGAAGCGCACACTGCTGGAATCCGTCGTTTCCGCTTGCGCTACCCGTCACGATTCGTTCGCGGTTTTGTATTCCACTCGGGAGACACCACCACACGATTCGACGACGGAATTTGGGCCCTTCCGTTCAGCGCCCTCTGGACTATCGGATCAACCGTCGGATAACACCCCACGCTCAAGACTTCGGATGCACACAAGCCCCGGCGGTCACTCGGTGACACCGATTTATGTCAGTTGTTGCGGCCTCACCGGGAGCAGAAGAATTAGACGGTTGTGGCTCCAGTCATGATGGCCACTGCATCCGACATCGAAATGGCCTTGGGGTCGACAACGGCGACGCGCTGGCCAAGGCGTTGGATGTGAATGAAACTAACGAACGAAAGACAACGCTGTCAATCACATTCGTTCTTGCGGTATCGTCGTTCAGGGAAAGATTTCTAGAGAACGACAATCTCAGTGGACCCTGCTTGTCGATGCTCCGTCGATTCTCAATCAACATCGAGTTCAGAAACCACAACCCACAAATGACCGACAGACCCGATCCGGAAACAACTTAAAACGCCTGCCATGTCCGATTTGAACCGCGGCGATGAGCCGAGCCCGACAGCGGATTTGCCTGCGATGAAAGCTTTGCCATCACCTGTTGATTCGGCTCACGCAGTGAGTTTGACTCCTGGCACCGAGGTGCCTATCGCGAGTGAGTCCTTCGATAACCAAATGACGAGCTCGCTTTTACTAGCGCCAAGAGCAACCCTTCGCGATGTCGCGGCGCTGGCCGGCGTGAGTTTCAAAACCGTGTCGCGAGTGGTCAACAACGAAGTTGGGGTTAGCCTCATTTTGACCGAGCGGGTCCGCTCGGCGGTGACAAAACTTGGGTACCGACCCGATGACCGTGCCAGGCGGCTCCGCACTCCGCAGTTGCGTACCAACATCATTGGATTCATCCTCGTTGATGTGGCTAACCCCTTCTTCTCCTCAATTCTTCGCGGGATCGAGGATGTGGCTCGCAAGCGCGATTGTCTCGTGCTTTCGGGTAGCACCGATGGTGACCCCGAGCGCTGGGCGCAGCTAGTTTCAGCGTTTGTTTCACGGCGCGTTGACGGACTCATTGTGGTGCCGAATGACGAAAATCTGGGCCCGCTAGAACATGAAATTCGACGCCGAACTCCGCTGGTTTTCGTCGACCGGGACGCACCTGCCCAATCAGGGGTCGACAGTGTGCGCAGCGATCACTACCGGGGTTCGTTTTTGGCTACCAAACACCTCATTGAGGCCGGCCATCGAGACATTGCCTTCTTCGGCTCGCCGTTCACTATCTCCTCGGCCCGTCAGCGCTTCGGCGGATTTCGCGACGCCATGGTCTCTGAAGGTCTCTCAGTTCCCGATAATCGGGTGCAAACCGGCACGAAAACACCTGAGGAGTGGCGTCTGTTGGTCGCAGACTTTCTTGAACAACCATCAAGGCCCACGGCGCTGTTTACCGCCCAAAACTTCGCCACCCTTGGAGCCTTACAAGCGCTTCACGCCTCGGGGCTGCAAAACACGATCGCCCAGGTGGGGTTTGACGATGTTGAGCTCGGTGCATTTCTTACACCGGGTCTCACCGTTGTCCCGCAATCGCCGCTCGACATTGGGCGGCGGGCGACCGAGATCCTGTTCGATCGAATCGACGGGGCTACGCACCCCCCGGTGTACGAAGTGTTAAAAACCGCCCTCATCGAACGCGGTTCTGGGGAAATCCGGCCCTAACTACACATACTTCAGGTCACGTAGCGGGCCGGTGGGGCACGCCTCAATTCCTACATTTGTGCACAGTTCCAACGGAACCGCGTTCCTCCCACCAAGCCGCCCAACCAAACATCGATGTTGGAGCGAAGTGAATCGGGCATCAAAGACCAAGTAAAGAAATCAGGGTTAAGGGATCAGCAATGCAAAAGGCCGCCCGAAGGCGGCCCGTTGGCGGAAGAAGTAAGTGACTAAACGGCGAGAAGGTCGCGGGCGCCGGTGTCTGATGACGGGTGGCGGAGCTTTGACATGGCTCGTGCTTCGATTTGGCGGATGCGCTCACGGGTGAGGTTGAAGTGTTCTCCGACCTCTTCGAGCGTGCGCGGCTCGCCGCGGTCGAGCCCGAAGCGCAGCTTCAGGATCTCGCGCTCACGATCATCGAGCGGTGCGAGCAGCCGGTTGATCTCGTCGGGAAGCAGCGCCGTGGCGGCGACCTCGAACGGGCTCTCGGCCGAGCGGTCCTCGACCACATCACCGAGTTCGGCATCGCCGTCTTCGCGCAGTGGCTCGGACAACGACAGCGGCTCGGCGGCGAAGCGGAGTGCTTCGGTGACCTTGTCTTCGGGCATCTCGACTTCGGCCGCAAGTTCGGTCAGCGTTGCCGGACGGCCCAACTTCAGTTCGAGGCGAGCGCGTGCCTTCTGCAGCCGGGCGAGCGTGTCACCGGCATGCACGGGGAGGCGGATCGTGCGCCCGGTGTTGGCG
This sequence comes from Acidimicrobiia bacterium, assembly GCA_043718695.1. Taxonomy (GTDB): domain Bacteria; phylum Actinomycetota; class Acidimicrobiia; order Acidimicrobiales; family JANYDT01; genus JANMZO01. The sequence continues at coordinate 309 of JAYSVF010000007.1, read as the reverse complement.
ATGCCGCGCGTGATCGCCTGGCGGATCCACCACGTGGCGTACGTGGAGAACTTGAAGCCCTTGCGCCAGTCGAACTTCTCGACGGCGTGCATGAGCCCGAGGTTGCCCTCCTGGATGAGGTCGAGCAGCGGCAGCCCGGACGCCTGGTACTTCTTGGCGATCGAGACCACGAGGCGCAGGTTGGACTGCACGAACGTGCGCTCCGCGTCGGTGCCGGTCTTGAACAGCTTGCGAAGGTCGCGCTTGCGCGCCGCGGTGACGTCTTTGCCACCAGCCTCGAGCAGCAGGCCGGCCTTCTTACCCTCCTCG
>JAYSVF010000060.1:0-2195 GCA_043718695.1 Acidimicrobiia bacterium | reverse complement strand
GGAGCCCGGTGATGCCAACAAGACGGCCAAAATCACTTCGGTTGATGCGCAGTCTCTGGCCAAGCAAGTTATTGATTTCTTGCCCGAAGCGTTCGGTGACCGCGTTCCGCGTGGTCTCCAAGCGGTGCTTGCTCGTCCGTCGGTGTAATTGTCGGGGTTTGCGGGAGGGTCATGATGCTCGCGTTTGCTACGCGTTGCGAGGACCGACACCGTTTTCAGCCCCGAGCGTTTTGGTTTGTCGCAGATCCCGCCGGATCATCTAGATCACTGGGATCACTGGGATCACTTGGTGCACGCAGCGCGCTGAGGGCAGGGTCATCGTCGGTCTCGTCGCCCGCAGGGTTTGCCTCATGTCGGTCGATTTCTGCGGAAACGCGGTCCCAGATCGCTGCTTTGTCGAGAACAGCCCCGCCTTGTTGGAGGTTTGTTTGCGAGCTGGAAAGCAGTAACCGCAACTCCGAAGCAAAGGTATCGAGATCTTCCTCGGTTTTTGCCGGGGCAACCTGAGCAAGATCGTTACGAAGGTCATCAAGACTCATTCGTCGTCGTGCGGTTGGCTCGGTCACGTAATCAGAATAGAACGCCAGCAACCCCAAGGTGGCCTTCTGCCGTGCTTGTTTGCCTTCCGTTCCAATGAAACTGGCGTGGAGGGTTCCCGGTTCGGCTTGCCGGTTGGTTTTGAACGTGTTGATGGGTCTTGAAGCGGAGCGGAGTTGGGGCCCGTCAAATCAGTTGGGTTCCCGGTCCGGCTTGCCGGTTGGTTTTGAACGTGTTGATGGGTCTCGAAGCGGAGCGGAGTTGGGGCCCGTCAAATCAGTCGAGGGTGTCAACTCGACACTTCGTGTACGGAATGCTCAGGTAAGTGACCGAAGCCGACGATGATTTAGGCATGGACCGCAACGAACTTTCCCAATTCCTCGATCACACGCTGCTCAAGCCTGAAGCGACCGCCGAACAGGTTGGGTTGTTGTGTGAGGAAGCAAATGAGCTTGGCGTGGCCGCGATTTGTGTGAGCCCGTCGATGTTGCCCCTGGTTGAGGGTTTGCTTGAACCGGGTATCGCCATTTGTACCGTGATTGGCTTTCCCAATGGTGCCGTCGATGCCCGAATCAAAGCTCAGGAGGCAGCGCTGGCCTTTGCCGCTGGGGCAACCGAGATTGACATGGTGATCAACTTGGGCATGGTGAAGCTCGGTGATTGGGATGCCCTTGAGGAGGAGATCGCCGGTGTGGCGTCGGCTGCCCCGCTCGCCCTCATCAAGGTGATTATCGAATCGGGTGCGCTGAGCGATGGAGAAATTGTCGAGTGTTGCCGGGTTGCTGAATCGGCGGGTGCAGACTACGTAAAGACGTCGACGGGGTTTCATCCATCCGGCGGGGCAACGTTGGATGCGGTGCGGCTTATGGCGTCGACGGTGGGGGACCGTTTGGGTGTGAAAGCTTCCGGTGGGATCCGTGACACGGCAACGGCGTTAGCGATGATCGAAGCCGGTGCGACAAGGATTGGCACATCCTCTTCACGAGCCATTCTCGAAGGCCTTCCTGCCTGAGGTGATCACACACTCGTGCTCCAAGCCCTACATTCTTGCTACCGGTACATCTGCTGCGACGTAGTTGCGGGCGGGAAGCAAGGGAGTTTGTAATGGATGCAGCGTTGGAACAACAGGTTCGCTCGTGGGTGGCGCTCGATCCTGATCCTGAAACCGTGGCTGAGGCTGCGCATCTGTTGGAGGCTGGTGACGAAGCCGGTTTACATACGCGTTTCGATCAACGCTTGGCCTTTGGTACGGCCGGCCTTCGCGGACCTCTCGGCGCCGGTCCAAACCGGATGAATGAGTTGGTGGTTCGCCAAACTGCCGCAGGTTTGGCCGATCACGTGCTGGCGGTAACCCCCAATGCTGCGCAGATGGGCATAGTGATCGGGTACGACGCTCGCCACAAGAGCGATCGTTTCGCCATTGCCACCGCACGAGTAGTCGCTGCAAAAGGTATGCGGGCCTATTTATTTCCGCATCACGTGCCGACTCCGGTTTTAGCGTTCGCCGTCTTGCGTTTGGGAGTCGCTGCAGGAGTTCAAGTCACCGCAAGCCACAACCCTCCAGCCGACAACGGCTACAAGGTCTACTGGTCAGACGGTCCACAAATCGTGCCTCCCATGGACGAAGCTATTGCCGCCGCCATCGAAGCCGTCGCCTC
>JAYSVF010000059.1:0-12471 GCA_043718695.1 Acidimicrobiia bacterium | reverse complement strand
CCGGGTACCTCAATCCCACGACTCGTAGACAGCATCATCCGGGGAGCCCAAGCATCTGGTCACTAGAGGCTCAAACCCTCGAAACCCGAGTCATTCTCGTTTGTGTCGAAGGGGGGACTTGAACTTCGGGTTATCATATGCTCGCTAGTCCTGTGGACGATGCATTCATGCTGGTCAGTAGCCATATTTGCCACTACGTACGCTTACGTTCTGACGTCTGATATCCGCTGGTTTCGGGCAGTTTGATGACAAAGTGATGACAAATTGCTGACAAGCGACACATCTCATCGCTATGTGTACGTACTGAATCATCGGACGCGGAATCCCGATCAGATTGGTGTGCGATTCGTTGGCGTCACGCCGGCGCTGGTCGAGTTCCTCGACAACTTGGGTAGCCCGGACACCCCCAAAATTCCTGGCCCACAGTCGCTCCCTTCTTTGCCGTGCGTTTAGTCATTTCCCGCGAACAAAGAGGACACGCGGGACGCTGAGCTTCTGCACCCGGTCGAACGAATTCAGATGGCGGCACAGCGTCGATTGATGTGCTGCTCCCGGCTGAACGTGCAATTTTCGCAGCGGAAATCATTTGCAACAGCGCGGCTCCATCGACCAACTCGACGTTGCGACCCGAGGCAAACTCTTTCGCATCTGCGGTGAACCTCCCTGACGTGACAACTTCACAGGACGCCGCCCCTTGTGCGCTCATGACACCGAACAACTCTCGGACGATCTTCACCCCAACCGTTTGGGCTCGCCATTGCTTGCACTGAACCAGCGTCGTTTCACTGCCCTTCGTCAGAACGAGATCAACACCGCCGTCGGCACCCCCACCGCCGTTCTCACGAACGGAGTAGCCCCGAAGCCGATACGCCTCCCCGACAAGCACTTCGAAATCTCGCCAACTCAAAGCATTCACGACTTCAGCAGGATTGTCACCGCCAACGCTTTCGACTAACCGGCGGCGTCGGCGACGAATAATGAAGGACTGGATTGCTGCCATCACAAAAAGCATCGGCAATACCCATTGCCCAACGGTTGCCAATGTATGCCAAATCGTCTGCGGAAGCACCCCCTTCACCTGACCAGGTTTGAAGTCCAATGGTTGTTGCGCAATGCGATGCAAACCGAAGTACGAGGCAACCGCCATTGAAGTACCAACCCACCAGGGCGCTAAAGCCACGACACCGACGAGCTCCATCGCCGGGCTCTCATTCTTCTTCGCCATCAATGCTCTCTCGATCGTCGTAAGGTCTGTTGTGCGATCCTACGACTTCCTACGAACTCCGCCCCGGGTTCCCCGACGCTGGCGGCCGCTAAAGCCCCATTTGGGTCACCGGCTCGCACCGGCAACGGATGCTGACGCGATCGATTTCCGGCTGACTGAAACTATGTCAAGGCGACATAGTTTTCAGGTACAACGTCAACCGCTAGCGGCGGGAGCCGCAACGATCCGATTGATTAGCGATTCGACTTTCGATGCAGCCTCGTTCACGTCGGCTATGGGAAACGAATCAACCAAAACGATTTCGTCCCAGATCCCTGGCCAATGGGGCCACACCGTCAATGTTGGTGGCCAAGCGTGCATGTTGCGAAGGTTGAACACCTCTACGCATGCTGCGTGAGTTTCGGCGAGGGAGAACTCGGTGAGCTCGTCGAGCATGATCAAGTCGGCAAGGTCATGCACACGATCATTTGGGCGACCATCCGATGCAACGGTCGTGCAAGCGTGGAGCTTCTGCGCAATTTGATACGGCGGAGCGAGCACCGGCACCGTTGAAGGACCTTCGAAGCCGAGTTCGTGAAGTGGGCGTATTTCAACAACATCGATGTGATCCAGGGAACGACCTTCAGGCGACGCAACTTCGATAGGCACGCTTATGAATGCCTTACCTTTGTAAGTGAGCTTAGCGGTAGCCCTGCGTGGCGGTATCGGCACGCCAGGAACTTCAAAAGGACCGTCATCGATAAGCCGACCGGAGAACCCAGACCATCCAGTTTCGATGGCGGCCTTGAGAAGCACGACTGCGTCGTCGAGGTTTCCGCGGAAGATCGCATCAATGTCCGACGATGTTCTCGCCTTCTCGCCAAAGCGGAATTCGAAGGCGGCACCACCTTTGAATATGAACCGTGGTTCCGGCCGATTGAGGTCGTCAATCATTGCGGCGATGGCGATCATTCCAACTCGACGGCGAAGGCGACCGGCGGTCATCGATTGTTCAGCAGCCCAGTCGGTAAGCCACCGCTCCAGGCCTTGAATGTTTGCAGCCGGTCGATCGCGCCGTTTCACGCCAACACCATCTCATCTACTTCAGCGCGAGCCCGATCGACGTCAGCCTTGCTGGCAAAACCCAGCCGAAGCACATTATCCAGCGCCTGGCGGACGAGCCTCGGATCGGTCCCGGCGCTCGCTGAGTCAATAATCGAGCGCAACGGGGTAGTTACCGGAACGCCAAGATGCTCATCAACATCACGGGTTGGGAGTTCCTCGATCCATAGTCGATACGTCGAACCGCCCTCCCGACGAACCCGCCGCGGCACCGTCACGTTGACGCGGCGAGGATTGACGTCGGCGAGTTCCCACAAGCCGAGTGCCGATTCGTGCGAAATGTGTCCGCCGCCAGCCCAAAGAACCGCCTTGACCAACTCGTCCCCCGCTTGCGAGGGGTAACCGGCGACACGGTATAGACCGTATGAACAATGGAGTAAAGCGCCTCTGGCCGCCAACTTCGGCAGCTCCACAGGAGGTACCCCAAGGTCACGAGCGTTCTCAGGCGTGACAAACCCGCGCTGCAGGGCCGCTGCATCCATCAGGGTTCGAAGATATGTCATGGCAATACTCTACTGTTTCGGTATATTTTTGACAAACACTTTGTGGTCGAAGCCTCAGGGGCGGTCAAGCGGACGGGACGACTAACGCAAGGCGGGAACCGCCAAAGTTGTTCGTTATGAACTTGAGCTCGGCCCAATTTCGTTCTCGAACGAGCTCGTTATTTTCAAGTTCGTCGAGGTCAAACCACGCATATGTTCTTGGACCAAGCTTGGGGAGTTGGTGACCGTCCCCGGGCAGACCCTCTACTCGCAAGGCAGCAATGCGGTACTCGTACCGAACCGCAGCTTCAGGGGCGGTGCCCGGATGCGGGTCGAAAGACCGCTTCTCTGTTGATGTCGTAAAGATGCGTTCCAAATCGATGATCGCTTTCGCCCCCGGTCCAAACGCGCTTCTGACAGCTGCCGCCGCCAGTGGTTCAACCCGCTCTCCGGTGTCACTGCAATTGAAAAACAGCGGGATTCCCCAGTCCTTGCTTTGATAACCGAGAACAGATGTCGATCCAGCGCTTCCGTCCCTCTTCACCACGAAGATGACGACGCGGCGTACTTCCCCATCAACGCCTGCTTGATGACGCGCAAGTTTCGTGGCGTTTTTTGCTCTCAGGATGGGCCCAGTTGGTAAGCAAAGGACCACCTCCTTTGCAATCTCCTCAGCCCACGAACGAATAGGTTCTTGACCAAACTTCTCGGGATTCGCCGTCGAACGGCCGGTGTTTAGGCTTAAGACACCAATGCAATTGACAGTGCCTGGTTCAAACAGAGGAATTGCAAGAATGGCGGAATAACGGCGTCGTGTCGTAGCCAAGTCATTGTCACTCATGCGCGGATCACCGTAGGCGTCGTCAATCAAGTCAAATGTTGATTCTGAAGTTTTCCAGCACCGCCCAATGGTTCCTGCGTTCCAACCAAATTTCCAATCGAGGCCAGCTGAGTTGTCCACCAGCCGTCGCCGGACAATGCGGTGCAACTCGACCCTTGTTGGAAGGTCCGAGTTCGCAAGCCAAACGTGGGCTCCCACACCGTCTTGTATACGTTCGAACACACGAAGGCCCGCAAGCCCAAGTTCAATCACCCTAGCCACTGATGCGTAAACATCGGCCCGCGGGCCGAAAAAAAGTTCGACTACCTCACCTTCCCGGATCACCCCTGAGGGTACCAATTCTTCCTCGATTCGAAGCAAGGTGCTTTGTGTTGGAGTTGCGGTTCGTCCATCCAAAATTTTTGTCACTGTGTCCGTGCCGATGAAACCTCCACGCAAGCCGGATCGTTTGATGAGTCCTGCGACGATCTCTCCTCTCTCAGTGTTCGGGAGTTTTCTTGGCACCATCCAAAGAAGCTAATCAATCAGTCGATAGCTGTCGACTAACTAACTGCTTACTGTCGAGTACCCGTCGAGTAGAGGGTCAGCAAACTTGATCCATGGTTACCGAGCGAGTTCAACTCGAGCTTCTTCATACGATTCGTTACGGGTTGTACATATTTGCCGCAGTCCGCTTCGTGGAAAACATGCCACCTTTGGCATCCGTCTTCTTTTTCGGTGCCCTCGGATACGCAGCAATCCGCGAAAAGGATGTTCGATTGGCCCTCGGGAGAGGTTTCACCAAAATCGGAACCCCCGAGCTCCCGCCCCCAAGCGGCGCGACAGACAAGTAGTTACCGCCCGGAGGGGCTTGGCGGCATCATTTGTCTGGGGTGGCGGTCGGGGTCAAGGGCGACGTAGGAGAGCGGAGCGTCCCTTGAGGCTGAGCGACACTTCGGACCACTCATCGGCGCATGCCTCGGGAGCGGGTTGGTGGGCCGATTTCTCGGACGATTTGGCTGAGGTGTTGGTCGGTCACGAAGCGGTCCAAGGCTCGTTTGTTGCCGAGGGCACGCTTTTCGTCGGTGATGCCGTTTTTTAAGCGGAAGCGCTCGATGATTTTGACTCCGTCGAGCCATGATTCACGCTTCTCCCCTGGTTCGGGCTTCTTGCCGAGTCTCGCTGTCAGGTAGTCGGCGGGTGAGTCCATCGCATCGACGAGACGAGCATTGACCCGCCGATCGATTTCCTTGTCGAGTAACGACAACCTTGCCTTTGCTGGTTCGATGTCGATCAGCATTCGGGTTCGTCGCTGCTGTTGAGCTTCCAGTGGTTGCAGCTTTTCGGTGAGCTGGTTGATCCAACGGTGTTCTGCGTAGATCGCTCGGTCGACAGCGGTGGTTCGGCTGTCTCGTCCGGCCAGTGTTTCTCGCACCGATCGTCGGGTTAGCAGTGCCTGGTCGCGTTGTCGCTCTAGGCCCTGCAACTTGGCTTCAAGCGCAGAGATCTCCTTGTGTAACGATTCGATCTGGCGAGAAACATCGGACGGGATTGATCGAATCCGCTGGACGAGCGCTTGATACTCAACGCCAATAGCGTGATCGCCAACACCATCAAACGGACCTGTAGCCAACGAATGTGTTGAGGCCATTGATTGGGCTTTGCTAGTGCTCAGCGCGCTTACGAATAGTTCCTCGGGCGAGTCTTGAACGGTCGGAGAATGGGATGGTTCGATCTCGATGCGTCGTTCCCCGACTGCGTAAAGCTCGTTGCTCAGTCGCCCTCGGCTCATTGCGACGTAACCCATCTCTCGATACAGATCCTCGGTTCCAAGCACAAACGCTCGATCACACGTGAGGCCTTGAGCTTTGTGCACGGTGATTGTGTAGCCGTGTGTCACGTGTCCGCTCTCCAGATACGAGGCGGGAATTGAAATCGTTCGATCGTTGAAGTCAACGACCAATGAACGGGTTGCAACGTCTACGTCGAGCACCCTGCCTCGATCACCGTTGCGCACGCCCATGCGTTTGTCGTTTCGCAGCATTAAGACTTCATCGCCGATGCGGAATTCGTTACCGGCGACCACGTACGAAGGCCCTGTCAACGTCACGGCATTGGAAGCACGCGCCAGTTTGTTCAGTACACGTACGTCCTCGTTTCGTGAAGCGAGGATGATGGCGTCCTCTCCCCTCCCGCGACTAGCTGACCACGCATCAACGATATCTACCAGCACCTCGTCAACTCGGTTAGCCCAATGGATTCGGCCGTGCGATTCGTATTGCTCGATCGCGGTTTCGACCGAGCCCGCGCGAAGCTGGCCGAGCGCAAGTTTCTCCCACGGTTCTACCTGTCGGCGGTTCTCGTGCAACGTCAGAACCTGAACGTGTTTGGCTAAGCCGGAAAGTACTCCGCCCGCGTCGATCTCGGGAAGTTGTCTCGGGTCACCAACGAGCACCACCTTCGCCTTGGCCGTCACGGCGTGATCTATGAGACGGGCAAGCTGACGTGTGCCAACCATTCCGGCTTCGTCGATTACCAAGACGTCGTTTGGTTGCAATGATGCACCGTTGTCGATCCGTTGCAATGTTGAAGCGATGGTGGCCGATCGGATGCCCGCGCCGAAATGCAGCTCGCCAGCAGCACGAGCGGCCAAAGCCACACCGAAGACGTGATGGCCGGATTGTTCCCAAGCCTCCCGGGCCACACCGAGCACGAAACCCTTCCCGGTGCCAGCGGCGGCGATCACCACCGAGACTCCATCACCGTCGGTCAGCAATCGTTGGGCAAGAGCCGACTGCTCCTCGCTGATCGATGGGCGACTAGCCAGCGCCGAAGCCGCCGATTCCGAAGTTGCAACCGCTACCTTCCTGCCAACGCCCGCAATGGCTCGATCGATGATTGTTCGTTCCAACAGCAACAGTTCTTGGGTCGCGTGCCGTCCATCGTCGAGGGAGACAACTTCGTCATGCCCAATAGTATGTGCGCTAAAGAGTTGCAACTCCGAGAGCGGCGCACCGTAGGGCATCTGTTCGCACCACGCCCGAAGCACGTCTCGCTGATGAAACGTCGAAGCATGTTCCGTAAGACCTCTCGGCCCAAGCATCAAGGACTCTGCGGCGGCTCGCTCGAAGGAGGACAACTCGATCGACCGGCGATCGCCGAGCACATCGATCACGCGAGAAGGTTCGTAGCCCATCGCACGCGCTCGGCTTACCCATTCGGATTGAATTGCTGCAACGTCAGGAGCGGCGTCTTTGGCCTTGCGGGTTTGCAATGTTGCAATCTGCGCCGCGCGAGCCGACGAAGCACCGACTGCTTCCAGATGCTCAACGATTTCCGCCCGGCGGGTCGAGAACGCTTCGACGACGTTGCGGGGAATTCCATCGATCGGGGCAACACCGTTCTGAACGGGACCGTACGTTACGCCGAGCCGGGTCGAGAGTTCGTGACGCAGCACTGCTTGGTAGACATATCCGGCTGTCTTAGCGTGGGTGTACAGGTGACGGGCGTCGATGGTTGACCAGCGACCGTCAGCAGCGCGCACCATGTTGGGCACGAGCACGTGATCATGAAGATGCGGATCGTCGTTGCGGTTGCGAAAGTGTCGATAGCGAGCAGCAACCAATCCATCACCAGCAAGTTGCTCAACACCGTTATGTCCCCGGCGAGTGAACACTGCGTGTTCTTCGAGATAGGCCAGCGATGAATCAATGGCTCGTGAGTGTGCTGCTTCAACTTGCGCGGCCACGTCGGGTCCTCCCCATGCGTGGAGAAGTGAGACGGTCTTGTCCGCTTTGTAGGACAGGTCGAACGCCACGACTCGCCGGTTCGCTGTCGTAATGAGTGCGGTGTCGTCGGTTGGGTCGTGTGCGTCGAACACTGCTCGCAGTGCTTCGGGGGTGACTTCGCCGGTGAGGCCGAGCAGTTGTTGCGAGGAGCCAATCCATTGGCCGGGCGCTTCTATGCCTACGTAGTAATCCTCGATGCCTTGCGTGATGCGGAGGTAGTAGTCCTCTGCTCCAGCGGCGAGTTTGCCGATGCCGAGCATTACCGGCTCCGGTGGTTTGCGACAGGCAGCTGCAAACTATTTGTTCGGCGCAGATAGGTTGCTGCCGAGCGATTGCATCGTTGATGCAAGTCTGTGAACTCAAATCGGACGTATTGGTTGCTGCTGTTTGCGAGGCCGAAGGCCCGATAGGTTGCAATTGCGAAATTCACGCCTGCTATCAGTACCGGTGGTGTCACGATTGGTTGATGTCGGTGAGAGAAGCACGCAGTGGTGACGAACACGACTTGGCAATCGTTCGTGTTGCTGGTTGGCAACAGGGCTATGCGGGAATAGTTGATGCGGAGTACTTGGCGTCGTTGTCGGTCGAGGAAAACGCGGTTCGTTGGTCGACGATCCTTGAACAACAAGGCGGTTCTCGGCGCATCCTCGTGTTCGATCATCAAGCACGCGCAGAGCAACCGTCGAGCGTTGTTGGCTACTCCACGTTTGGTCCGTACAGAATCGCAAGCGGTGACGACAAGACGATGGAGATTGGCGAACTGGCAAAGCCCGGCACGATCGGCGAGATTTACGGCTTCTATGTGCATCCTGATCATTGGGGCTCCCATGTAGCAAACGAGTTGATGAAAGTGACACTCAGCGCGCTTATCGATGACGAATGGCCAACAGCAAGGCTCTGGGTATTGAAGGACAATGGCCGCGCTCGACGCTTCTATGAACGTCACGACTGGCATGCCGATGGAGCTGAAGCACCATTGAGTGTCGGTGGCAACCCGCTCGAACTGCGCTACTGCCGGAATCTCTAACCCGAGCGAATCGATCAGTCGCCAAACATCGACTGCTGCGCCGCTCGCTCAGAACCAGCCCGACCACCAGGCGAAGACACTGCGGCTTTCACCGAGCGCGCAACAGGCACCGAAGGCAGATCACTCGGCACAGCGTCGACCGAACGCGAGACAACGATCGGCACGGCAGCTATATCAACCATGTAGCGAACCGAAACGAACCGGCCCGAGTCGTCGTGTTGCTCGCGTTCGATGCGTACCACCTTGGCCACGCGCAAACGCTGCAGCGACCGGCTCACCGTGTCCTTCGACAACGCCGTCTCCTTCGCTAGCCCACGCACCGTTGTCCGGCTCACGACACAGCTCGTCTCATCATCTACCGTCGCACCGGTAAGCAGCTCTTCAAGCACCACCCACGCCGCCGGGCCAACTTCACGACGCAATGCGCTGCAACGGCCATCGATCACCATCGACAGACCAACAGGCTTCGCCGCAGCGCTCATGATGCTTGGCGTCCCGATTCAAGAAACGCCAGGATCGCCGTCTTCGGCACTCGTTTCGTTTTGGAACCAAACGAGACGTTGGGAATGCCTTTCACGCCACCGGTCACGCGCCAGATGCGAGCGAGTTCGTAGGCTTGGCCGCGACCGATGCGAAGGACGTGGGCCGTTTCTTCGATGGTGAGGAAGTCTGGGAGATCATCAATCGTCACAATTCCACGCTCCTTAGGCTTGTAAAGTACTTTACAAGAATGTAGAGTACTCATCGCTACGGAGAGTGTCCAGCAGACATACCGATTCACCTGTCCGATAGTTGAGACAGTCCCAATTCCCAAGGAGAGCAGTTATGCGAAGGCGAAACCGAGACGACGAACGAGACGCCTGGACCCCCAACCAGCTCGTGGCCCGTCGCATCACCGACGCCCGCGAACTTCGAGGGTGGACCCAAGAACAAGCCGCCCACGAACTCGCCCCGTTCCTCGGGATGAAATGGTCGGCGGCGACGTTCTCGATCGTCGAACGCTCCATTGATGGCAAACGAATTCGACAGTTCAGCGCCGACGAGATCGTCGCCTTGTCCCGAGCGTTCAGCGTGCCCGTCAGTTTCTGGTTCACCCCGTTCCCTGGCGACGAGCATTCCTCAGTGCGAACACCCGACGCCCCCGACGGCGCTTCGCCGCAGGTCATGATCGAAGCGCTGATTGGCTCATCAGAAGGTTTCGAAATTTGGGCCAACGAACTGCTCGGCTGGGGCTCAAGCGTGGTCGTGCGAGTTGAGGAAGCAACCGGCAAACTCGTTAGCCAACGCCGCTCCGCTCCCGATCTTTCCCCCATCGTCGAATCACTGGCACGATTGCGAGCGGAGATGGCGGTACTCAAACACTTTGGCGCATTGGAAGAAACAAAGAACGGCCTGTCCCGTGTGCTCGCCTTCCTGGAGGATCTCACGACTATTCAAAACCCCGACGACGAAGAAGAATCCAACGAGGCAAAGGCACAGCCAAAGAAGGACCCAAGCGGCAAGGCGAAGAAGGGATAGACGATGACTGAGGTAGTAGCGGCACCCGCACGCAAGCGTGGCAACTCGAAGCCGAACGTGAAACGTCGCGGTGATACGTACACGTACTACCTCTACGTCACCGACCATCTCGGCAACCGAAAGCAACACACCAAAGGCGGTTACAAGACCCAACGCGAAGCCGAAGACGCCCGAGTAGCAGCGCTCGCCTCAATCCAAACCGGCAGCTACGTAAAAGCAGAACGCCAAACCGTCGCCGAGTTCTTCAACGACGAATGGCTACCCTCACGCAAACCACCAGTGCTCGAAGAATCGACATGGCATTCCTACGATCGCTACGTGCGCTTACATGTGCTGCCGTGGATCGGCGTTATCCCGTTGCAACAACTCTCACCCGTCGATTTGAATAAGCTCTACCGACGACTACTCGAATCGGATCGCAAACGCCCCGGAGTTCCGCAACGCCACCCCGAAGCGCTACATCAACGAGCGACCGCCTTACGAGCCGAGAACCTCACCCATGAAACGATTGCAGCAACGCTGCGTGAAGAGTTCCCCATTGAAGCCGCCGGAATGACGCGATTCGCGGTGTCTGCACTTCTGCGGCGAGGTGCACCAAAGAGCTACGCCAATGAAACCCAACCCGGCCTTGCTCCACGAACCGTTCGCTACATCCACACCATCATTCACGCCGCATTGAAAGACGCTCTGCGATGGAGTCGAGTAGTGCGCAACGTTGCCGACGCCGCCACTCCTCCCTCGACCACTTCAGCGAAATCACCAAAGGTGAAAGCGTGGACGGCCGAGCAGTTGAAAGCCTTCCTGCAATTCGCGGCCGAGAATCGCTACCTACCGGCGTGGATCTTTCTGGCCACGAGCGGTTGCCGACGAGGCGAAGCCCTTGGCCTCCGATGGGCCGACATTGATCTCAACGTGGCAGTTGCATCTATTGGCCACCAAGTGACTTCGATCGATCACCGAGTCATCATCAAGGAACTCCCGAAGACCAAACGCGGCCACGTGATCCGCCTCGATGCCGGCACGGTAGCGATGCTACGCACACATAGGGCTACGCAAAACGAGGAACGCCTTCTCGTTGGCGAAGGCTTCAAAAGCCAAGACCTGGTGTTCTGCCGCCCCGACGGTTCGCCCTATCACCCGGAGCGTTTCAGCCTTGAGTTCCGCCGCAACCAGGAATACTTCAACCGAGACCACACCGACGATCTTCTCCCCGAGCTAACCCTCCACGGCCTACGCCACACTTGGGCAACGCTGGCTCTACGAGCAGGCATCGACATCAAAATCGTCAGCGAACGCCTCAACCACAGCAGCACCAACATCACCCGCGAGATCTACACCCACGTAACCCCACCCATGCAGTCCGACGCCGCCGAGCGCGTCGCTGCCCTTTTACGCTCTTGATCCGACGCGCCTTCTATTCAAACTAGTTTGACCCCATTGACCTTTTGCCAACGCCGTAGAGATCGAAAAACATGTGTTTGCTTAAAATGAATCGGATGAAACGCAGCCCGTGCAGATCTTTCGAGTGTCGTCGGACCTAATTTCTTCGATTTCGTGGTCACTATCGCCGACAGTGCTTTTGCCAAATCGTGACCGACTGTAACTTCGAGAGGCTTTTTTCGGCACAATTGGAGTTCGCCGGCCATCGAGGCCAGAGTTGCATGGCAGTCAAGGGTGCGCCCACTATGCACGCCAGCCAGCCGCACAAGTTCAAGGGAATCAACAGCCGCACCAATCAATTCGTGAACGGGTAGCCCTTCGAACCTTAGACCGAGCCCGTTCAATTCGCTATAGATGCGTAGGGCCGATAACGGCACGAGAGCCGACAGAGCCGTCGTTAACAACGATTGTGCATCACCATCCAAGTCTGTGGAGGACCCCAAATGATCGGTGTGCGATAGCAAGACAGCTACCAGCACTGGGATACACGTGAGAACCATCACATCCAGATCATGGATACCGGTCACCACAACGTTGGCAGGTGCCAACCTTGGATTCATCGTTCCATCACTGTCAACGATTCCCACAACCGAAGCCATGGATTGAGAGTTGACTAAAGCCATGACCGCCAATACAGAAGACTTCCCGAAGGCGGGAATGATCAAGAATGGTTCCGTGGTCAAACAACGCGCGTACACCGCTGTGTCAGAGGGTCCTTCGACGATGACAATGGGCTTTCGACTTGCCGTTCTGTGAAGGATGATTTCGTTGAAGATCTGAGCTGGAGTTAACTCGTCAACCACAATCAATCCCAGCCACTCGCGAGTTGGACAGTGAACGGCGACCACTCATCGATAATCTGGGGACTATGCGTTGCGACCATGAACCGAAGGTTTGACAAGCTCCCGATACGCTGAAGATCCGACAGAAATCTACGTTGCCAGGAGACATGGAGGGATATCTCGGGCTCGTCAATCAAGACGAGACTTCCTGACGGGACGTTAAACAACAGGTCGTAAAGTAGGACCAACTCATGTTGCTCACCTGACGAGAGGCCTGTTGTAGGAACT
>JAYSVF010000058.1:0-5095 GCA_043718695.1 Acidimicrobiia bacterium | reverse complement strand
CGGTCCAGCACATGGCGGGCGTATTCAATGACTTTGGCGCCGCGCTTGGGGTTGTAGACCTTGCCTTTGCCACAGCCCTCTCCAATCAGTTCCTCAACAATCGCGAGATCATGCGGAAGAAGCGTCCAAGGAGAATCGCAATCCGGATGGGGGTTACCCCACTGATTTCGCCGGGTACGAATTCCGTGAATTTCGCCAAGCGTTCCTGATTTCACAAGTTCAGCAAGAACTTTCACGCCGGGGTGATATCGCCACTTATCCATCACAAAAACGAGTTCAGGGCGCATCGACGCGAGCCTTTCGATGTCAGCCAAGTTGGTTACCATCGGCTTTTCTACGAAGATCGGCTTTCCGAACCTCATCAAGTCACCGATCGCTGCTGCATGATTGGATGCTTCGGTTGTAACCACAAAACCCACACAGTTGAACTGTTCCAACTCGCCAGGTGAACCGACAATGACGCTCGCTTCTCCATGATTGGCCCTGGCAACACTCGACGGGTTTCGGGCCGCAACGAAAACCTCACAATTGAGGATTTTCAGATCTCTAAGGATATTTCCGCCCCAGGGGCCGCAACCCACTAAACCGATTTTCATGGTTTTGATCCTAACTCTTGTGCGAAACCCCCGACTGCGGGTGGCAAGATGGGAATGTGGAGAACTCGCTCGAACACCTGCCGCTGGCAATGAGTTCAATCGACGGGGTTTTCAAAGCCGAGCTTCCCACCCACTCGGATGACCGAGGTTCGCTCACAGTCCTTGGCAACGAACAATGGTCCCTGCTCGAGGCTCGGCAGTGGAATCTATCCATTTCGACAGCGAACGTAATGCGCGGCCTTCACGCCCACAAAACTCACTCTGATTGGCTGATTTGCGTGTCTGGCGTGCTCAGCATCGGATTGTTCGATCTCCGGCCCAGTTCCTCAACGTTTGGTCAAAGCGAGTTGCTTGCTTTGACCCCGCTCAACGCAGTTTTCATTCCGGTCGGCGTTGGACACGGCTTCCACAATCTCCATCCGACTGTCCATGCCTACGCAACCTCCAGACCGTGGACTGGAGATGACGAATACGGTTGCCGATTTGATGATCCAAAGTTAAACATCAACTGGGGCATCGAAGGCGAATTGAAGCTGTCAAGACGGGACCAATATGCAGGAACCCTTGAGGCGCTCCTGCAGGAGTTTTCGAGCTAACTCGCCTAGCCCGTTTTTACTAGGGGCTTGACATTCACTAATTTAAGCAACCAGTCGGCAATTTCAAGTTCGTTGTCGGACACGGTGAGATCAATCGGCCTCGCACCAACCGCCTCCTGATGCAACACATACGCGCCAGCCTCGGCATAGGCAACCACGACCGGACGATCATTCTCGAACACCACGTCGTAACCGTTAGGACCTCGCGCTACTGGACCAGGCGTAGCATGCACCGGCCAGACCGGACCGAATTGGCCAGCCGTGAGATCAAGCACCCACGCATCCGTACCCGTCCCCAGAAACACCACAATGTGCCACGGCCATAAGCCTGGCTCCACCACACTCAGAGCTGCAGGATCCAGCAGCATCGGGGGATTGTCCACGTCGGGCAGTTCCGTATGAATCGAGGTGGTACACGCCATTACCCGGAACGGGATCTTCTGCCGTTCAGCCACCACCCGCAACACCCGAGCCGCAAACACACACGCGTTCGACTCAACCGGCAACCCCGTAACACTCAACCACCGGTCAGCCACCGTCTTACACAAATCATCCAGAGCCAACAACTGATTGGTTCGCGCCGCCATGCCAATCAGCGTATGGACGCCGAGTAAGCCAACTGTTAAGAGCAACGTAAGAATTCACCCAAAATCTTGCGGGGTGACAACGCAGTTTTTCTTTGTTTGCCATGCCAGCGGGTGAACCATCAGCGCTCACGACGCAACACTACAGCTCATGCGTGTTGGGGATTTGGGGATTTGCCGTTCAGATAAGTACCGCTTTGACAAGCAGGAAGGTCGTTTGAACCAACCGTAAATTGTCTAGAGTCTCTTGACTTGTAAAGTAAAGGATGCATAGACTATTCTTGTGACAAAGCCTGAAAAGACAAAGGTAAGTGTTCGCACGCTCACCGCTGCAGGATGGAGCCGGTCACGCACCAAGGGGAGCCACTCACAATGGTGCTGCCCAACCGGTACGCACAGCTTCACCCTCCCCGATGGACACACGATGATCTCACCAGCAATCGACCGCGGCTATCAAATAGCGATCACAAACTGCGACTGCGAGGCACCCCATGAAGAAAACTAACTACCAAGCACACATAACACGAGACGATAAGTGGTGGCTTATCAGCATCGACGGTATCAACGGTCTGTCACAGGCTCGTCGACTCAGCGACGCAGAACACAACGCCAAAGAATTAATCTCCGCTTCCACAGGCGAAAACCTCGACGAGATCACTGTCGCAATCAACGTGGAACGCGTCGGAACTGTCAAAGTCGCCCGACGTCTCGCCACAGTCACAGCAAAGCGAGCCAAAGCCGCTGAACTCGAAACGGCCGCATCCACAGCAACACGCGCACTCGCTACCGATCTCGCAACAGCAGGAATACCCCTTCGAGACATCGGCACACTCCTCGGCGTTTCGTTCCAACGCGCCCACCAACTAATCGACGCATAACCGATGCAGGTTGCAGCCGCGTTTGGCTCAACGGCAGTTTCGTGACATCGAAAGAAGAGCCCGGAGATTTTGACACAGTATGGGACTACGACGGGGGTTGACGAGTCGCTTGCTCAACCAGCTAGCAATCGCTCTCGATCAGACCGTAACGACGCAAATCCAATTCCCAACATCCGATCAACTGAACCAACCGAAGGAACAACCATGAACGTGGGAGAAATCGTCGAAGTCGACACGCTCACCGGCTCCAGAACCGACCAAATAAATGAGACGTACGGCACTGGAACCAACCTTCACGTCCGCATTCACTTCTCGATTCATGACGTAGATGGAAGCATCTTGCTCAACGAAAACGGCGAAGAGGACATTCGCCTGTCGACCTACCGAGCCTCAGAAGTACGCCTCCTAACCAACACCCTCCAACCCTGACAGACCAGCTTCCCCCGATCCCGCGTAGTTGAAATCGAACACCAACAAGACCTCCAACTATCAACCCTCGCACGATACGCCCAAGCCACCGGCGGAACCATCAACATAGAAATCAACTACCCAGACGGCACCCGCATTCAACTCAACAAGGCAAGCTAAAATACAGATCCAAAAATGCGAAAGTCAATCGGCCTCACCCAGCCGCTTCCGCTCGGTCAACGAAGCAAGATCACCTCGAGCCGCAGAACCAACCTGGCATGCACCGGCCACACTGCCCCAAGTTGGCCAGCCGTGAGATCAACCCAACCACGCCTCAGCACCCGTCCGCTCCAACACAATGCCACGACGGCCACACACCCGGCTTCACGCTGGTCAACACCCCACCCGGCCCTGCATCAAGATCGAAACATCCACCACCCAACGTCATCGTCGAGATTCCCAACAAAACCGGCTCACAGACTCTTCGCCTCACAAGAGCAAACCCTCAACGGACGCATCGGGCTTATCGAAATCGACAAGCCATCACAAAGTTCGGTCCTGCCGGTATCAACGAGTCGCACACCGCTCACCATGAGTGCCATGTCGTTCGAATTTCGCCGACGCTCTATGCGCTCCGACGCACACACCATCGGCAACACTTCCCCACGCACTCCGTCCGCCCCGGCCGCCCCACGAAACAATCGCGAAATTCCGGGACGACCCCCGGCAGATAGTTACCGAACGCGCCCTCCTATTAACCGGCGGCAGTGGCAGCGCCTCTTGGAAGCGGGGTTCCATTCGGCGGCGCCGCCGGAGAAGATGATCCCCTGGGCGGCACCGATGAAACACTGGTCTGTGAAGCCTGCATCGCCCGGCCAACCCGCACCGTCCGGAGAAAGCGGTGATCATCGATCATCCAAAGAAAACCCTCCGGATCATAGGCGATTGAGGAAACTGCGACAGGAGTAACGGCGGCCGAACCGTCCAAAAGCGGAACCCGTTCCGCGGAAAAAACGGTGTTGACAAACACGGTTCGGTCAGCCTTTCCAGGGGAAGATTCGACCAGCGAAATCAAATTCGCCGGCAACGGAGTAGCCAGAAGAGTAAAAACGGACCCGTTTGCACCCGGAACAACGTCAATTACGCGGCCCGAAGTGGGTTTGTTCGTCCAAATTCCATTCTTGAAATGCCATAACGAAGGTCCAAAGTCATAGGCATACACTCCGCCTTGTCCGTCAGGCCGAAACCCCGCTACGTAGATAGGCACGGTATTCGAAATCACAGAAACCTGATCGTCGGCCCCAATTCTCAGCAACCGCCCCGAATAGTCGAATGCATAGAGCGCCCCGCATTCGCCACCCATGTGGACGACCTGCACTGGAGCAGAAGGGTTCTCTGCAAATGGATCGTGTATTTCGAAAATTCGGCCTTGCCCGTCAACGCGTATCAAACTTCTGCCGTAGTCGTTCACCATCAAGTCGCGTCCGCAGCCTGCCGCCAAATCCATCGGTGAAACAGGACTATTCGGAACCTCAGATCCGGCAACCCGAGCGAAAACGCCATTTTCGAAACGCCATATTCCCCCGTCGACGCCTCCAAAGCTTCCGCTCCAAACGACTATGGACCCGTCCCCAGACCGAACAACTCCCCCCAAGCTACGACGAAAATGCTCCGGAGCCACCACCTGCCCGCGGATCGCCCCTGCAATGCGGGTGAAGGACCCTCTGCTCCCTGTCTGATAGACCAAACCATAGCCATTGATTGCAACAGCTACATTGCCATCCGGCAAGCCAACGGCATCGAACGAATTGCCGAGATTGACATTGGTCGCTAGGGCTCCAGTAAGCAGATCGAAACTGCCACCGCCAGCCACAACTTGACTCGCCCCGGAAGGCGTAACGCTAACAACACGACTCCCACCTTGCACAAGAAGGTCCCCCGTCGGTCCAACTCCAAAAAGGTTGTAGACGCGAGACCCACCAGTTAAAACCGACGGGGGCGAGAGGGAGGGAACCGTTTCTATAATTCCGTCT
>JAYSVF010000057.1:0-12518 GCA_043718695.1 Acidimicrobiia bacterium | reverse complement strand
CCTGGTTACAGTCTTGGCAGCGGTGAAGCAGAGGCGGCAATGAGTCAACCGACCTAGCCGAGGCTTCATGATTCTCATGCTGTTTTGATGCACCTCACGATAAGCGAACCTACCTTCAGAAATGAAAGGGGGTCAAGAGGATCAGGAGGATTTGCCGATACTTAGGTGTCGGGGAATTCGCCCTGGCTAGTGGAGTGCAGCATCGTTTCGGATTGTTTCGAATCGTTTTGAGAAGAGGTAGCTCTTCTCGATTTCTGCGAACACGCACTACTAGGAACGAGGGAGCTTCATGCCCGCGAATCCCGAAGATCTCGTCCACCTGTTGAAACGGTGCGGCTACCTCGCTACCCCTGCGGTGTTGGCGCAGTGGTCTGCACTTGAGCTCGACCAAGCGGTCAACCGTGTTCTTGACTTCAGTGTGAATGAGCCCGATTCGTCGTTTGCGTTTGCGACCCCGCCTGGTGACTGGCAGCGGCTGGTGCAACTGCGCAGGTGGTGGCTTGATCGGATGGCGTTTCAGCCAGCACCGCTGCAGGAGAAGCTCACGTTCTTGTGGCACGGTCACTTTGCCACTTCGTATTCCAAGGTAAGCAATGCCGAGTTGATGCTGAACCAAAACCGGATCTTCCGTACGCATGCCGTTGGATCGTTTCATGACATGGCCCAAGCCGTTTCAATCGACCCAGCGATGATCATGTTTCTTGACGGACAAGACAACCGCAAGGGTTCGCCCAACGAAAACTTCTCACGGGAACTCATGGAGCTGTTCACCATGGGCGTGAACCAGGGTTACAACCAAAGTGACGTTGCCGAAGTGGCCCGCGCGTGGACCGGGCATGGCGTCAAATGGTACGGAGACAATATTGCCGAAACCTATGAGTTCCGGCCTACCTGGCACGACACCGGCCTCAAAACCATCTTTGGAGAAACGAAAAACTGGAATGGCCCGGATGTGATTTCGGCGATCGTGAACGGTCAACGTCAATCCGTTTGTGCGCGGTTCATCGCTCGAAAGTTGTGGGCCTTTTTTGCCTATCCCGATCCCGACGAAGCATTGCTAAGTGCACTGACTAATGTCTTTGTGCAAGGTGGAATGCGGATTGGTCCACTCGTGCGATTCATGCTGTTGCGCCCGGAGTTCTACTCGCCCGCAGCAAAGATTGGTCTGGTGCGAACTCCTGTTGAGTTCGGAGTGAAACTTCACCAAATCACCGGCCGATCTTTCACGGAAACCGACGTTGACTACACGCTTGGCGATATGGGTCAACTGGTCTTTGAGCCACCGAATGTGGCGGGATGGAAACAGAATCAGTTCTGGATAACCGAGAACGCGGTTTGGCTAAAAGACGAAGCGATAAAACGTGTTGCCTGGCGAGCAATCAATGCCGGCTTTTTGTCTGACTACGCCACGCTTACTACGCAACAACTGGTGCAGCGCATCCTTGATTTGTTCGGTCTTGGCGCTGTCCTGAGCTCAACCCGCGCCGCTGTTGAAGCGTGGGTTTCCACCCATCGAGCAGCGAATGCGGGAGATCTTCGCTTTCACTTGCTTCGTCTTGTTGCACTCACCCCTGAATTTGGATTGGCCTAATCATGAACGATGACCTCATGCATGAACGCTTAGTAGTGGAAGCTAACGCAGAACTGCGCCGAACCGGACGTTTAGACCGGCGTCAGTTTCTCAAAATCGCTGGGGCTGTGGCCGCTGGTCAGATGGGGGCAGCCGCATTAAGCCAGATGGGTCCTTTGCGCAAAGCCTTTGGCAGCACAACGGGCGGCGGTAATCGTGGAGATGGCGTTTTACTGCTCATCTATTTTGGTGGCGGAAACGATGGCCTCAACACGGTGATCCCCTACACCGATCCAAAGTACTTCGATCTCCGAAAAGGCCTAGCCATTCCCAACGGCACCTCACTGACTATAAGTGCAGATACGGCTTTGCATCCAAGTCTTCCTTCTCTGGCCAATCGGTTTCGTGCCGGCAATGTGGCCGTGTTGCGAAACGTTGGTTACGTGCCCCCTTCATTAAGTCACTTCTCCTCGTTTGATCACTGGGCTTGGGGCGCGGGAAGTGGCGGCGCATCGGATACGAGCCCAAGGTCTGGCTGGTTGGGCCGTTGGAATGCCACGCAACCGGAAAACCTGTTTCGCATGATCTCCTTTGGCTCATCGGTGCCTTTGCAGTTGCAGAGCGAAACTTCGCACCCATTGAATCTTCCGTTGTACAGCCAAAGCGCACTGGGATCACTCGTCAACGATGCGAATGAGCTTCGCCTCACCCAGGCAATCCGTGCCATGAAACCAGCTGCTGGAACATCGTCGGCGCTGGGGCTGCTCGGGGACGGTTTAGCCAATGTGAACGTGCGGGCTATAGAGGCCTCTTTTACCGCCACACCAGCTTGGACGGGGATTCCCGATGGTGTTTCGCGGTTGCAGCGCCAGTTGCTAATGTCAGCGAATCTGATCAACGCCAACCTTGGGGTGCGGGTACTTTCGGCCAGCTTTGGTGGATTTGATACGCACTCAAATCAGGCTGCCACGCACGCGAAACTGCTTGGGGATTTTGATGCTTCGCTTGAAGCGTTCTTTTCCAAACTCACGCCCGAAGCCGCCGCGAAAGTAACCGTACTTACCTTCTCGGAATTTGGTCGGCGGCCCGACATGAATGACTCCAACGGAACTGATCACGGCACATCGAGTGTGATGTTTGCAGCGGGTAACGGGGTGCGTGGTGGGATCTACGGTGACACCGCGCCGCTTGCTTCGCTCGACCGTGATCAGAACCTTGTGCCATCTCTCGACTTTCGACGGGTGTACGCGTCGGTACTCTCTGGTTGGCTTGGCGCTGATCCTGCGCAGATCCTTGGCGCTACCCATGCCGATCTTTCGCTGTTCACCAGTGTTGGTGCCGCGGCTACTACTACCACGACCAGTTCAACCACATCGATCGTGGCGACCACCGTTGCATCGACTGTTGCATCCACCGCGGTGCCTTCGACAACTATGGCGTCAACGACGGTACCCGCTTCCAGCAGTTCAACGACTTCACCCGCAACGAGCACGACGAGCCCATCGAGCACAACGAGCACGCAGCCCAGTGGAACGAGCAGTTCGACCACGACGACAACGCAACCAAATGCCAGTGCTTCCAGCACGACCACCCCAAATGCATCGACGACCTCGAGCACACCAAGCAGTACGACACCGACCTCGACATCAAGCAGCACCTCAACAAGCAGCACCTCAACAAGCAGCACCACAACAAGCAGCACCACAACAAGCAGCACCTCATCAAGTACTACATCTACGACCCCATCGAGCACCACTACGAGCACAACGAACCCGCCTGCAGCCACGTCGGCCACGGTAGCTACGAGTGCGCCAACCAGCAGCACAACGACAACAACTGCGAAGCCCGCGACGACGTTTGTGAACACTCCCGCAGGAACTGACATTGATCCGATCCCGTCGGCACGCCCTCCGATTCCGGTTCCCCAAGCTGGCTTCGATGTAGCGGCACCGGAGCCGACGACAACCACGACCACGGTTGCGCCTGCTCCAACAGTGGCAACCTTGAGTTCAGGATCGAACCTGAACAACGACGGGAACTCCACCACGAGCTCTAGTACCTCAACGACGAAAGCCACATCGTTGCTGCAGGCGTCGTCGACCACGAAGGCCTCGATAACCACAACCTCGGTGTTTGGCCGAAGAGCGCCAACAATCCCGACGGTCCCGACCGTTCCGAACGTTCCGGGTGGCAAGCCAAAACGAATCCCCACGACGACGGTTCGTAAGCGTGTAGCGGCAGCCCAACCCAATGCGCTTGCGTTGAAGCCGAAAGCGAAGGCCCGGATCTCGCCTACCACCACAATCAAGAAGGCCAAGGTCGCCGCCAAACCGAAGCAAGGCTTGCTCTCCAAGGTGGCAAAGGTCGTCGCCAAAAACCGCTGAGGGCTGCGGCCTCGAAGCGGAGTGAGATGGAGGGCTCGCAGGATTACTAAGTGGTTTACACCGTCAGCAACCCGCAAGCTCTTGCCGCATCGCCTTGCTCGGTATCTCGGGGGGCAAATGTCGCTACGTCGCCCGGGCCGGTGAGTTCGGGCAAGACAATCGCCGCGACCGCAACATGGAGCGCGTCGAGAGCCCGGACTCCTTGATTGCGAACGAGATCCAGTGCAAGGGTTCCTTTGAATTCGAGCATCTAGGAGTTTTCTGTCGGGCTTTGGTCACGTTTTGGGTTGATGCGAAGAGGTAGTGCGCCGAGGCTGGGAGACTGGACGGCGTGGAAAAGCGCGACATTTTGGTGATTGGTGGGGGGCCGGCGGGAGCGGGGGCGGCCATTCGGGCAGCGCATGCCGGGGCAAAGGTAACCGTGTTTGAAAAAGGGGCTTTCGGGCGCGACAAGGTGTGTGGCGACGGGTTGACGCCGAGGGCGGTGGCTGCGTTGCAAGAGTTGAAGCTCAGCGTTGACGGCGCGCATCGGATCGACGGGTTACGGATGATCGCGCACAAGACCCAGCGCGAGTTGCAGTGGCCCGCTTCTGCTCGATTTCCTGCGTACGGTGCGGTTTGGCCTCGCAAGACCTTTGATGCGTATCTGATGCAGGCTGCTTCTGATGCTGGTGCGGAAATGCTTTACGAGCACGAAGCGACACCGCTGTTGGCTGATTCGCTTGGCGCTGATGGGCAACCGAAAGTTATAGGTGTACGTGCTAATGGTCGTGATTGGCACAGCGATTCGGTGATCATTGCTGCAGGTGCTCCGGGTGCCATCAACAAGATGCTTGGCGCCGAACGCAATCACGATGAGCCCTTTGGTTTGGCCATTCGCGCCTATGCCGAATCCCCCCGTCATGCCGATCGGATGTTGGAATCGTGTCTCACGTTGAAAGACGAACACGGCACGCCGATTCCTGGCTATGGATGGATGTTCCCAGCAGGCGATGGCACCGTGAATATTGGCGTCGGCGCACTGAGCACCATGAAGGGTTTCAAAAAGCTCAACTTGAACAAGCTGTTGGATTCCTATGCGGGCTTAGTACGTGGCCCTTGGTCGCTGGGGCCGTATATTGATCGTCCGCGCGCATGGCGTTTGCCGATGAGCACGATGCGCCGTCATGGTGATGGTTGGGTGGCCATTGGCGATGCTGCTGGTTTGGTAAATCCCATGAACGGTGAAGGTATCGATTACGGGCTTGAATCGGGCATGCTCGCCGCTGATTTGATGCTGGCCAATCCAGCGACGGCACCGGCGTTGTATGACCGTGAAATCGGTGCGCGGTTCGATGCGTTTCTGCGGACGGGGCGCCGATTCAGTTTCGTTATCGGGCACCCATGGCTGCTCCGACCGGGCTTGCGTTTGGCCGTTGGGTCACAAGCCGTTGCCGATATCACGCTCGCCGTAATGGGGAACCTCGTGGATTCCGAAACTCCTGGTGCGGCCGGACGTGTGTTGCGCATCGCCGATAAAACGCTGGGTTTCCTCGACCCACTCCTCCGCAAAACCCGCGCCGCCGCCTAGGTCGCCGGTCTCGTCGAGCGAACGGTCACCTGGTTTGTGCGGGGCGCAGATTCATACGTTCCTGCAGCAACAAGCGACCTGCTCTCAACCACTTCGCGTGACACGCAATCCACTTGGGTGGTGGGCGAAAGTTTAGAAGGCCCGTCAAAAGTTGCTTGCGGCCAACTCGAACAGAGGGGCAATTCGCGGGAACCGCTTGGATTTCGACGGGTCTGGGGACCGAATTGCTACTTGCGTCACCGAAATGGATTGAGTCGTCGTCGACGTCATAAAGGTGTGGTTGGTTGAAGGGGGTGACGGGCACTAACGTGTATGGCCGTGTCGGACTTCCTTCGCAGCTATCTCATTGTGGCTTTTCTTGCCGCGGCCGCCATTGTGCTGGTCGGCGGTACGTTGTCGCTTTCTCGCCTTGTACGCCCCACCACGGGGGGTGTCGAAAAGCTGACCGTGTACGAATCGGGTGTAGACCCCGTTGGTGCAGGTTGGTCACAAAGCCAGATTCGCTATTACATCTTCGCCCTGCTCTTCGTGATGTTTGATGTGGAAGCGGTTTTCCTCTTCCCGTGGGCGCTGCGACTTGAGTACTTCGGCGTGTTTGGCCTGATCGAAATGGCGATTTTCGTGTTCATATTGTTGCTGGGCCTCATTTACGCCTGGCGAAAGGGAGTCCTGCGATGGGTCTAGTCGAGAAGGGTCTCCTCGATAAGAAGGGCGCCAAGCCACTCACCTGGCTGCTCAACTACAGCCGCAAATACTCCCTGTGGTGCTACCAGTGGGGCCTCGCCTGCTGCGCCATCGAGATGGGTGCCGCCTTCGCCTCCCCCCGGTATGACGTGATGCGCCTCGGCGTTATCCCCTTCCCGGCCTCACCACGCCAAGCCGACCTCGTTGTGGTCTCCGGTACCGTGACCGACAAAATGGCCCCTGCCATCAAGCGTCTCTACGAGCAGATGCCTGAGCCGAAGTACGTAATCTCCATGGGTTCCTGCGCCAACTGCGGCGGCCCTTACTGGGATAGCTACTCTGTCACCAAGGGCATCGATCAGATCATCCCGGTTGACGTCTACGTCCCCGGTTGCCCGCCCCGCCCCGAAGCGTTGTTAGAAGGGATCGTCCTGCTGCAGGAACGCATCCAAAACGAGTCCATGGGCGACAAATGGCGCGGCGAACCCATCTACGTTCCTGAGTAGTTCTCTCGGTGGTGCTCATCAGCGGGTCTTGGGATCTTTCGATTGATTACCATCGCCGCGATTCGGCAGGTTCACCCTCGAGTCCGGTCACGACACCCGTTAGCGAAGGGTGAATTGACCGCACTCCGACACCACTTCACTTGAGCGTGCCAAGGTCGGGAGCCTTCAAGTCTGGTCAAAAGCGGGGGCGAAGCTGGTCGTGTCCACACGCAAACCTGACGCTCGGCTCAGGTTTTGGTGCGGGGGCGAGTTTTGCGGGAAACTGTCAAGGTGACTGACACCCTTGCCCCCGTTGAAACTTCGGTTGACGCTGATACTGCGACCGTGAATGCAGCGATCGATAGCTTGCTGAGCCAATTCGATCCAAAAACCGTCGACAACGTGACGTTCCGCGGGGCCCGTTATGACCTGGGTTTGGCTTGGGTGCACTTTCCCGTGGGCTTTGGTGGCTTGGGGTTGCGTCCGGAATTCAACAAGCTGATTGAGTCACGCCTGCGTAAAGCCGGGGCACAGCCGCAGGAACCAGGAACGTTCTTCATCGCCCTCGCCGGTCCAACGATTCTCACCCACGGCAACGACGAGCAACGTCACCGGTTCCTTCGCCCCATGTTCACCGGCGAACACGTTTGGTGTCAGCTGTTCTCCGAACCCGGTGCCGGATCCGATCTTGCCGGGTTGGCCTGTAAAGCCGAGCGCGATGGTGACGAATGGATCGTGAACGGCCAGAAGGTTTGGAACACGCTCGCCCACATTGCTAGCTGGGGCATGCTCGTAACCCGCACCGATCCAGACGCACCCAAGCACAAAGGGATGACGTACTTTGCCGTGGATATGCACTCGCCCGGGGTTGAAGTTCGTCCGCTCTACCAAATTACCGGCGAAGCAGAATTCAACGAGGTGTACCTCACCGATGCTCGAATTCCCGACGCGAACCGCATTGGTGCCGTCGGCGAAGGTTGGCGAGCATCACTAACCACACTTATGAATGAGCGGACGGCTATTGGTGGCGGCGGAACCGGTGTTGTGAAGAAGGGTGGTTTGGCGACGGAGCTCGTGAAGATCTGGCAGGAGACGCCCGAGGGTGACCGCGATCCAGCCAAGAAAGATCAGCTTATGAAGTTGTGGGTTCGTGGCGAAGTCGGACGGCTGACCAACTTGCGTGCTTCGGAAAAAGCTCGTGCGGGAAATCCCGGCCCTGAAGGTTCTGTAGCGAAGCTGGCTTTTGCTGAGTTTAACAAGGCGGTTATGGAATTCGCTTTGAACCTGTTGGGTCCGGCCGGTCAAGTTGGTTATGACTACACGCCGCGCCGACCGACGTCTTCAGATGCCGACGGGGCTTCGGGCGGGGTTCGTCATGGATTCCTACGTGTACGTGCTAACTCGATTGAGGGTGGTACTTCGGAAATCATGCGCAATATTTTGGGTGAACAAGTCCTCGGCCTCCCGGGCGAACCGCGTCTCGACAAAACCGGCCCCTGGTCAAAGGTCCCTCGCAACTAACGACATGCAGCGGTAGAGCCGTTGTCGAGCGTTGTGACGGTTTGTGACGGATATGCGTACAAATCGTCACAACACCGAGCCGCGGCACAGGCGCACGAAAATTTACGTAAGTGGAGCACTCCCGAGCTAGGTTCTTGCGATGCTAAGTGTCGAGATGATCGAACAACTTCGGAGTGAGTCAGAAGCACTGGCCGTTTCCGCGTCGGTAAATATGGGCGCTCAAGTAGAACACTGCCCGGCGTGGACCGTTCGTGATCTGGTTGTGCACATTGGTGAGGTGCAACGGTTTTGGGTTCGGATTGTTTCTGATCGGCTGATGGTCCGTCCGACAGATGGATTGCGCGGTTTACCGGGAGGGGCCGAGCCAATCGAGTGGTTTCGTTTGCAGACAACGACTTTGGTATCGGCACTTGCTACGTGCGCAGATGATGTGCCGCTGTGGACGTGGTGGGAACCGGAGCAAAACGCTGCCTGGGTGAAACGTCGGCAACTCAATGAGGTGGTTGTGCACGCTTGGGATGCGGCGAACGCAGTCGGCGTTGCTCGCCCGATACCTACTGACGTTGCCATAGTGGGCTTGCAGGAGTTCGTTGATGTGTTTGCGCGTGAGCTTCGTGACGGTGCCGAGCCGCCGCCTGTTGCCCTTGCTGCGACCGACTGCGACTGGAACGCCGTGCTCTTTCCTCACACTTCTGATGACGGCCTGACAGCGGGCCCTAGCCTTGAGTTGCGGGCCAGCGCATCGGATCTCTTGTTGTCACTGTGGGGTCGAGTGCGAGTCGCTGATGCTGCGATTGCCGCCGCGTTCGGGGCAATCGATCTGAGCTAGAGCCCGCTGCGAAACCTCCTTTGCAGCAGAACTAGGTTCCGGTGATTTGTTCCGATCTTGAGCAAACTGTGGGAAGCAATCGAGGTCACTGGATGGTCACTGCATGGTCACTGCATGGTTACTTGCTGTCACGCTCTGCGCAACTTCGCCAGAGGCGTTAGCTCCTCGATGCTTGCACGATTGCTGGGACCGCCATCAGTCCACGATCACCACTTCCAGACCAGGGCGGCATTATGTAGGCGCGCAGACCATGTTTCGCTGCTCCACCATCGCGTTCCGGGCTGTCGCCGACCATCAAAACCTCGTCGAGCTCAATCCCGAGCACATCGCACGCCGCTTGGAACAGTCGGCGATCAGGTTTCTCGCAACCGTGCGCAAACGATGGCACGAACACCTTGAAGCGATCAGCAATCTCGTGGTTCACAAACGGGCGCCGCACATCCCAGCCAATATCGCTCACGACACCCATCGGAATTCCCATGGCGGCGAGAGTATCAATGCAACGGATGGTGTCGGGATAGGGGACATGAGCTGCTCCACTCGCCGCGTCCTCATAGATTCTGACCGAAAGCGGTGGATGTAGCTCCGGGGCAAGACGATCAAAGGGGCGATACAGATTTGTCCAGCAAAGTCGATGGGCCTGCATCGAGAGATCTCGGCCCTTTCCGATCTCCTCCGGGCTGGCCGACAGTGCAATCACTCGACCGGCGATTTCTTCAACCTCTATCGGATCGAGCGAGAGTCCCGCCAGTTTCCCGATGGCGATCACACGAATGGTTGCATCCTTCCAAAACAACGTGTCAGAGAAATCGAAAAGCACCGCAGCGATTGGCTTCACCCCGCCCACACTAACGTTCCCTGGCACAGGTGTTCAGGCCTAGCTGCCTGGTGAACAAATGCGACTGGATTGCTCATTTCGCTCCGTTTTCGCACTTCGTGACTTGCCTGGGTCGCATTGTTCACCATTTTGCTGACTGAATCGGCCCAACCAGAAAGCAGAGAACCACCGAAACGTAGTGCGGTCGACGTCTGGGCGAGCCCGCTCGAGACTCTTCAGTGAACTCCATCAGGTGGCAGCGTTCGAATGTCCTTTGCTGACTATTCGCTTGTTGCCTCGGGAGTTCGGCTGCAAGACTCGGATATGGACGTGATTCGGGTTGGGGACATTGTGGTGCAGCCGATTTTCGATGGGGTGGCCATCTTGGAACCAACGATGTTCACCGTGGGCGATGACCCTAGCGATTGGACTGGTCACGAGCATCTCTTGGGTGCCGACGGGAAACTTACGGTTCCCGTTGGTGCTTTCGTTGTGCGAACCGGCGAGGATATCGTGCTGATGGATGCTGGGGTAGGGGTGACTGATGATGAAATGTTTCACGGCGCAGCGCTCATTGACAATCTGGCCGCGGCAGGATTGCAACCGAGCGACATAACCATCGTGACGGTAAGCCATCTGCATTCCGATCATTGCGGTTGGCTCGAGGCTGAGGGAAAATCCGTCTTCTCAAATGCGCGCATACGAATTGGTGCAGCGGATTGGGAGCACTTCGTCGTTGGGAGCGGCGGGGGTCGTAAGCGCGCTGCTCGATTACGGATTGTCGAAGAGCAAGTGGATCTGATTGATGCTGATGGAGTAACCGTGGCGCCAGGAATCACTTCGCGGCACACCCCGGGTCACACGCCAGGGCATACGAGTTTTGTGATTTCTAGCGGAACTGAGCGCCTCATCGTCCTCGGAGACGCACTGCACTGCCCAGCGCAGCTCACCGAAACCGAATGGGAATTTCTGTACGACACCGACCGGGCCCTTGCAAAACGCACACGGGAAGCCCTGGTCCGCGAAGCCGAAGAACCCGACACCGCACTGCTCCCCATGCACTTCCCCGGCATGACCTCTGCCCGTTTGTTGGAGGGTCAAGGAAAACGCCAGTGGCTCGTCGGCGCAAAGTAGCCGGGCTCAGTAAACGGGAGCGGTTTGTGCGGCGTAGCGTGAAGTGTTTGAACTATGACCGAAGGAGTTGGGATGACGACTGAGCCAACAAGCAGTGGATCGGGAACCGGTGAGGATCCATGGCAATTGAAGACGCCGCCTCTTTCCTCGGAATACACCATGCATCGAGACGTGCGCGGAGGCGTTGAGGTGATTGTTTGCACCGTCGGGAAAACCGTGCTGCTGTACGACGCACGGTGCCTTACCGATCTTCACGCCATGTTGAAAGAAGCGGGCGACTGGGTTGATCTGGGCTCAGCCGACGAACAAAAGCCCGCGAAAGACGGCACCGTTGAAGCATGGGGACGATCCGAGAACAACCCCGTCGGCGGATGGTATGGCCTCAAGAAAGGTCTACGAGGCCGCTTCGGCATGTACGTCCCGCCACTCATGGAACACCTAGGCCTCGCCGAAGTTGAGCACAACCCCCGCAACAACCGCATGCGTGCGATTGGGTGACCTGCGCGAACAGGGGTACCGAAGTTCTGATGTCGCGTTGAGCTACTTCGGGATTTTTGGACAGTAGATGGTCGGTCTTTCGCCGCCGAGTTCATTTTTTACGTCGAGACATGTCGCGGTCGCCAGTGCCTTGGGGCTAATGGTGAAACGTGTCCCATCGAACAGAACGGAAATTTGGTGCTTGACCGTTGGGCCTTCGTCATCGGCGCGACGAGTTCTAGCGAGGTTGGCAGCCCACTCCGTTGCCGTCGCGATCAAGCCCGTAGACATCGACTCCAATTACTCGAACGGGACCCTGCACGTAAGCGGGACCATTTCCCGACCCACCGGCGCAATCAACGTCACTGGCGATTGGAACGCAGGGCTCGTAGTTCGGATCGCAGGAGGAAGCTTTAGACCCAGCCGGAACTGTACGACTCCAAACGTATTTGGCCCCCTGCTTCTGGCAGGTAAGTCCGGAAATCGAAATTCCAACTTGCTTCTTCTTGCATTGGTTTCCCGAAACTGGACTGGCCGCCTGAGCTGAAGAGGCCAAACCACCCATCGTCATACAAAGAACTAAACCAACTGGTGGAACAACAACAAGCCTGCGCCATAGGTTCACAAAAGGATCTTGTACCCAGACCCCTCAAAAGTCAACGAAACCCTTCATACCCACCACTTCACCAGCTGAGACCGATCTCAGGCGAACGCTTAAATACCGTTACAGATACTCGGCTCAACCTCTGAGGTTTCATCGGTTTAGATTCGCTTCCACGATCGAGCTGCGATGAGAAAGCCCTTGCGCTTCCCCGTTGCTGCCTGGCACCGCATCCCTTCCGGAAGAGAGGTGCAGCGAATCTTGCCGACGTTCACTGACGCGCCGAACGCAAGTTGTTGGCAGTCGCCTGGACAGTAGGGCCCGATGTCACCACGGCACCCTCCTTCTTCAACACTTGTCTTCGTGCCTTTCACCCTGAGCACGATTTCGGTCGGGTCCCAGTCAAGGTCACAATCGGCTGGTTTGGACTTCAATTTTGCCCTCAC
>JAYSVF010000056.1:0-5111 GCA_043718695.1 Acidimicrobiia bacterium | reverse complement strand
GCGAACACCGTTGCACCAAGGTCAAAACCGGAGACCTTTACCTGGCCAGGCTTGAGGCCAGCAGCCTTGAAGTAGTTACCCATATTCCCAAGAACTGGACCGGCGGCAACGATCAACTTCAGCTTCGTTGCCTTCTTGACGCTGGCGGTGATCGATGCGGTGGCAAGATCGGGATTTCCGTTGGTATCGCCCAAGGTGTTCAAGTTCAGTTTGTTGACCTTAACTCCGGCCTTCTCAAGAACGGCCACGGTTCCATCTTCACGATCGGAACGACCAGGCACGCCGAAGGTGCCAGCCACAATTGCTTCGTCGCCGGACACCAATCCAAAGTCTTTGATTGATTTGGCAGCTAGCGACTCACCCATTAAGCGAAGGTTTGCTCCAACGAAAGCGCCGCCCACGTTCTTCAACGTTTCCGCAGGCGGAACGTTGGCATAGTCAACCAAGATGCCAGCCTTCTTGGCTTGTTCGGCAAGGGGTCGAATAGCACCGTCTCCTGGATGACCCATGAACGAAATTGCATCTGGCTTCTTGGCGATTTCTTCGCGAAACCCCTGCACCATTTTCGGGAAATCCCATCCGGAACCAATGATGGTGACGTTTGCGCCGCTATCGGCTGCAGCGGCCCGGGCACCCTTTTCCAAAATGTCAGAGAACGCATCCGACGCGCCGCCCTTGAAGTAGCTGATCTTTACCTTTGAGCACCAACCGGATCCTGCGGCTGGAGCACTCGGCATATTCATAACGGTAAACAACATGGCCACGGTGGCCCCTGCAGTTCCCAATGCTGCGGCTCGATGTGAAGCTTTCATTTAAACTCCCCTTTGCTGTCCTGGCTCACTCGTCCAGATGCGCGAGCATCACGCGAATGGTTGAGGTTCGTCAAATCCAATATTGGTCTTGTCAATATTGGACCTTGGCAGGTGGTTTCTCGAAATGATCGGATTCGTCACTTGGGGTCCACTGCAGAAGGCGTCCTGTGCTCGTGAGCGTTGGGAACAGAGTGCTGAACTGGCCGTGGGGTCGCGGCGCTTTTGTCATACTTGGATAATGGCTAGTGGTTTGGAAATTGCAGATTGGGGACCACTTGGCTCAGCCATTCGGGAACGGCGGCTATTCAAGGAGTTGACGCTCGTTGATCTAGCCGACAAGGCAGGGCTGTCGCAGCCGTTTTTGTCGCAGGTTGAAACAGGTCGAGCGCGACCCTCGTTGATGTCGCTGCACCGAATCGCTGATGCATTGGACACCACCCCACAGGCTTTCTTTGGTGGCCCGGACGACGATGCGTTCACGCCGATTCTGGTTCGAGCCAGGGAGGTTCAAGCGGTAGCGGTCGATGCTGATGGCGAACCCTCGGCTTCAACCTGTCATGTACTGCTCGGCGGCGAGGCCCCGTTTCACGTTTTGGAGTTCGACGGTCTGCCACCCGAGTTTTTGGATTACTTCGAGCACGACGGGTTTGAGGCAGCGTACGTAATCCGGGGTCGGGTAGAGATCGATATCGCTGGAGCGATTTCAACCCTGCGAGCTGGTGACTCGATCTCCTACTCAGCACGATTGCCCCATCGGCTTCGGGCGGTAGGCAAAGGGTCTGTGCGAGTGCTGCTCATCGAAACCAAAGTTGCAATGTTGCAAGATCGAGGCCCAGCGCAGCATGCACCTGCTCGGCCGCGACGCAAGGTAGCTCAGGCCCGCCAACGACCAAACGGGACTCCCGGGACCCAAACCTAGGTTTT
This sequence comes from Acidimicrobiia bacterium, assembly GCA_043718695.1. Taxonomy (GTDB): domain Bacteria; phylum Actinomycetota; class Acidimicrobiia; order Acidimicrobiales; family JANYDT01; genus JANMZO01. The sequence continues at coordinate 3,375 of JAYSVF010000056.1, read as the reverse complement.
TGAGTTTTTTGAATTCTGCGTTGAGTGCGAGCCGTGGCATTCGTCCGAAGCCAGGTCGTTGAGTTCTCGAATTCTTTGTTGAGCACAAGCCATGCCAATATTGACGGTATGAATACCGCAGTTCGCGACTATTCGATCGTCGGCCCAGAAAGGGTTCGTGCGTTTGAAGACGGTCTAGTCGACGCCCACTGGTACACCACGCCTCTTGATCGCGAACAACTACGCGTGCTTATGCAGCGACGTAATGGGCCAGCCATCCGCGACACGCTTTTGTGGTTCATACTTCTGGGCGGGTCTGGTTACGCAGCGCATCGAGCGTGGGGTACCTGGTGGATGATTCCGGCGTTCTTTGTCTACGGAACGCTCTATGGCAGCGTAAGCGACTCACGTTGGCATGAATGCGGACACCGCACCGCATTCAAAACCGGTTGGATGAATGATGCGGTGTATTTCATCGCATCGTTTATGGTGTGGCGCGAAGCCGTGTCTTGGCGGTGGAGTCACATTCGCCACCACAGCGACACCATCGTGGTTGGCCGAGACCCCGAAATTGCCTTCCAACGACCCATGCAAGCACGCAAGCCATTGAAGGACTTCGTCGGCCTCACGTCAAACCCCGGCGAGACAAAGAAAATCCTGCTCAACGTCATCGGGCTATTCACCGCCGACGAGCTTGACTATCTACCTGAAACGGAACGACCAAAGGCAATCCGTACGGCCAGAATCTACTTTGCGATTTGGATAGCGGTACTCGGTGCGTGCCTCAGTTTGGGGAGTGTGGAACCGCTGATGTTTGTGGTGTTGCCGAGCTTCTACGGCAAATGGTTACTGGTGGCTTATGGTGTGACGCAACATGCTGGGTTGGCCGAAGACACACTCGATCACCGACTCAACAGCCGAAGCATTCGCATGAACCGCGTCCATCGGTATTTGTACTGGAACATGAACTTCCATACCGAGCACCACATGTTTCCCAACGTTCCCTTCCACGCACTACCGGCTTTGAGCGAGGCGACCAAAGCGGATTTCCCTCCCGGCTATTCGGGGTTTACCGCTGCCTATCGAGAAATCTGGCTGGCCTACAAAACACAAAAGACCTCGCCAAACTTTTTCATCGACAGGACACCGCTTTTGCCGACGAGCTCTCGATCGATTTCTCCGACCCACGCAGAGTCTTTGACCGCGGGGGCATCCGGAGCTAAAGCCGCTGGAGGAGCTTCACCGACGCTTGCGCCGATGCCAGCACGAATTCCTGCGGGATTGCTGGGCAAGCGAGATGCGCTTGACCAGCTCGATGAACTGGAGAGCAGTGAAGTACCGGCTGGATCACTTGGTGGTCTTGGCGATACCAACGGTTGGCTGAACGTTGGCGAGTCATCGGCGCTCTGTTTGAACGATGTCATGCGCTTCGATTTCGGCGACGAAACCTATGCGGTGTACCGACTCGGTGATGGTGAAGTTCGCGTGACCGATGGATTGTGTTCGCACGCAAAGGTGCACCTTTGTGATGGCTTGGTTCGTGATGGACAGATCGAATGTCCCAAGCACAATGGTCGCTTCGACATAGAAACCGGCAAGGCAATGAGCCGGCCAGTGACGGTCGACCTCACGGTGCATGAAGCTCGCGAGGTTGATGGGCGCATCGAAATTCGCAGAAGGAACGTTTGCTGAAACGGTCCCTTACGTTCTGGTTCGATTGGATCGCGGGTGCGCAGTTCGCTGGCTTGTACTGGGCCCGCGATTTCGGACTCTATGAGGCTGCGGGCTTGGACGTTACCCTCGAACCTTGGCAGGACGATGGCCTCTCGTTGTTTGAAAAAGTTGCCAGGGGAGCGGCAGCGGGGGAGTTCAGCGCTGGTTGCGCCGAAGACAACCTGATCGTAAACCACGTTGCAAACGGTGGGTCAATGATGGCGTTTGGCTCGATGCTGCAAGACACCCCGCTCGTCATCATGAGCAAACAGGATCAAGCCATCCGTAGCATCGGCGAACTTCGAGGCAAACGAATTGGTATGCATACAGATGGAATACGCGCGCTGCAGATCGTGCTCGCCCTCGAAGGAATTTCGGTTGCCGACCTCGATCTGCAAGAGGTTGGGTTTGACCTAGAGCACCTGCGATCCGGGCGATTTGACGGCCTGCAGGGGTACGTGATGACCGAGCCCGTTCAGCTCGGCACGGTAGGTTTCGATGTTCACGTGCTGCCGATCAAACATCATCGCTTGCACCCCTATTCACAGGTCTACTTCGCCGAGCAAACTCTCCTCCAGAGGCATGGGGCTTTGTACGCTGACTTTTTGGCGGCTTCGTCTGCTGGGTGGCGTGCCGCGTGTTCCGACCCTGTTGCCGCTTCGGAGCTGTTGGCGAAAAACACCGGTGGCCAATCGACGCAAGCCGAGCAGCGCCTCATGCTTGATCGAGTAGGTGAATTGGTGAATCACCAAGCAGTTCAACGAATCGCCGGTACTGGAGCCGAACAATGGCAGCGAAATTTACAGAGCTACGTAGACTTTGGACTTACCGATCGAAAGATCGACTTTCAGGAGGTTGTGTTTGATCTCCCGAAGTCGCCGACCCCCCATAGCTAGCGTGGAAAGATAACGTGAAACCTGGTCTGCTTTGACATCTTCACAGCTTGTTAGGGGACACTTCCAAGGGCAGCAGAACCCGATCGAGGGCTGCACTGGCCGCAGCCGCAGCGGCATCGGGGCTCATTGACCGCACAGTCGAGTTGCACGGTTTGACTGTTAGCGGGCCGAGATAGCCAATCGTCTCCAGGGACCGCAGAAATCCGGCTATATCGATCACTCCAGTTGCGCCGACCATCTCGCGTTCATCGTCAAGCTGTTCGTCAAGCGCTCGCCCCGCCACCGCGTCATTGATATGCACACCAACAACCTCGTGGTAATCAAGGTGCTCAATCTCGTTGCGTGTGCCATTCGAGGTATGCCAGTGGAAACTGTCGAGCACCACACCGGTGTTGAGTGAATGCATGCCAATCGAGGCGGCAAAGGTTCGCATTCCATCGAGGGTGTGCACGAAATCCTTGTGCGTGGAGGTTCGCAAAGTTGAAGGGCCAACGAATTCGAATCCGAGCATGATCCCAAGGTCAGCCAGAATCTGTGCGGCACGAATCAAGCGCGGCACCACAAGATCAAAGTGCTGATAAAAATCAAGAGTTTCGCTTCTCGGCGCTACCGAGGTGAGACATCGCTTGCTGCCCAGGGCCGCAGCAAGCTTCGCATCCGCTTCAACCACGCGAAGGCTTTCCACAAAGGCCTCCTCCGTATCGGTCTCACGCCACGCCGCCCGCAACCCAAAGCCGCCCGGTACTAGCCCAGTACACGTGAACCAATCCACAGCAACCTGCTCAGA
>JAYSVF010000055.1:0-2234 GCA_043718695.1 Acidimicrobiia bacterium | reverse complement strand
ATTACCGCTAATTATGCAGTACCGGGCGCGTTAACTGAACCCTCCTTCAGTGTTCTTCGGGCAAATTTGCCCTACAAGCAATGACATCGGGCACCCCGTCGGGTGGAACCGTGAATGGTGCCCAAGTTTGGGCGAACTCAATTGGCAACAGGATGCGATCGCCGCCAAGTCACCCGCTGTTGCGCAGGCCCGTGGCGATGCCGTTGAGCGTTAGTTGAATGCCCCGAGTGACCCGTTCCTCGTTGTCGCCTAAACGGAATCGTTTCAAGAGCGAGACTTGCAGAATGTGCAACGGATCGAGGTACGCGAATCGGTTTGCGATGGAGCGAGACAGGCTCGGATTGTCGGCAAGCAGATCGGTGGATCCGGTAATGACGCCATGCCAATGAAGGGCCCTCTTGTGCTCTGCGACAATCCGATCAAACACCGTGTTGCGGAGGTTCTCATCAGGCACAAGGGTTGCGTAATGCGCAGCGATGTTGCAATCAGTTTTCGCCAAAACCATGCCCATGTTGGAGAAGGTTGCTCGCATGAACGGTTCGGTGGCATGGAGCGCTTGCAGTTCGGCAATCCGGTTTTCATTTCCATCGGTGTACGTAGCAAAGGCTGTACCGGTGCCGTACCAGCCGGGGATCATCAATCGGCATTGACTCCAGCCGAATACCCACGGAATCGCGCGAAGATCAGCAATCCGGTTGGAGTTAGAACGCGACGCCGGACGGGAACCCACATTGAGCATGGCAATTTCGGGCATTGGTGTGATGGATCGGAAGAAATCGGTGAATCCTTCTGTTCTGTAGACAAGCTCTTGGTACGTGTTGAGCGCCGTGCTGCTGAGTGCATCAAGCACTTCCCACCATGGTTGTTTACCGGTCTTTTTCCCAGCTACCGACGAGTCGTCGGGTTTGGGTGTTGAAGCCAACAGTGTGGCGGCCACCAGGGTTTCGAGGTTGCGTCGAGCAGAGCCAACTTGGCTGAATTTGGAGGCCACTACCTCGCCCTGTTCGGTAATGCGGATGGCCCCGTCGACGCTTCCTGGAGGTTGGGCCAGAATGGCATCAAAGCTCGGTCCACCGCCACGGCCGACGGTGCCACCTCGACCATGAAACAATCGTAAGCGTACGTTGTGTTTCACTGCAATGTCGACGAGTGCTGATTGCGCCGAGTACAGCGCCCAATTGGCCGTTAGGTAGCCGCCATCTTTGTTGGAATCGGAGTAGCCGACCATGACTTCTTGCGTATTGCCACGTATGCGTACCAACGAGCGGTAGACCGGATGACTGAGGAGCGCATCGAGTGTGCTAGCGGCCCGATCAAGATCGTCAATTGTTTCAAACAGCGGCACAACATCGAGACTAAGTTGCGCCGGGGTGTCCCCAACGGCAGGAACGTAGAGCCCAGTTTCTTTGCCAAGAAGCAAAACTTCCAAAACATCGCTGACCGATTCTGCTTTGGAGATCACATAGTGGGGAATGATTGCGGCGCCTGATCGTTGCTGTGCGGCATACGCGGCGCGGATCACGCTCAGTTCGGCTTCGCTCGCTGCGGAAAGCGTAAGTTGGCGATTGCGAAGCGGTCGGGCTGTTGCTGCCTCGGCGCTGAGTATGGCCACGCGGCCTGCTTCGTCGAGTTCTTCGTAGTTGTCACAAACTCCACCCACGCGGAGCAATTCGCCAACAACGACCTGGTGAATGGCCGAGTTCTGGCGCATGTCAAGTCCACACAAATGGGCACCGAAAATTTCTACCGCCCGGCGAATTGGGGTCACTCGCTTTTCCGCCAAGGCTGAAGAGCCATGGGACCTGAGTGATTCGGCCACGGTGTCAAGATCGGCCAACAATTCAGCTAAGTCCACATAGGGTTGTTGTGGGACGGCAGGCCGTGGAGTGTTGAACTGATCGAATTCTCCAAGGGCGTTTGTCGCGAAGGCATACAGCCGAGCGTGCATGCCACGAAGGGAACGCCGGTAGGGCTCGTCGGCACGGAACGGTGAATCATCACCCGATGCTTCAGCGAGTGCGGCGAGTTCGGCAGTCGTTTGTACCAATCGAGAAGACAGCGACAAATCAACGGAGAGCTGCAGGAGTGCGGTTAAGTGTCGGTTGAGTGCCGTTGCAGCCTGTCGGCGGGTCGCGGTCTCAAGGACTTCTGCGGTGACAAACGGATTGCCATCGCGATCACCGCCAATCCAGGAACCCACCTGCACTGCCCTTTGGACCGTAACTGGCTTAGAA
>JAYSVF010000054.1:0-31431 GCA_043718695.1 Acidimicrobiia bacterium | reverse complement strand
CCGCACCACGCTGGCACCCGCAGCCGAAGCAACAGCAGCCGTGTGATCGATGGAGTTGTCGTCCATCACTATGAGCTCGTCAACTAAAGAACCGCTTTCAAACCCACCAGAAAAGAGCGAAGCGGTGATTTGCGACAGAATCGTTCCCACCGTCGCCGCCTCGTTTCTGCACGGAATGATTACCGCAACCGTCAGCCCCGAGGCACTTTTCCGAGCTACCAAATCGTCGAGCGGCAAATCAGCAAGTTCGTAGCGGCGTGTACCGACCACCTCGCCGGTGCTGGTGGTTTCGCCACTCATGGCGCTACCGTTGAACACTCATGAAGATTTTTGGCGTGTGTAACGCTTCCCCGGATTCGTTCAACGAAGACTCCATCGTGACCGGCGCCGAGAGTGCGGTGAAACGAGCGACCCAACTGTTGGCCGACGGGGCCGATGCCATTGATCTGGGCGGTCAAGGGTCGACGTTTATGGCCACCCAGGTTGACGTGGAAACCGAGTGGGCGCGCCTCGCAGATTTGATTCCGGCGATCCGCACGATGCGCCCGGGGAATCCCGTTGATTTGAGTGTCGACACCTGGAATTCCGAAATCATGCGTCGAGCTCTTGATGCGGGTGCCAATGTGATGAATGCCGCCGACGCGCTCCAACAACCAGGCATGTGGGAGCTGGCCGCCGAACGACAGGTTCCGGTGGTGTTGCCGTTTATGTTGGGCGTTGATCCGCTGCATCTCGAACATGTTCATGGCGACGCGGTCGAGGTGATGTGTGAATGGTTCGAAACCAAGCTTGCCGAGGCGCACCGATGGGGAATTCGGCAGAACATCATCTTGGATCCCGGCACTGGATTCGCGCCGTTGGGTTGGGAGTGGGAGAGCCGTTACCACTATCAAAAGCACATATACTCGAATTTGGATCGTCTGCGCGCCTATGATTTGCCGATTTACATTGCCATGCCATGGCGACGCACCGAACAACACGATGAGCTGCTGGAAATCGTGCTGCGATCCAACGTCGATTACGGACGGGTGCACTACCCGGCCCACATCCGTTCCGTCGAAGCCGCTATCGCCGCCAACAGCTAAGAGCCAACGCGCTTCCACATCAGACGGTGTGGAGTTGGCAAGCATCCAGTCAAGCATTACGGGCCCGGCTGTTGGCGACGCAGAACCAAAGTTTGCAGGCACGCACGAAAGCAATCTGCTTACTTACGACCAGCAAGTAAATCGAGGCCTGATATTTCAAACCCGTCTACCCGCTGAACTCCATCGACAGGCAGCGTAGTTTCCCAGTCGGCACGAACCTTGTCGGGGGCAACGTCGGCCAAAGGAGCCATCACAAATCGCCGTTCCCACATACGCGGATGAGGAATCGTGAGCTCCACTGATTGAACGGTTACATCGGCGTACAACAACACATCCGCATCAAGTTCCCGTGGTGCATCACGAACCGTCCGCACCCGCCCGGCCTTGGTTTCCAGTGCCCTGCAGCGAGCCAACAACGCAAACGGATCCAAATCGGTGTCGAGCGCAATGACCATGTTCAAGTAGCGGCCCTGTCCACCAGGACCCCCAACCGGCTCGGTCTCATAAACACCTGAAAGCGCCGCAACTCCATCAAACCCTTCGATCGCGGCACGCAAATTTGCACGACGGTCACCAAGGTTTGAACCAAGCGCCACATACGCCCGAACCCGCGGACGACGCTCAACGGCCAATTGCGAACGGCTCCGGCGAATGCGAACCCCCGTCGAATGCATGTCGGATGGGATCGGTGGCCGCAGCTTGCGCACCGTTACTTCAACCGCGGAAATTCGCGTATCAATCAGCAGCTCTTCAGTGATCCGAGCGGCCACCTTCTCTAGCAACTCATGATGCTCATCACGAATGATCCGCTCCACAATCTCGATCGGATCCACGTAGCTAACCGTGGTGCGCACATCATCTGTCGCCCCCGCTTCGCGAGTATCCACCTCCAGATCAAGATCAACCTCAAACGGCTGCGCTCGAACCCGCTCCTCATGCAACACGCCAATAATGCCAACAACGCGCAGTCCGCGAATTTCAATGTGGTCCATACCAATACCCTCCAGGTGATCCCACCCAGCTTCCCCCAAATTCACCCCCATTTGCGACCCACCGAGCCAAATACCCTGGGTTGAGCCAATCTCACCGACCAATAGGACAGACCCTGAAAAATCGTCAACCGAAGGCGGTGATCCGTGGGCTTTAGGGTTTGCCCGGCACTCCCATAGACTGGCAACCATGAATCTTGACGGGCCTTTTTACGACGATCTCCATGTGGGCATGACCATACCTGCGCTGCCGCCGGTTACCTTCACCGAGGCCGACAACGTGATCTACCGGGCCATCAGCGGCGACCAACACATTGCTTCAGTCGATGTACGGGCCTTCGCTGCCATGGGCGGAACCGGCGCTTTAGTCAATCCGGGCCTGGTCATGCAGTACTCAATAGGCCAAACCACCGGAGCCACTCGACGAGCGATCGCCAACCTGTACTACCGCACCGTTCGGATTCATCGTCCCGTCACGGTTGGCGAAACGCTGGTAACCACTACGAAGGTCCTCGGCCTGTCCGATGCTTCACCCAAAGACGGCGTGTTCCGTGGCAAGGTGTGGCTGGGAATCGAATCTCACACAGCTGCCGGCCCCGTCGCCACCTATGAGCGTTGCGCTCTGCTCCCCTGCCGCGGTTCAGCAGCCCCCGGGCACACCTCCACCATCCCCGGCCCTTCCGAGCTCACGCCGCTTGATGCCTTCATCCCCGACGTACCGACCTGGAACCTCGCCGAACTTCCGCTGACGACGGACTGGGCGATTGGCGAACAAGTTGAAGACCCAATGCGCGACCACGTGGATTTGGCCCCAGCATTGGCCCGGATGACGTTCAATCAAGCAGTCGTGCACCGCGACGTCACTCGAACCAGCAACGGCCGTCGCCTCGTTTATGGAGGACACGTTCAGGCTCTCGCCCAGGCCTCGCTGACCCGAGTGCTCCCTGGGTTGGCCACAGTTCTCGGATGGGACGGCTGCGATCATCTGGCCCCCGCCTACGAAGGCGATCTGTTGGCCTTTCGTCATCGCCTCCTCGACACGCTGGCCCTCGCTTCAGGCAACCGTCTCCTGCGCTTTGAAGTAACCGGACGACGGATCACCGGTGACGACACCGCCGATGCAGCCGCTGCCGATCTCCTGCGCTGGACCACCATCGTCCTAGCCCGCTAAGGCAAACTCACTTCTCGAATGCGTAAAGCTTCACTTCGATGGAGCTTCTACATGCGCCACTAACCCCACTTTTTTCACTGGCCCAGTGAAAAAAGTGCCACTAATGGCGCATCAGGGCTTCGCCGAGAGACGGACGGACACCCGTAGCTCACGCATATCTGACCAACTACGGAACCAACTGGCGGTATGCAGCAACGATTGGGGCCAGTTGTTCTGGGTTAGCACCGTGGAGGATGACTGCATCGGCGCCAAGATCGCGTTGACGTTGCACTAAGCGCGCACACTGTTCAGCGCTTCCACTGGCCGACGGGGCCAACCATTCAGCGGGCAGCAACGTGGCAATGTGCTCCAACTGTTCGGTCGTTGCTCGCGAATCAATGGAACCGCCCATTGTTTGCACCATTGGGTCGGCTCTGAACTTGGTCAACACCGCTGGGTCCCAGTTGTTTGTTTTCACCATGAGATCGCCGTACCCCTGCAAATACGTTCCCAATCTGCCGACGGATTTCTTTAATTGCAGCGCATAGGGCAAATGGTCCCCAATCGTGGCGAAGCAGGACCAAACTCGCACAGTTGCTGGATCACGCCCGGCTTCTTCAGCTGCGTCTTTCACGGTCTTCACGCAGCGAACCAACGTCTCGTCGGTAAAGTATGTGTGCAAAATAACGTCATCAAAGAATTGCCCACCGAGTCGTAACGAATTCGGACCGAAGGCAACGAGGCCCAACGGAATATCCTCGTTAAATCGCGTGTCGAGGCGCAGCACCGGATACTTACCAAGCAATCCGTCGTGACCCATCACCGTTTCGCCCTTCCAAAGCCGGCGCATCAATCGAGCAAATTCGTCCATTTCGGCGGTGGTGATCTGCTTGATCCCGAATGCCTTGAAGAGCGGCTCAATTCCTCTGCCGATACCAAGCGTGAATCGTCCGTTGGTGAGCCGGTGCATAGTCGTCGCATAAGAAGCCGTCACAATCGGGTGCCGCAGATTGTTGTTCGTCGCCGCAGTGATAATCCGGAGGTTGCTCGACACCGCACCAATAGCGCCCGAGATCGTGCATGCCTCCTTTATGTCGAACCGCTCCGAGATAAACGCAGCCCCCAACCCAAGCGCCTCAGCATCACGAACCTCGTCCAACAACTCCCTGGGTGACTGCGGAGCCCCCGCCAACGCATAGAAGCCCAACTCAGTCAACTGTCGATCCATCCCCAGACCCTAAGGAACATCAGCTCAGTTGCGCAAGGTTGTTTGAGAACAGTGAACGTGTTACGATGTCACACACTGTCAATGTACGAACAACTCGAGTGGCTCCCGAACGGAGTTTGGCTCGAACGACAAGAGGTCGCCGAGATCCTTGTCGCCCTTCGTGCATTGATTCAAGGAACGGATGCGGTCGAACCAAACCGTTCGCACATTCTCTCGATCGTCTCCGCCATCGGTGAAGCGATCGACCGAGCCGGAGGTGAACCGTGAGCAAAAACAGAACTACTCAGTGGCTAGAGGAACAGACCGGGCAGAGCCTCGACCCGCTTCCAAACGAAGCGATGCGTCACCTCTCGATGCGTCTTCCCGTAGAACTTCACCAGCGATTAGAAACTCTCGCGGCGAGTCAGGGCGAGTCGGTTTCACAAGTTGCCCGACGGCTGCTTGAACGGGGAATCGAAGACCGTGAAAACCCCAATCGAGAGGCACTCGACCAGGCAATCGCCACACTGGAACACTTCCGGTCAGCCATCCCGCCTACTGCCGCTTAGAACCACCGACCTGGCGCTAGCCACGCCATTCACACCCTTCGGTTCACCCCCACCTTACCCCGCGAACACGAGAGACTTGATACATGAATACTCGATTGTTTGCTGAAGTGTTCGTAACGCTGACCGTCATCATGGACCCGCCTGGTGCGGTGCCGGTGTTTCTCGCCGTTACTCGCGATCTTTCGAGCAAAGAACGTAAGCGCGCTGCGTTTATGGCCGTGTTCACCGCGTTCTTCGTGATTACGTTGTTCGCCGTTGCGGGGCGCCAGATACTGAGCTACCTCCACGTTGAGGTTCCGTCGTTGCAGATTGCTGGCGGTTTGCTGTTGCTGCTTGTTGCGCTTCAACTCCTGCAAGATAACGAAGTCGAGCCAACGACTATCTCCCCAGAACAGCGTGCGTCAATTGGCATGGTCCCGCTCGGAACACCGCTGCTGGCCGGGCCGGGCGCAATCGTGGCGACGATCATCTTCACCCAACGCACCAAAACGGGCGGGCAATGGCTTTCGCTCGCGCTCGGCATCATCTGCGTACATATCGTGTTGTATTTGGCCATGCGGTTCTCCGAAGTAATCCGTCGCCTGGTTCGCGATGCCGGCATCCTCCTGATCACCCGAGTGGCCGGAGTTCTCCTCGCTGCTATTGCCGTGCAAATGACTGCTGACGGAGTCCGAACCTTCATCCGTGCCGGTTGATTCATCCTCAAATCGCTGCGCTTTTTGTCATACCCCGTCGGTACGTTGGTTCTCCAAACATCGTTCGCTCAGGAAAGCGCAGAAAATACCTTGATAAGCCACACGAATATCGGTCATACTTGTGTCTTGGGACATTGAGTACACCGATCAGTTCGAGAATTGGTGGAGCGAACTGACACAGAAAGAGCAAGTTGCGATGCGACAATCGATTGAGGCCCTCTCAGTTGTCGGTCCATCGGTTGGCCGTCCAACCGCCGACCGAATCAGACAATCACGCCACCACAACATGAAGGAACTCCGCAGATCATCGCTACGAGTTCTCTTCGCATTTGACCCTCGGCAGTGCGCAATTTTGTTACTCGGCGGCGACAAGAGTGAGCGCGATACGTCGTCGCCAACCTGGAACGATTGGTATCGAAAGTTCGTTCCAGTGGCCGACGATCTCTACGACGAATACCTAGCGGAGTTGAAAAGGGAAGGACGAATCGAATGACCAAGACAAAAAAATGGTCGACGTTGCGAGACGCCTTGGATAGCCAGCCGGGGGTCGCCGAACAGCTGGAAGAAGCGCAGCGGGAATTCGATGCCGAGCGGCGCGAATACACGCTTGGGGAATTGCGGCGAAGTCTGGGAATCACCCAGGCCGGGCTCGCTGAACTCATCGGTCGATCACAATCCGCAGTTTCCCAAATGGAATCCGGCCATTTCGAGATTTCCGTCAACGTACTTCGCGGACTGGTCGAGCAGCTCGGAGGGGAACTCAAGCTCATTGCGGAAATGCCAAACGGGCCGGTGGAAATCAACCTTTAGTTTGGCTCGCCGAACCATTTGTGGGTTTGGGCGGAGCCGTTGGCGTAGAGGGCGTCGATGGAGGCTTCAGTGTGGCCTAGTTCGGTGAGGATGGCTCGGGTGTGTTCGCCTAGATCTGGAGCGAGCGAGCGTGGTTCGCACGGCACGCCGCCAAAGTCGACGGGGGTCGCAATCATTGTGGTGGTGCTGCCATCGGGGGTGGGAACGTCGACGAATCCTCCAGCGGCCCAGGCTTGCGGATCGGCGATCACTTCATCCACGTCTTGGATTGGGGCCCAGAAAATCAATGGGTCCTTCGCAAATTCCAATGCCCATTCGTCGAACGTCTTGGCAGCAAAGGCTGCATCGAGCAATCCCGTCAGCACAATGGCGTTTTGCATTCGGGCGAGCGGTGTGGCGAAGCGTTCGTCGGTAATCCAGTCTTCGTGGCCCACCACACGGGCTAGGGATGGCCAGTGTCGAATGCCTTCGAGACCAATCAACCAGAACCGGCGACCGTCGCTGGCCGCATAGTGGTTTATGGTCGGGCTCGCCATCGACTCCCGTGTTGCTTTGGCAGCCACTCGTCCCCATCCGAGCGCAAAGTTCAAATCAAAACCGACTGTGTACATACCTTGTCGCATCAGTGAAGTAGCAACGTGTTGACCCTTGCCAGTTCGTTCACGCGCAAACAACGCAGCACTAATCGCCGCGGCCGCCGACATCCCAGTTGGATGATCACCCATGCCCCCTCGCTGGTACGGCGGCAACCCGCCAGGCGGCGTGAGCAACGAAGCAATACCCGAGCGAGCCCAGTACGCACCAATATCAAATGCAGCGCGATCACGGTCGTCACCATCGAGCCCGTAGCCGGTGATCGATGCGTAGATGAGTCGTTCATTACGTACACGTAGGGTTTCGTAATCGAGGCCCAAACGTTCCAACGCTCCGGGTCGCAGGTTGCTCACAAACACATCAGCTTGGTCGATCAGTTCCAATGCGATCTCCCGAGCAGCGGGCTTCGATAAATCCAAACAGATACTGCGCTTCGAACGATTGTCTAGCTCAAAGGCTGGGTTGGTTGGAAGGTCACCTCCCAACATGGCGTGAAACTGCCGGCAGGGGTCACCCTCCGGCGGCTCAATCTTGATGACGTCGGCTCCCCAATCGCCCAGGATCCCCGCCGCTGCTGGCCCCGCAATCCAAACACCGATCTCGACAACCTTCACACCAACCATTGGTCCACTCATGAAAATCCTTTGCTCACGAAACACGCGCCTCGGCGACACCGACACGAACTTCAAATTACGGCAATCGAACCTAGACCGTTGCGCAGAAGGTTTCGAGTCGAGTGATGAATCGATCAACATTGACCAGGTGCGGGTAATGTCCGAGGCCCGGCCAAATTTCGACGGTTGCCGTGGGAACTAGCCCAGTGAGCCATGGGGCGTATTCGGGGCCGGGATCGATCCCGTGAAGCGACAAGTAAGGGACCGTGATCGCCGACGCCAAAGCCGAGACCGATGCGTCCAGTTCCTCGGCCGTGGATGCAAACACAGAGGCCCAGGTACCAAGGACAACGGCTTGATCAGCACGACCATGAGCCAAAATTCGGGTGCGTTCGCTGGCGGGTAGCTCGCCGTCCATCATCGAGAACATCGCGCCAATGCCACTGAGAAACGAAGCCTCATCGCTCTTCAACATTGGCTCCAGCATCGCTAGTCCGTCTTTGAAACTGGCGAGCCGAAGCGGTTGATCGACGTTCAACACCGCTCCAGCGCCCCCGAGAGCGGCAACGGCACTGGCGACCATTCCACCGAGCGAGTGCCCCACCACGGTTGGCATTGAGAAACCCACCGAAGCCATCGTTTCGACCACATCGCCCGCATAGCTCATTGGGTCGTACGCCTCCCCGTGGTCGCTTTCGCCGTGTCCGCGCAGGTCGACGGCGAGAACTCGATACGAAAGGGAAAGCCGGTCGAGAATCGGTCGCCACGTATGGCGTGATTCGGTAATCCCGTGGATCAACACAATTTGCTTTGCATCGAGTCCGGCACTGCGATGAAGTTCGTGGGCAAGAAGCATGAGTCACCGTAACGGAGATTGCCGGTCCCCCGCCATTGGGCCGACAAGTGTCAGAACCACCGAGCATCTAAGGTCTATCGGGTGAAAAGCAATTGGTTGAAAACCGCATCGAATACTCACGCTGACCGTAACCCAAGTAGGGGTCGCTCGCCGTCGCGGAGAAAATCGAGATCGGCGATTCGGCTCTGCTTCGTTCTCTTTATGTCAGCTGCGACATGGGTGCCCTCGGTCAGCACGGCCGCAGTCAAATCAACTACTGGAAGCAATACCAGGCGGCTCAGTTTCGAATGCATATGGACCGAGCCATTTGATTTGATGGAGATTTCCAATGGGCAAGTCTCGTACTCGTTTAGTGGTGAAAAGGCTGAACAAATGCTCAAACCCTCAATCACCCGCACAGGCAACAATGTGAGCGTGAAGGGAACGCTTGCTGGCAAAACGTTTGCGGTTGCAATCACCAAGGTTGCGTTCACCGAATCTGAACCGGAGTCTGCTGTTCCTTACTCAATCAGCATTATCGGCGGAGAGGGATCAGTGAACGGAGGGAAGGGTGGTTGTGTTCGTTACGGAGACGGAACTGTACCGCGCGTTGTAGTTGGCGTGGCCGCGGATGACGTGTTGAATATCCGTAGTCAAGCAAAAGCCTCAGCCTCGATTCTTTCCACGGCCTACAACGGCGAGCACGTTTGGGTGTATCCCTCCACGGTGAAGGGTGGCTGGATAAAGGTTTCACACTTTCGGCAGGGAACGACGGCCGTCAAAGGCGCCGTGATCGACGGGTGGGTCAATGCCAAATTTCTTTCGCCGGCCTAAGCCGTAGGCCAGCAACACCTTGGGGAAGTCTCATTCATCAGCAGAGACAGACTCAACACTCTGGCTGGGTCCCCATCTGGCTTGCCGGTCGGTTGGGAGCAACGTCGGTCTGGTGACCAACTCGAACCCCGTTACTGCGGGTGCATCACAATCTGGTTACGCTTCACCGCCGTGATCCAACGCAGAGACAAAGCCCAAATCTTCCAAAATTAAGCTACATCGAGGGTCTGATGTCGTCGTCAAAGTTTTGGCGCAGAACCGGCGGGACCGTTGCGAGCACGAACACTCGGGAGTCCATCGAAACGGCGTTGCGGGCCTATGTCACGAGTTGGGAAACCGGGGCGGTCGATGAACGACTCGATCTCTTTGCCGACGACATTGTGATGGAAGATCCTGCGACGGTCATTCGGGCGTCGAACAAGGCGGAACTCGACGTGTTTTTACGCGCAGGCATTCCACCCGAATGGTCGTTGTCGTTTGCATTCATCCGATGTGCCGTCGTGGGTGACGAAGCTATTCTCACGTATGAATCGACCTTGGCAACCGGTGAGCACCCGCCGGCCAAGCTGCTTGTTAACTCGTATCTCCGCTTCAATCGTTCGGGCAAAATCGATCGCATGCGAGTTTTCTGGGATGCCGAGTCGATCATTGAGCCTTCACCAAAGCAAGCCGAATAGACCGTGGTTACTGGCGCTACCAAACAGGAACTCGCCTCAAGCCCTGTAGTGATTGAGGCGGTAATCTCGCCACTGCGACGTGATATTCCCGCACAGACCACAGCGGAACTCATCGCCGAAGCCAACTCGTGTCTCGCTGCGGGCGCTATTGCCCTCGCCACCGAAGTCGGTCGCCCTGTTGCAAATGGGTCAAACACACTTCCGGCCCTCGGTGCATAGCCTTTCGCAGCGGCGTGCTGACAGGAAGAAACGGCGGCCGAATCGTCTTTTAGAGTCCGGTCAATTAGCCCGTCACCAACAGGTCGATTGACCGCACTTCGCATCTACTTCGCTTCGGGGTAGGAACTCGACTGCGCAAAGTTCGCAGCTCGAAGCATCAATTCGGAAACGGTTTCGCCGAACGTCAGTAACTTTTCGTCTCCAATGCCTTTGAGTGCTGCGGCGTAGCCTGTTCCAACACCACGCCGAGCTTCCAACGGGCCAGCACTACGTAATAGTCGATGTCGTCGCACTGACCGGCCAGATTCGACGACGTCGTGAGCGACTAACTCATCACGGGTCGGCATGTCGCGGGTGTCCACATAGGACATCGCTACCTTCTCCGCTGGAGTATCGGGCCAAACCTGCAAAACCCAACCGAGATCGAGCTTCGGGTCACCAATAGTGCCCATTTCCCAATCAATGATTGCCGCAAGGCCTGCAGGCGATCCGTGTTTACACATCACATTGGCCCATTGGTAATCGCCGTGCATGATGCCGGGCACGAAGTCGAGCGGTCGATGGGTGCGCAGCCATTGGGTTGCTACGTCCATACCATCGATCTCGCGCGTTTTCACTCGCTCATAAAACGCCAACCAACGATCAACCTGGCGGTCGTGGAATCCCTCCGGCTTTCCGAGGTCGCTGAGTCCCTTACCCTGCCAATCAACGGCACCCATTCGAGCCACGCCTTCGACGAGTTGAATGCCAACCCGCGTCGGTCTTCAACGTTGGAGTTGAACGGTTCGGGCCACCCATCACGGTGGTTCATGGGCGACCAGCCGTCGACGAAGCCCATCAGGTAGAAGGTGCCACCTAAAACGGTTGGGTCCTTGCAAACGGCGTAGGCCTTGGTGTGGGGAACATCGGTGCCATCGAGAGCTTCGATGATGCGCCACTCCCGCAGGATTCCTTCATCACGTCCGGCAGCGGCAGTAGCGGGTGGCTTACGCAGCGCAGCATGAAAATCCCCACGACGGATTTCAAAAATCTCGTTTTGGCTGCCACCGGAGATCACCTTGGCGGTGAGGGGTGCTCCAGCATCGGGGAGACCCGCTTCGTCCATCCATGCCGCTAAGCGGACGAGGTCAATCGACGGAGTTGGAGCGTTTACTGGTGCATCGTCGCTAGACATACGTTGACCCTTTGCGAGTATTGGCTGGTGCTGTCCAACCGAAACCTAATGTATTGACCTATTTGTTGACCTAGTTGTCGATCTATTTCGTGCAGAACCTTCCCCCTTGAAGCACAAATCAACTTTGTGGCCGTCGTCGGGTTCTGTCTCTGACACTAGTGTCACGTGTCGTGAATGCACCAAGTAGCGCCTCCGATCTGTTGACGAATCCGAAGCGTTTTGCGGATCTTGCTAGCTGGCACCAAGAAGCCGATTCGCTTCGTGCCGCAAGCCCCGTTCACGTCGTCGACCGAACCGAGGACGGTTTCCGCCCCTTCCATGCCGTGTTGACCCATGCTGCGGTGATGGAGGTGGAACGTCAGCCCGAGTTGTTCACCAATCACCCAGATGTTGCCCTTGGCCGTACGAAGGACCTCGAACGTCAACGTGCAGCCGGTGCTGGGATGCGAACGCTCGTGCACATGGATGCGCCCGATCACCCGAAGTACCGCAAGCTCACGGCCGATTGGTTTAAGCCCGGGAGTCTCGGCCGCCTCCAGCCTCGTCTTGATAAGCTCAGTGCGCAGACGATTGACCGCATGGTTACTCTTGGCAGCTCGTGTGACTTTGCCAACGATGTAGCGGTTTGGTATCCACTGCAAGTGATCCTTGCCATCCTCGGTTTACCCGAAAGTGATTATGGCCGAATGCTGGAACTCACCCAGGAGTTCTTTGGTTCAGGAACTTCTTCGAAGGGCAAACGGGGCATGGAAGAGGTGATCGCCGCCGTGCAAGATATGTTCGCGTATTTTCTTAGTACCACCGAAGATCGGCGTGTTAATCCAACCGACGATCTGGCCACAGTGATCGCCAACGGACTTATCGACGGCACACAAATTCCCGATCGAGAGACCATCAGCTACTACATCATCGTTGCTACCGCAGGTCATGACACCACCTCATCATCGATTAGCGGCGGCTTGCAAGCGCTCATTGAGAATCCCGATCAGCTGGCCCAGCTGAAAGCCAATCCAGCGCTGTTGAACGGCGCTGTTGACGAGATGATTCGTTATGTCTCCCCTGCCCGTCATTTCATGCGAACTGCCCAAGAGGACACAACGATTGCCGGATTCACCGTCAATAAAGGCGACTGGATTTATCTCTCCTACTTGGGCGCCAACCGTGATCCTGAACTGTTTGAAAATCCGCACCGCTTCGGCATCACTCGCTCAAATGCCGACAAGCATTTGGCCTTCGGATTCGGTGCCCACTTCTGCCTCGGCGCACAGCTAGCCCGCATGGAACTGCGCACCCTCTTCCGCGACCTCATCCCCCGCCTCGAACACATCGAACTAGCGGAGCCACCAACCTCAACCCCAACAACCGTCGTCGGCGGACCTAAGTCACTCAAAATCAACTACCAATTCACCAGTTGAAGGAGACCTTCCTGCGTTGGGGTCTAAACCTCGGCAGCAGCTAGGACGGCTTTGACGATGCCGTCGTATCCAGTGCAGCGGCACAGGTTTCCGGAAAGTCCTATGCGTACTTCGGTTTCGGTTGGATTGGGGTTCTCGGCCAAGAGCGCCGAGGCCGAGATCAACATACCGGGAGTACAGAATCCGCATTGCACGCCACCGCATTGCAGGAACGACTTTTGCAACGCGGTGAGCTCGTCACCATTGGAGAGTCCTTCAACCGTGGTGATTTCGCTGCCTTCAGCCTGGAGCGCCAAATAGGAACATGAGTTCACGGGCTTGCCATCGAGCAACATCATGCAGGCGCCACATTCAGAATCGTCGCATCCCTCCTTCGTGCCGGTGAGCCCAATAACTTCTCGAACCGTCCGTGACAGTGTGGCGTGCGGGTCAATATCAATTTGGTAGGCCAAGCCGTTGACCTTAAGCGTTGTTTCAATTTTCATAGTGTCTCGTCTCTTCTGAAATTCTTTGCCCACTACCGTGAGCGTTTCGTCTTGTTTTGGTGCACGTTTACTTGCGGCTCAAAATCGTGAAGCTGTGGTTACGTGATGCGTTCGGCGCTGCTGGAGGACTGGTTCAACAAACCATTCGGCTCGCAACCGACCGCCAACAGCTACCGGCTGCCTTGGAGCGACGACGTTGCTGGGATCGCGACTTCCTCACCGTTGGCTCGTGCGATTGCCCCTTGGATGGCTCTCCTAGTGATGACCTTGGCCATGGCTTTGCGGTAATCGGCCGAAGCTCGCACATCGCTAATCGGCGCAGTGGCCAAAGCAGCAGCTTCGGCGGCCGCATCAATCGCTGCACGGTCTCCGCTCGTTCCAACCAACGCCGCCTCAGCCCCGCCTATACGACGAATCGTGGGAGCAAGCGCAGTGACCGCAACCCGAGCAGCCACGATCACGCCCTCCTCGATCTGCACAAACGCCGCTGCACCTACAACAGCAATTTCCATCTGCTGACGGTACTCTAAGCGCACATAACATGAGCCAATCGTGCCTGCAGCGTCGGGAATTTCGACAGCCACCAGCAACTCATCGGGCTCGGCCACGGTTTTCCCGGGCCCAACGAAAAACTCGTTCAACAAAACCCTGCGAGTACCTCGAACCGAGGCCAACTCCACGACAGCATCGAGACACAACAACGGCGCACCCGTGTCCATGGCGGGCGAAGCCGTCATCACGTTGCCACCAATGGTGCCTGTAGCCCGAGTGGCATGGGAACCTACGATCGACGACGCATCACACAATCCGGTAAATCGAGACTGAATGAGCGGATGCGCCACAATTTCGCCATGGGTGGTTAGCGCGCCCAAACGAATTCCGGCAGAGCCATCGGCCAACGTTGTCGACAAAGAATGCAGTTCAGTCAAACGATGAATCGCTACCAAGGCTGCGGGCAACGGCTTCTTGCCCTGACGAGCACCGACCACCAAATCAGTGCCACCAGCAACCGGCCGTGCACCCTGCGATAGGGAGCTGAGTGCATCGGCAAGGGTCGGGCTCACCACAAGCGAGTTATTAAGGGTGTTCACAGTGCTCATTGCGCTACTCCGTTCATAACGTTCCAAACCCGTTCAGGCGTCATCGGCAACACCTTCACCTGATTACCAATCACTTGGGCAATCGCATTAGCAACTGCACCGGCCGTAGGGACACAGGGTGGTTCACCAATCCCTTTCGATCCACGTGGACCAGCATTGGGCGTATCAATTTCCACCCAGGAGATATCGATCTGCGGCGCATCAGAACACGTCAGCAGCTTGTAATCAAGCAACCCCGCGTTGCGTTGACGACCCGAATCGTCAAGCATCGTGCCTTCCGAAAGCGCTTGACCTAAGCCCATCACGACACCGCCGTAAACCTGTCCGTTGGCGCCTGTGGGGTTGAGTACTCGTCCGGAATCGTGGGCTGCGGCAACCTGCAAAACCCGAACCACACCGGTATCGCGATCCACTTTCACCCGAACGGCATGGGTGAAGAACTGGGGAGCTAAGAACGATTCGTTTCCCAACCGTCCAACACAGCCATCGGCTTGTACCGGCGGAGCATCAGGAGTTACGCCAGAGCCTCGACCGTGGAACGTGGCCCCAGCGGTCAACGTGGCGATGGCAACATTCTTTGTGGGCGTACCTTTTACCCGGATCATTCCTTCGGCCATTTCCAGGTCTTCCGGCGCGGCTTCGAGCAGGTCGGCAGCAGCGGCTTTGAGCTGCTCGCGCACATCACCCGCTGCTTCCAGTACAGCTCGCACGCTGTTGAACGTGGTCTGCGATCCACACGAACCCATGTCATAAGGAGCAGCATCAGTGTCCTGATAGAGGATCGAAATATCTTCGGCGCGCATACCAAGTTCTTCAGCCACGAATTGCGGCATGGCCATAACTGAACCGCTGCCATTCTCCTGGGCGCCGGTCACAATAGTTGCCGTGCCGTCTTGGTTGAACTTCACATACGCACCTGAAGGAACCGCGAAACATGGCCACCAGCCGCTGGAAAAGCCAATGGCTTCATCATCGGGAAGTACCCGGCCGTAGCCAATCATCGTCGCTGCGGCTTCCAACGTTTCCTTCACACCGATACGATCAAAAATCTGTCGAGTTGGGCCCTCGTCGCCCTCGTCAACCAATGTGTGGCGGCGCAGATCGACTGGGTCCATCTTCAAAGCACGAGCCAGCTCATCCATGTGTTGCTCCAGTGCCCAACAGACTTGTGGTGCTGTTGGGGCCCGGATCGATGATGACGGCTGATTGTTTGAGTAGTTCAAGTAAGACTCAACCAGAATGTTGTCGATCTTGTACGGCCCGCACGCGTGCATGGCGGCCATTTGGGCAAAGAAGCCACCCTCACCGCAATAAGCACCTTTATCAAGTACCAGTTTGGCTTTGCGGGCCACAAGGGTTCCGTCACGCATGGCACCAGTTTCGAATTCGAGCACCATGCCTTCACGGCGATGTCCAACGGCAAAAAACTCTTCACGACGGGTAAACACCAGCTTCACCGGCCTGCGAGCAATGCGGGCCAATGCCGCAACATGGCCTTCAAAGTGAAAATCGCACTTCGCACCGAAGCCGCCGCCTAATAAGGGAACTACTACGCGCACATTGGATTCCGGAACACCCATCGTGAGGGCAATGCCCGCTCGCGCCGCGTAGGGAACTTGAGTTGAGGTCCACACCGTTACCTTGTCGCCAGTCCACTGCGCCAAGATTGCCCGAGGTTCGATTGGCACACCTTGAACGGGATCGGTGACATACCGGCCTTTGATCACCACGTCGGCACCGGCCATTGCGGCATCGGCGTCACCCTTCACGATGGTGGAGTAACCAAGGGTGTTGGCGTTGCTCCCAAGCTCGTCGTTGCGGGAATACGTGGACCAATCGGCATGAACCAGCGGCGAGCCAGAATCCATCGCGGCAACAAAATCGGTAATGGAGGGCAGCACTTCGTATTCGACTTCAATGAGTGCGGCGGCTTTACGGGCGATCTCTTCGGTGGTGGCGGCAACCCCGGCGATAATGTCGCCCTCAAAACGCACGATGTCTTTGGCGAACAGGTACCGGTCTTGCACCATGCCGCCGTAACGAACATCAGGCACATCAGCATTTGTGGCCACGGCAACTACACCGGGAAGCGCTCGGGCCTTCGTCGCATCGACCCGAATGAGGCGGGCGTGGGGGTGATCAGCGTACCGAAATGCCGCAAACAGCTGGCCAGTGAGGGTGAGATCGGCGGTATAGCGGCCAGTGCCGTTCACCTTTTCCTTGCCATCAGACCGGATGGCCGATACCGCCTCGGGATAGGCCGTTGTGATTGCTGACGCTGCCATAACACTCCTTTTGAAACTGGAAACGTCAACCGTAGTGACTCTGTGGCGCAAGCGTGCGAACTACAACCTTGGATGCGTCAACGCGCCCGGCTACGGAGTGGATGTGCCTTACGGGGGCAAACCCGCTTACGCCCCAAATATCGGTGCTGCAGCCGGGCTCCCCCTCACCAGCTAGGGCAAACTGTCCCCGAACGTGCCGGTTAGATATGGCCCAGATCCAAGATGGCGCACGCAGATTTTCGGCAGCAAGCGCCATGTCCAATGCTTAGGCCGACGGGTTCGCCGCACTAGGCGTGGCTACAGCAATTCTGTTCGACCTAACGGCCCGAGCCTTTGGTGCTGCGGTCAACAACTCTTCAGCTCCATGATCAGTACCGGTGCGGAGTCAATCACTGATCTTCGGGTTCGGAACATCGTCGGTTAACCAGCGAGGCGGAAATTACTACGACTCCTGGCTTGGCGCTCACATTTTGTTTCGGGTGGAACATGGGAATGGTATCGGCCTATCTACCCGGGCGACCGCATCTCCTCCTTCGCTGGCGACGAATCGGTCGACGTCAAGAAATCAGAGTTTGCCAACCGGTCAGTCATTCATGTCCGCCGCGATGTCGCCATCAATCCGCGCGGCGAAGTGTTAGGTGTCTATCGGATCTTGATGATTCTCACTAGACGGAAAACTGTTCGCGAAAAAGGTAAGTACGCGGAGATTAAAGCCGAAACGTATACCGACGAAGACTGCGAGCGCATTGAAACGATGGAAGATTCGATTCGGAAGTTCAATTACATCGGCGATACGCAATTCCTCAACGGTGAAGTTGTTGGCAAACGCGAACAAGACGGTCGTTTCCTTACTGACATCCAAATGACCATGATCAATCAACGCGATACCGAAACGCGTTACCCAAAGCTACCGTCTCTCGCGTCGAGCGCCTCTGGAATTGGCGTATATCCAACGGTTCTGATCGATCTTGAGAGCAAAGCTTCGGAGGTGTGTGCGCGCCACAACGAACTCAACACACAACGGCGTTCCAGCCGCTAAACGCGTCCACCCTCATCCAATCGGCGACGGCCGCTAACATCGAACAATGACGAAAAACCCGCCGCCGAAGAACTCGACTTCGAAAGCAAAAGCATCCGGCCTTGCGGTTAGACCTGCCACGACGCCAGCAAAGATCACGAAGCAGCGTGCAACAACATCGCCTGCTTCAAAAGGGTTGGCCGTACAATCAGATGCTCCAAAGACCCCTCCAAAGGCCTCGGTGAACAAGTTGGCACCTGACACGAAAAGCGTTAGTAAAGCGCCCTCCAGTAAAGCGCCGGTCAACAAAGCGCCGGTCAACAAAGCCTCCGTCAGCAAAACGCAGGTTAGTAAAGCGACCGCTAAACAAGTGTTAACCAAGCGATCACTTGCAAAGAAGGCGCCTCGAACTGTCACAACGTGGCCAGGCGCCGGCAACGAAGACAACACCATCCGGGTGCGGAAAGCTGGCGAGGTAGTAGCGGAGCGGTTCCGTCGGCAGATCGCCAACGGCACGCTAGTCATAGGACATCAGCTTCCTAGCGAAGAAGAACTCACCACCATGTTCGGGATCGCTCGAACCACGCTCCGCGAGGCACTACGTGTACTTGAGTCGCAAGGGCTCTTGGAGATAAAGCGAGGGCGTGGCGGCGGTGGAATCATCACGATGCCCCGGCTCGACAATCTGTCGCAAAGTTTGGCTTTGGTCTTGCAGCTTCAGCACACCACCCTTGGCGACCTCGATGACGCCCGCATGATGATTGAACCGCCACTCGCCGGACGATTGGCTTCGCAACACAGCGATGAAGACCTCGAAGTACTAAGCGCGATTGTTGATCGTGCCCATGAGCGCGCCGAGGCCGACGACAAAAACGGGTTTGGCAAAGCGGCTGCAATGTTGCATGAAGCCATCATCGAGCGCGGCGGAAACAACACCATGGCCGTTATTGGTGCGCTTCTGCATGACCTTATGGATCGCCATTTTCATTCCGCCGCCGAGATCAGTGATCACGAGCAAATGAGCCGGGCTGTTCGTTCGTACCGGAAGTTAATTGACTTAATCGAATCCGGCGACGCGGCTGCCGCGACCGCGCACTGGCACCGCCAGTTGGTGTACCTCCAGCAACGCCGCGCATCGATCCAACTGTTGGACATCTTCAACGACTAGCCCGTATGGCAGAGGCATTGGTGTGACGCTTTCATCCGGGTCCTGAGCAGCACCGCAGAATTGCTCCTTGAAGCTGGCAGGGCTCCAACGCTCAGACTTGTGAGACATTTCCCTCCGACCCTTTTCGGCATAGGGAATTTGCGCTTCGATCACTCGACGATTTCTTCGGCAACCCGCTCTGTCACAACAAAATCGCTCGCTCACAATGGGCCGGCCTTTGGTGTGAGAGATGTGTAACTTTGCAAGCGACGTGTGGACACGAATGGGAAACGTGTAACGCTTAGCGTTTTCTGCATGGTATCTACAGCCGCAGCACTGACCCCCGGCCCGGTGATCATCGTCCCAGAAATCGACGGTCCCGTTGCTTTCGTGCGTCGCACCGGAGAGTCGCGTTGGATCGATAACTGGGATGCTGAGAATCTCGAGCAATGGGAAAACGGCGGAAAAGAAATCGCGAAGCGCAACCTCATTTTCTCGATTTTGTCTGAACACATAGGGTTTTGCGTGTGGAGCCTGTGGTCGGTCTTCGTGTTGTTCCTCGGCAAAGACTACGGCCTCACTCCAGCTGACAAGTTTCTGCTGACTTCAACACCAGCAGCGGTAGGCGCCGGCTTACGGCTCCCCTACACCTTGGCCATTGCTCGCTTCGGTGGAAGAAATTGGACCATCATCAGCGCCTTTTTGCTGTTGATCCCAACCACCTACCTGGCCATCATCCTCAAGCCTGGCGTGTCACTCAACACCATGTTGATCGGCGGCGCATTGGCCGGCATTGGTGGTGGGAACTTCTCGTCATCGATGGCCAACATTGATTCGTTTTACCCAATGCGGTTGAAGGGCTGGGCGCTTGGTCTTAATGCTGGTGGCGGCAATATCGGTGTGGCTGCAACGCAACTGGTGGGGTTAGCTGTTCTCACCTTCGCCGGACGCAATCACCCACGAATGATGCTCGCCGTGTACATGCCCCTCATTGTGATCTCGGCATTGTGCGCCGCTCTCTACATGGACAACCTCAGCAACGTGCGCAACGAAAAAGGCGCGTTGCGTGAAGTCGCCAAGCTGCGACACACCTGGACAATTGCAGTGTTGTACATCGGCACGTTTGGATCGTTTATCGGGTTTAGTTTTGCGTTCGGACAGGTACTTCAAGTGCAGTTTGCTGACATTTTCAATACGCCGGTAAAGGCTGCATACGTAACATTTCTGGGACCATTACTCGGTTCGTTGATGCGTCCCTTGGGTGGTTCGCTCGCCGATCGCCATGGTGGCGCACGAATCACCAGCCTCGCATTCATGGCCATGATGGCTGGCGGGGCAATCATCGTGATTGCATCGGTGACCCATACGCTGTGGCTGTTCGTCGCTGGATTCGTGACGCTGTTCGTACTGACCGGAATCGGCAACGGGTCTGTGTACAAGATGATTCCCACGATCTTTCGCAGCGAAGCCCAAGCTCGCTTGGCTGCTGGTGGCGATCCTGTAGAACTCGACCGAACGGCCAAGCGACGGTCACGAGCGCTCATAGGACTCACTGGTTCAATTGGTTCGTTCGGAGGGGTTCTCGTGAACCTGTCGCTACGCCAAAGCTTCCTTTCAACCGGCAGCGGCACCTGGGCCTACGCCACCTGCATCGCCTATTACGCACTTTGCCTTGCTGTTACCCGGAGGGTGTATCTACGCCCGTCCGCCACGGAGTCACACCAGATCTCCTAGGTTCACCCCCGACGTGATCGCCGTCGTCGACAGCAACGACTCCTCCGGCCTACGCATGCTTACCAACGTCGTCGACTGCGACCTCAAAGCCCTCCAAATCGGCGACGCCCTCAAGGTCTATTGGCACGACACCCCCGACGGAGTAGCCATCCCCCGATTCACATTGGCGTAGTTGGTCGCCCGAGTTCTCGGCCCGTTTGGATAACCTACGGGCGGACGACGAATTCAACGTGCACTGATCAAGGTTTACAACCGATGGCAACCACCTCGACCTCGACCTAACTAACCAGGACGAGCAAGATCGCACAATGGAGCTAAAGCTCTCAGCGGATCATCCGACGACTTGATAGCAAACTCGGAAGTGCGATCGAACCGGTGACCCCTCTCAATAACTTCTGCTTGATAACTTGCTTGACGCGCTCGACGACCTCTACGACAGAAGAGAACGAGCCGATTTGTGGACGTGGCGTCTCTGTGCCGCAACCTCCGAAGCAGTGCGCCACACCACTTGGCATGACTCAATACACACAGCATCGACTCGACTGTATGAAATCGCTTGCTCAGGTCTCGATGCCGAATTCCGCTACGAGGCAGCTCTGGCGGCGACCGGGGAGCTGCGCTTGCTACTGGCTGCTCAATATGAGTGAGACTGGCTCGGATCGAGCGGGCGAGGCGCGCGCACGGCCAGTTACTGAGATGACCGGGCACGGTCAGAGCGGTTTGATCGGCACGACCTTTACCTTGACTCGTTCTTGACCAAGGGCATTTTGGAGAAGCGGGGACGGTGCGCTCACGAAGACGGTTGCATTGAGGTGGCGTGCTGCGGCAAGAGCTTCGATGTTGAGGATATTGAGTTGATGGTGTTGGCGAAGCCGGGCAATGATTGGGCCGAGTTCGCGCAGACTGACCATTCCTATTTCGGTTGGCAGTTCGAGCACTGCATGTATTGCCTTGTCCCGGAGCTGAGTTGGCAGATCAACAAATGGCCGAGACAACAAGCCGGTTCGGTCTTGCGCGTTGAGAACCGCCTGACATAAGCGGACATACCAATAGCCAGTTGTGAACAATTTCTTCGATGCGAGGATCCGAGGGGTTTTGTTCCGCAGTACGAGTCCGAGCAGTTGATCATCGATAAGCGCATTGGTCATTGGCTGGACAGCTCGTCGTCACCAAAACCTGCGCGAGCAAGTTGCCAGTCGTTGGCCGTGATCGCCTCAAGCAGTTTCCGGCGGACCCCTGCAGTGCCACCCGGAACAATCAAAATCGCTTCACCCAGGTCCAGGTAACCGACACCACCTCCCTGGTCAAGCCCCCAACGGTGCCGTGTTTCAGAGGGAAGACTCATTTGGCCACGAGAAGACACCCGAAGATCACCTGTAGTACTCATGCTCTAAGTTTACAAGGTATAAACTCAAATCGCATTGTGCGCTAGCAATTGGTCTCGCGGGAACCAATGGTTCGGAAAAGCCCAGAAATCTTTCCAGAAATCTTCTGGAAAGATTTTAAACCCTCGTTTTTGTCATACCCCCCTGCGAACATATGTGTGTGTTCGAAAGTCGAGGCAGTGAGCAACCGAATAGCGATGAGGCGTTTGGCCAGTCGCATGCGCAGGGCGGATCCGATGATCAATCTCGATCCGACATCCAAGGTGCTGCGGTTTAGGCTGATATTTCCGTGCCGGTTGTTGAACCGGATGGATGGCCGGTCTACCACTTGCGGATGGGGATGCGCGAGTTAGAACGTTTGCGCCGGGAGAACGATGCTGCGATGGCGCTGCTTGTCGGAGCGATGCCTGAGAGCCGGGACACCGTCGCCGATATAGCCCGAAATACGGGAGTTTCGAATCGTGAAGCTCGGCGTCGGAAGTCGGTCGCAGATGTTTGTGGCAAGGTCAAAGGTGCGCTTGAGAAGCTGCAATCGGGAGACATCTCAAACGAGCACGTGAGCGCCCTCGCACCCGTTGCGGATATGCCGGGCGGGGAGAGCTTGTTGGATGATGCGGCGTCGAAGTCGCCCGAGGAACTCACTCGCGATGTGGAGGAGTTCCGCCTTTCGTCAGCTTGCGGAGAAGACATGGCCAAGCGTCAACGGGCTCGTCGGATGTTGCGGTTCTTTACTGGACCCGAGGGCATGATCGGGATCAACGGACTGCTACCGCCGGTTGAAGGTAGCGAGCTGAAGAATCGACTGGCAGCCCTGGTTGATGCCAAGTGGCGCGCAGACCATCCTGATCGGGCGAAAGAGCTTGGCGGTCACGGGGGCGATACCTACGATCAGCGCATGGCCGATGCTTTGCTAGACATCGCCGGTGTTCGCTCGGGCCTAGACAATTCTTCGACAACGTCATCATCGAGTTGCACCAGCACGGCAGAGCACGTTTCGCAGAACAATGCGCCTGGTGAAGCAACACAATCAACCGGGTCGACAGAAGAACCAGATCGCACCGAGCCATCCGTCGGGCAACCACTTACTTCTGTCGTCAACCCTGGCAAGGCGAGCCGACCTAGTAGGGCGGTATCGATGAACGTTGGCTTGCGCCTCGTTGGACTCGGGGAACCCACGGTCCGAGAAGCATCACCGCCGGGAGTTTCAAGCTCAAATGCTCCACCCGGAACGGGCGCAACGACGGTGAAAACAGGAAAGCCTGCTGTTGTGATTGTGTTCGACGTCGACCAATGGAAAGCGCGCATAGCAGGTGGTGTACCAATACCAATTACTGAATCAGTGCTGGATCTAGCGCGCAACGATTTGTACTACTGCTTCAAAAACATGGTCGGCGAAGTGATCAAGTTTGGACGATCCCGTCGTGAACCCACCCCAGTGCAAAGACTCGTTCTTGTCGTCCGTGATGAGAAGTGTTTATACCCGGGATGTCACGCTCCGCCCGACGCCTGCGATGCTCACCATCTCAACGAGGTTGTCAAAGACAAGGGGAATACCGACACCGATGTGATGGGCTTATTCTGCGAAGCCCACCACAGACACATTCATCTCAACGATCTCATAGTCAAGCGAAACCCCGACATGTCCATCACCATCATCGAACGCCGAACTGGTGCCGTGGTCGCTTCGACAACGAAAAAGCGTGCGGCGTAGCGCCCACCCAAAGAAGAATGAGGTCCACAACCGAGGGCCGACCAATCATCAGTTTTACAACTACCGTCTCACCTCGGCGACATTTTCCGAAGTTCATCAGAAACGCCGACCGAAGGAATCCATCGGACACGATAAAAATCAATCGGGAGAAACTACTTCGAATAGACATCTTGGTCTCGTTTCAAAAAGCTCCATCGAGCGCGCCGAAAGAAGAACCGCTGAACAAATTTCCCGGACCCGGCACCCAGATGGTGAGCACAGGCACGTAACCAGTCCCAACGCACCAAGGCTCGACGAGTTTCGCCCATCGCTACGCAAATGGTTCGCCCCGGGCCGCTTATTCGCCGACTCGGCCAAAAACGTAATTCCAAACCTGTAGCTCCCGAGTACCCCGAACATCGCCAAACCTCAAGGATCATCATGTCGACAGAAAACCCGTCAACAGCAACTCCCGCCAACACCACGGCCGCTGGGCTACAAGTCAGCGAGACCCTAGAAAAGGAATTCGCAAAGGCCATTGCCTATGAGTTGACTGATGCCGACAGAACGGGCGAAAGTCCTCCTCGGCGTCTACACCCCGTACAAAGGCAACCAGCTCAACTCCGTTGCCAGCCCGGATGCGCTCCGGAACTGGTCGCTCGGCACTGGGGACGATAATCCTCTGTACACCGATGATGAGTACAGCCAGAAAACCCGGTGGGGTTCACAAATCGGGCACGGCACGATGGCTGGGCACCTCGGCAAATCCATGCTTGGCGATCCGATGCCCGACGAAATCAAGAAGGCCACCAAGAGCTTGTTTCGGGGCATTCACGTGTTCGTATCGGGAGGAACCTGGGATTGGTACCGTCCGCTTCGACCGGGGGACGCCATCCTGAGTTTCAGCGGCGAGGAAAGTCTCGACGTCAAGAAGTCGGAGTTTGCCGGTCGTTCAGTGATCCAAGTGAGCCGCAAAGTCGCGATCAATCAAAATGGTGAAGTGGTCGGCGTGTATCGAACCCTACGCGTACTTACCGAACGCAAAGGTGCTCGTGATCGGGGTACCAACGCAGCAATTGAAGCGCCGACGTATACCGACGAGGACTACAAGAAAATCGATGCGATCTATGCCGGGGAGAAGTTCCGCGGTGCCGAAACCCGTTACTGGGAGGATGTCAACGTGGGGGACCAACTCATCCCCATGGCCAAGGGACCGCTTACCGTCACCGAAATCATTGCCTTCCACGCGGGTGGCTACGGCTTCGTTCCCTACGGTCTTCCCGCTGGCCGACTTGGCTACAACAACCGCAAACGCATCGCCCCGTTCTACGTCAAGAACGAAAACGGAGTGTGGGACGTAGCTCAGCGTCTGCATTGGGATTCGCAATGGGCCAAAGCGATTGGCAATCCAATGTCCTATGACTACGGAGTAATGCGTCAATGCTGGTTCTATCACCAGGTTTCCGACTGGATGGGCGACGACGGCTTCATCGTGCGGCTCGAAGATTCCGTTCGTAAGTTCAATTACATGGGCGACACGCAGTTCCTCAATGGCGAGGTTGTCGGCAAACGTGAGGAGAACGGCAACTACTATGTTGACCTACAAATCAAGATGGTCAACCAACGAGACGTCGAAACCGCCTACGCCACCGCCACCGTCGCACTCCCCTCACGAGCCGGAGGCGCAGTCGTCCTCCCCAACGTCCCCGCCGACGTCCAACGCGACGCCCACCAAAATGTTCGCCCGCCACAACGAACTCAAAGCCGCCCGCCGCAAGTAACCCGACGCAAATAACCCTGCTCAGAGACCCTGCCTGACCACGGTTGATATCCCGGGAGCAAAACGAAGCCCATTACGGACTCACTCCCGATACTTGGTCAGGTAAATTTCCACCAAGTATCGGAGTTTCTATGTCCACAACTACAGAGTTTCTGGTCTCCAAGAGTGGCCAAATGTCGGTGCCAGCAAACGTCCGCCACCGTTGGGGCTTAGATGATGGTGGGCGGGTCACGGTTATCGACCTTGGCGATGCAGTTGTGTTGTTGCCACCCGGAGCGAAGCAAAGGCTCCTCGGCGAAGCACTTTCCGCGGAGGAACACCGTGCATTCGTTTCGCAACTCGACGACCCCGATCTTGCCACGACCTAGATGAGCAAAGTTGTTCTCGACGACCACTTGCTGCGGGATGTACTCACAGACATTCGGTCGCCCGACCTCGACGCTTGGCCACTTCGTTAGCGACAACGGGCCTTTGGCTTTTTAGGCTCAATAGTTCATGGGCGGATCCTGAGAAATCAGGCAAAATCTCTGCGCCGGTGCGAAGACTTTCGAACCCGCAACAGGAACGCTTTCGAGCTCAAATCACACGCCTCCCCGACGACATCGAAGTGTTGCACTTCCGTGATTTGGTTCAACTAATGGCCGAGCTTCAGTATCGCCACCGCAGTAACGGTCGGTTGCTGTCCACAGCGATGGTTGAAGCACTCCCCGCTGCGCATATCCTGCAAGGCGCCATTGCTGTCTCCCGAGCGGACGTAGGGCCGAACCTTCAAGCAGCCGCCCAGCACGACGGCATCCCTTTTCACGTCATCTGATGCCGGAAAGCGCAATTGCAACCTAAAGGCCCTACGACAATCGTTGCCGAGTGACGCTTCGACCTGCGTTGCACCGAGCAAAAAGCCAGCAGTAGAAATAGTGACCTATTTTGTTGCAATCCTCGAAGGGCGAATAGAGTCGGATCGCCGTAGTGCCACAAAGGTCCTCCGCACAACTACAGATGACAGCCGCTACGAGTTGTCATCAGAGCTGAGGAAACCGGTGTTTTTTGCATTTAACGAGATCAAGAGCTGCTTCGGAGCACGACGCGGCGATTCCTCGAACAACGGGCCTCACTTTCCATCCTGCGTGAACGGATTGAGGAAGCGGCGACGGTTGATCGGGCAGTTTGGGCAGAAGGTGCAGCACTGGGTTGGATGGCGATGTTGATACCTGAAGCCCATGATGGCGGATGTGTTACCGGGCAGCCAATCGTTGATCTGCCGGGCTCGCCGAGGAACTTGGTCGATGCCTGTATCCGGGTCCTGTTCTGGAAACCAACGTTGTTGCCTCAGTGCTCGTCAGCGCCGGAACGCCCGAACAACAGGCACGTTTCCTTCCCGGCATGGCCCGTGGCGAAACCATCGCAACGTGGTGCCTCAGCGGCAACGGCTCGACTGAGCCTGCGACAGTAGAAGTGACCGCAACACCCGGCGAGGGTTCAATCACGCTGAACGGCAGAGCCTGTTTTGTCCGAGAGGCGCAACTTGCCGATGTGGCCCTCGTCCATACCAACGGGCCTACCGGGCCAGTACTCGCCCTTGTGACCCTTCCCGGAAAAGGCATAACGATTCGAGCGCTGCAAAGTCTCGATGTGACGCGTCGCATGCATGAAGTCACCTTTGACAACGTAGTGATCGATGCCAAAGACCTTTTGGCCGCAGGCGACGTTCAGGCCATCAACGCGGTTACTAAGCGAGCTTTGCAATTGGCGACCGTTGTTCAAGCGGCTGAGTGTGTAGGGGCAGCTGAGCATCTCATGGAAGTGACCGTTGCCTATCTAAAGGATCGGGTGCAGTTCGGGCGAACCATCGGGAGCTTCCAAGCCATCAAACACCGTCTTGCTGATCTCACCGTTACCCTCGAATCACTTCGGGCCGCGGCACGCTGCGGCGCAATGGTTCTTGCCGATAGTCAAGTTGATTGCGATCAGGCTGTGGCCGCCGCAGGATCCTATGTCCGCGAAGCATTTGCGTTTCTGTGCGGCGAATCGCTACAACTGCATGGTGGCATTAGGTTCACCTGGGAGCACGACGTACACCTTTTCCTGAGACGAGCAAAAACCGATTCGGGCTCTACGGTAAACCCTATGTACACAGAGAATATTTGGCCTGTCTGATCGAATCTACCAACGACCGAGCAGCCAGCAATGCCGAGACAGCAGGAGTTCGCTAATGGACGTCGTCATTCCCGAGATTCCCGCAAGCTACAACAACTACCGATCCGAGCTCCAGGCTTTCATTGCCGAGCACAAGCCAAAGCTCGAATGGAATCCTGGTGTTGGCCTCCGCACGCCCGAACTAGCGAGTGACGTGGCCGCACTCAAGGTATGGGTGCGCAAACTTCACGATGCGGGATACATCGCAGTCCGGCACATGCCTACGACGCTCGACCAGTTTCAAAAACGCATTCTCGCCGAAGAGCTTGCGACTTCAGGAATGATGTCATCGCTTGGAAATGCCCTTGTTGCCGGAGCCATTGATACGTTTGGCACGCCCGAACAACAAGAAGAGTTCCTGCCCAAGATCGCCACCGGTGAACACATTTGGACGCAGCTGTTCTCCGAGCCGGATGCGGGTAGTGATCTCACTTCCCTCAAAATGAAGGGCGTGCTCGACGGTGATTGCTACGTCGTAACCGGCCAGAAAGTGTGGAGTACCTGGGCCCAGTTTGCCGACTACGGCTACCTGTTAGTCCGCACCGAATCAGCTCCCGGCCCCGCGGGCATCAGTGCGTTCATTCTCGACATGAAACTCCCGGGCGTAACCATTCGTCCGCTGCGCGAGATCACGGGCACCACCGATTTCAACGAAGTATTTCTCGACGAAGTTCGCATACCCGTTGGCAACATGATCGGTGGCCCCGGCCAGGGCTGGAAGGTCGCGAATGCCAGCCTCGGCACCGAGCGAAGTGGAGTGGGTGTTGCGGGCGTAGATGCCGATCTGCATCGTTTGGTTGCACTGGCCAAAACAAGCAAACGCAACGGCAAGCCCGCTATTGCCGATTCAGCAGTTCGCCAGGATCTCGCCCGTTTCGCCACCCGAGCGATCATTCAGAACGCGCTCACGTACACCGTCACCACCCGAGCAGACACGAACACGTCGACGGCTTCCGACGCGCCCGTCACCAAGATTTGGTTTTCCGAACTCAACCTTGAACTAGCCGAATATGCGATGTCACTTCAGGGCGCTTCAGGTTCACTCGTTGAAGGCGATCCACTCGTGGTCGATGGCGGCCACTGGCAAGACTCGTTCCTCTACGCCCGAGCCTGGACCATCGCCGGTGGCTCCAACGAAATCATGCGCAACCTCATCGCTGAGCGCGGCCTAGACCTCCCCCGCGAACCCGAGGTGCCTAGAAGCTGTCGGGCAGCCCGCTCTGCACTTATCTGGGTCAGCCTTCTTTGACATGCTAGAGGAAACGTTGCCCTACAGTGATCGGCGATCAAAGGGGAACACGTGGAACGTGGTTGGAAAGTACTGGCAACAACATCAATTGGCTCGTTCATGGTGTTTATTGACACCAGTATTTTGAACGTTGCGTTTCGAGATGTGGTTCAAGACTTCGGCCAAAACACCCGAACCCAGCTCACGTGGGCGTTTAGCGGATACAGCATTGCCTTCGCCGCGGCACTGTTAACCGCTGGCCGTGCCGGTGATCGGTGGGGCCGCAAGCGCGCTTATCTTCTTGGCGCCTTCGTTTTCGCAAGCGCTTCAGTGATTTGTGCCGTAGCGACCGGTCCGACCATGCTGATTGCCGGCAGAGTTGTCCAGGCGATTGGTGGTGCTCTCCTCGTCCCAGCTGCCCTCGCTCTGGTACTTCCTGAGTTCCCACCGGAAAAGCGTTCCGTGGCCATCGGTATCTCGGGCGCGGTTGGTGGACTGTCGGCTGCACTCGGGCCATTGCTTGGTGGTTTCTTGGTAGAACAATTTGGTTGGCGTGCCGTCTTCTTAATCAACGTGCCGATCTGCGCTGTTGCGATGTTCCTTGGGCAGCGCATCTTGGTCGAGTCACGAGATGCCAACACCACGAGTCTTCCTGATCCCATCGGCGGGCTGCTGGCCATCGCTGGATTTGGTCTGCTCACCGCAGCAATTGTTGAAGGCGACCGATGGGGATGGACGTCAACTGCCGTTGTTGGCTCGGTGATCGGAGCAATCGCGTTAATCGCATTGTTCGTGCACCGCAGTAGAACGCATCCTGTTCCAGTCGTCGATTTGGCACTGTTCAAGCTTCGATTCTTTGCCGCAGCAAACCTGTCTTCGTTTCTGTTTTCTATGGGCTTCTTCGCGATGTTCTTTACCAACGTTTCGTTTGTTCAAGGCGTTTGGGGCTACTCGCCCATGCAGTCTGGACTTGCATCATTCCCCGGACCGTTCATGGCGGCGTTGTTCGCTGGACCGGCTGGAAAGTGGTCGATGACCAAAGGCCACAAGAAGGTGATCGTACTCGGGCTTGGAATTTTCGCAGCCGGCGTAACGCTCGTCGGCTTCTCCGTGACCTCCGCGCCAAACTATTGGCTGCGATTTTTCCCAGGTTTCGTGATCACCGGAATCGGCGTTGGGTTCGTGATCTCAACGTTGGGCAGTGCATCGAGTGCGTTCCTTCCAGCGAATCGGTTCGGAATGGGATCTGCAGTCAATGCGACGGGCCGGCAAATCGGTGCCGGTATGGGAATTGCCGTCGCTGCGGCGATTGGGGCTGCGGCTTCCGATCCAGTTCGCGGCTACCAGAACGTCGCAGCATTCATCGTGATGACCGCGCTACTCGCCGGGCTCGCGATGGCTGCGCTGTACCGTCGGCCTACCGAAGCACAGGTCGCCGCTTCTCGGGTGTAATGGTCTTTGCTGATTGCCCAGAACTTCACCATCAAGAAACTTCTTGTCACCGCGACAAATCAGTCACTCGCAAAGGGCGTGTCGCGATCGCTCCGCGAACTTTCGTTTATTCGTGCCAACTCCAAGCGTCGAAGCAGAACCAGCTAGGGCTCTTCGGAACCGCGCACACAACCCAATCAAGCCGGGCTGTGCGCCACCCGGTCAGCGTCGGCCGCAGACAGCATTTCCGTCGCGGCATCAAGCTCTGCGCGTTCACGGGCCCGCACTTCAAGCCCGTCGCGAATAACTTGCAAGGTACCGGTGTAGGCGAACAAAGCAACGGCAACGATGACGGTCAGGCCACACAACCAGATCGTGATCGGCGCGCCGATGAACGAAGCGATTGCCCCACCAAGGACCGAGTTGATGGCGAACACACCAGTACTAACCATCCCAAACAGGCCCATAACCCGTCCCCGGTATTCATCGTCACTGGTAGCCAAAAGCAAGGTGGAAGCCAACGTGTTGACGGTCATGAAGCAGGCCCCGAACAAGGCCGTCCCAACAGTTGTCAAGGGGATCGAACGTGAAAGTCCAATAATCAACAGGGCCACTCCGGTACCCGCCCCGGTAAAGAACGTGCAAATGGTCCGGCGATGATCCGTTGTCAAGGTAGCGGTCAATACCGCAGCCACAACGAATCCGAAACCCGGGCCAGCCGATAGAAGCCCATAGTTTTTTCGTCACCGTGCAGCACATCTTTGGCCATGATCGACATCAAGCCGGCCTGCATGAGCGGGAACGTAATGGCCGTCATCAAAATCACGATTCGCATTGCCGCACGATTGTCTCGAAGGTAGGCAATGCCAAGTCCCATCTCTTGGGCAACACTGGTCTTGGTGGGTACTGGCTTGGGCACACGAGTACGAACCGCAAGACACGCAAAGGATACAGCCAGAAAACTAACTGCGTTGATGTGAAATCCCCATGCAACCCCCAGGACGACACCAGAAAGCCACCAATCGCTGGGCCGATCACACGAGTGGAGCTACTCATTCCGGCATTGAGCGCCAACGCCGAGTGCAGAT
>JAYSVF010000053.1:0-2272 GCA_043718695.1 Acidimicrobiia bacterium | reverse complement strand
TGGGGCGAGGGAAACATCATTGCGAGTGCCAATCACCACTTCGCTATCGCCCCCGAGACCAACGGTTGTGACGTCGATGGCCTGCACCGTGGTCCGCCATCCGCCCACTTCGGCGCCATTGGGTGCGGTGCGCGGCCGACCATCAACGAACAAACCAAGATCGGTGGTTGTGCCACCCATATCGGAAAGAATGAAACTGTTCAGTCCACTAAGCCATGCCGCTCCAACCATTGAGGCGGCAGGTCCTGAAAGCACGGTTTCTATGGGACGTAGGGCAACGGTAGCGGCGGTTGCTAAGGTTCCATCCCCGCGAACAACCATAAGCGGACAGTCGATTCCGAGGCCGGCCATAGACTTCTGTACCGCGGTAACTAGGCCGGAAATCCTGGCGATGAGGCGAGCGTTGAGTACCGAAGTAAGGGCACGGCGGGGTGCATCGAGTGCTGAGCTCAGCTCTGAAGAAAGCGTGACGGGCTTACCCAGTGTCTCCAAAACCGAAGCAGCGCCCAACTCATGTGCGGGGTTGCGAACGGCAAACTGGGAGGCCACCGCGAATGCTTCGACAGGCAGGTGTTCAACGGCAGAACGCAAAGCGAACGTATCAAGTGGGAAACGTTCGTTTCCATTGTGGTCATGGCCACCAGGAACGCACACAATGGGAAGATCAGGAAAGGCTTTGGGAATCCCGGTTCGGGCCACCATATCGGGATCGAAACCAATCAACACCGCCGCAACGGCGCCTCCGTGTCCTTCAACCACGGCGTTGGTAGCCAGCGTTGTTGACACGGAGACTAAGGCAATGTCTCCCGGAAGAATTGTGCCGGGAAGTTGCGAAACCGCAGCGTTGATTGCCTCGGTCACCCCAACGGCGAGATCGCCTTTGGTAGTGAGAGCCTTCGCGGTAGCAACCACGGTGCGGGTGTCAGTGCGCAGGATCGCCGCATCGGTATAGGTTCCGCCCGTATCGACACCAAGAAGGTAGGTGATCATGGGTTGGCAAGCCCGGGTGTTGTTCCGAAAATTTGCACGAGCTAAGGATAATCGCTCCCACGCTGCCATGTTCCGCTGCGTGGTCCCGTTCCAGGCAGAATGGAGGAATGAGTTCTGCTGCGCCTGTTTCACAACCGTCTACTGAAGTGGAGTGGGATTTCATCATTGTTGGTGGTGGCTCGGCGGGCTGCACCCTTGCAAACCGCTTGTCAGCGGACCCGAAGAATAAAGTCTTGGTGCTTGAAGCCGGTAGGCCCGATTACAAGTGGGACATTTTTATCCATATGCCCGCAGCGCTCACGTTCCCGATCGGCAGCCGTTTGTACGACTGGAAATATGAATCGGAACCCGAACCGCATATGAACGGTCGACGGGTTTATCACGCCCGCGGAAAAGTACTCGGTGGCTCATCGAGCATCAACGGAATGATCTTTCAACGCGGTAATCCTCTCGATTACGAACGGTGGGCCGCCGATGCTGGGATGGAGCAGTGGAGCTACGCCAAGTGTCTGCCGTACTTCAAACGAATGGAAAACACCTTGGCCGGAGGTGACGAGTACCGCGGTGATGCTGGTCCGCTCACGTTAGAGCGTGGGCCGATGAAGAATCCGTTGTTTGCCTCGTTTCTTGCCGCAACTGAGCAAGCAGGATTTCACCGCACGACCGATGTGAACGGTTACCGCCAAGAAGGGTTCGCCGCTTTCGACCGTAACCTCGTTCGCGGACGCAGGTTGAGTGCTTCGAGGGCTTACCTTCACCCGGTAATGAAACGGCCAAATCTCACCGTGAAGACCAGCGCGCATACAACTCGGGTGGTGTTCGAAGGAACCAAAGCGATTGGTGTTGAGTACAAGACCACAAGCCTGCTGAAGGATTTATTGGCAGATGTGTGCAATCAAGTCGCCAAAAAACTCCCAAAAGCCCTCAGCAAGATTGCATCGAAGTTGACGACCGATAGCTCAGGCGAAGGGAATTCCTCGGGAACGCAACTGGTTCGGGGGAAGGAAATCATTTTGTGCGGTGGGGCGATCAACTCGCCGCAGTTGTTGCAGCTCTCCGGGGTAGGAAATGCTGCTGAACTACGTGCGCTTGGTATCGAATCGGTAGTGGATCTCCCCGGTGTCGGCGAGAACATGCAGGATCACCTTGAGGTTTATGTGCAGCATTCGTGTAAAGAGCCGGTTTCAATGTCGCCCGGTTTGAAATGGCGAAACCGTCCATGGATTGGCTTCAAATGGCTGTTCTTTCGCAAGGGACCCGGTGCAACAAATCACTTCGAGGC
>JAYSVF010000052.1:0-5241 GCA_043718695.1 Acidimicrobiia bacterium | reverse complement strand
TTTAGTACGCCGGTGGTGTATTCGTCGGCAGGCCCAGTTCCACTTAGCCCGTCAACAAATCCGTTCTGCACATTCTCCAGCCCGACGCGACTCAAAATGGCCACACCGTTCCATTGCCCTTGGCCGTGATGGGCTGATTCGTAACCGAGCGCATGAAATGCCATAGCCGGAAAGGCCGCATCGCTCATCTTGGTTTCCTGCATACACAACACGTCACAATCGGCATACGCCAACCACTCCTCCACCCTAGGCAGACGAGCTTTTAACGAGTTGACGTTCCACGTAGCAATGCGCACCCACCCAGCCTAGGAGCTAGGGAGCATTGCGATGCGCCTAACAGCGATGTATTACGGCATCGACACGGGAAGTTTTCAAAAGTGCATCCAAGTCCTCTACGTCGCTGGTCATGAGCAGGTCTCCAGCAGATACAAGCGTTGCAACATGACCATCGACAACGTCGGAGACTCCAGATTTTGTGCAGAGAATGCCTATTGCTTTTGATACATCGGAATCGAGCGAACGTTCGTCAACGCATTTCAGAAGCCGAGCGAGCAAGGCTTGCCGAGGACCTCCGGTACGCCAGGCCTGAGCGATGCACCCCGATGAGGTGAGAACCGGTTCACCCCGCCGCTTCGCGGCATCAAGGACAGCCGTTACAACTCGATCACCACGATCAAACGCAATGAGCGCACCGGTATTAGCAACAATCGCCATCCTGAGCCGCCCTAAGCTGCATTGGGCTGCCGTTTAGTTTCTCGGTTTTGCTCAGATCTTATCGGTTCTCGAAGTCTGGAACCTTGGCGCTTTGACGCTGCACGATCAAGCATTCGGTCAGCCGCCTCCTTCTCCTCGGCAGTGAGCTTGCCGAACTTCCGCTCCCACGCTTCAATCGCTTCGCCGAGCATTTCTTGGCGAAGCCGCAACGCGGCTGACTCTGCCAACCACGCCGACACACTTTGCCCTGATCGTTCCGCAGAACCCCGAATTGCCTCGCCGAGTTGTAACTCGAAGGACACGCTCATCTTCTCGACACCCATGCAATTATCCTACTACGGTAGGTGCTACCTAAGTATTCTTGAAAAACCTTTGGATTACCGAGCGGGAGATTCAGCCGCGGGTTCGTAGGTGCAAACCAACACGCCGGTGGCCGCGACTTTGGCATGAACCAAGCGCATAGGGCGAGCCATTGCATCTTCGGGGAATATTCGTTTTCCTCCACCAAGCAGGATGGGCTCAATCATCAGATTCAAAACATCAACGAGACCTTCAGAAAGCAAAGCGAGAACAAGGCTTGCACTCCCCCAAATCAACAAATCACCACCGTCTTTGGCCCGGAGGGCAGCGATGTCGGCAAGGGCATTATCGGGCGAAAGCAACGCCGTGTTGTTCCAGCTGAGGTCATCGACACCCAAGGTTCGCGAAGCCACATACTTTTTGATCGCATTCATTTGATCTGCGTACGGATCACCGGCCCGAGCTGGCCACGCACCGGCCATGGCTTGCCAGGTTCGTCGGCCGAACAACAGAGCCTCAACAGTGTCCATTCCTTCGCTGATCACGGCGCCCATCGTGTCACCGTCAAAGTATGGATGCGACCATCCGCCATGAGCAAAGCCGCCGTCGACATCTTCCTCTGGCCCGCCGGGTGCCTGCACAACTCCATCAAGGCTCATAAATTGATTGACTACCACTCGCATTGGCGCTCCTTCTAAGTTATTTCGATTCCGCAATCGTACCGACTTGAAAATGGACCCGGGCTAGGCCGACGGACGACGCAGCGAAGAAGTTCCTGCGATTTCGAGTTGATTCAGCACCAGCAAAGGCTTGGTGTTGAAATTGATCAAGTGACGACATCGATCTCCGCGCCCTATGGGTCGACAGACTCGCCACGGCAAGTACCATTCGCAACGTGCCAATTTCGAACGATACGACCCCAGAGGCCGAGCGTTATTACATGAAATTCTTGCGTTCCCTAACTGGCGAAGAAAAAGTCAGAATGGCCGTAGAGATGACCGAAACGGCAAACCAGGTTTGCAAACAGGGAATCGCCCATCGTCACCCGAACTACACCGAAGAAGAGATTCACTACGCGTTTCTCCGAATCATCTGGGGTCACGAACTCTACGCCCAGGTGTATCCCTCCGGCCCGTTCCTCACCCCATAACCCGTAAGCGTCATGGCTCCCAATTCCGCTCCAGACGATTTCCTTCGTGTGTTGTGCGCGCATCTCGAAAAGGTCGGGATCGAGTTCATGTTGACGGGCTCGTTTGTAAGCACGTTTTACGGCGATCCGAGAACAACTCGAGACCTCGACATTATTCTCAATGCCCACGAACCCCCTGATTTGGCGATGAGAGAGTTCGTTCGCCTCTGCTTGGATTCAAACTTCTACGTCGCCGAGCAAGCAGCACTCGAACCACTCACTCACGGGCGACGCCAGTTCAACGTCATTTCGCCAAACGGCTGGAAAGCCGACCTGATGTGGATGCAGGATCGTGCTTTCAGCAAGGCTGAGTTCGAAAGACGCCAAACAATCAACGTGGTAGGACTAAACATTGCCGCACCCACTCCCGAGGACATCGTCCTAGCGAAACTTGAATGGGGCTCTAGTAGCGAATCACGACAGTTCTCCGACGCCGTCTCAGTCATCCGTGTTACCGGCGCGGCATTCGACCTCGCTTACGCTCGGAAGTGGGCCGATCAACTTGGCATTGCCAACCTCCTCGAGCAAGCGGTTGCTAGGGCCCGAGCAACACCGCTCGACTAGTCGTACGCCATAACGCCGGTGAACGATGCGGCCCTGACAAGCGGGAGGAATTACTCTGCGAAATCAGTCCTTCGCTCGCCATGGGGGTTACTTCTTTGGCTTGGCCTTTGGTTTGGCCTTTGGTTTGGCCGTGACACTTGGCTTGGTTGCTGCCTGCGATTGAGCCGGTTTCGTAGTGGACTTTGCCGGGTTTGGTGTTGCAGATTTCTTCGGAGATGGAACCTGAACGGCAACAGTTTTCGCTGGGGTGGGCTTCGCGGTGGTTAATGACTTTTGCGAAGCTTTAGCCGCAGGAGCCTTGATGGGCTTGGTGGGCTTCACCGCAACTTTTGAAACCGACGGCTTCAAAACAACCGTGGCTCGGGCGGACACCGGTGCAGAGGAAGCTTTAGCAGTTGACGCAGCCTTGGGGGGCTTCGTTGGGGCTACAGACTTTGGTTTTGACTTCGCTGGCTTGGAGGCAACCGCGACAGCAGTCTTCGCGGGCGACTTGGCCACAGCCTTCGGCGGCTTTTCTGCCTTTAGACGAGGCTTCGGAACGACCGCTTTTGTTGGCTTACTCAAGGCGGGCTTAGCAAGCTTTGCAGCCGATGACTCCGTGGCCTTCGAAGGTTTTTCGACCTTTGCTAGCTTGGGCGCTTTGTTGGCTGTCGAGACTTTCGCTGGCTTTTCAACCTTGGAAACTTTGGCTGGCTTGTCGGCTTTCGCTGGCTTCTCTGCCTTGACAGGTTTCGAAGATGTGACGGCCTCTACCGCCGCCTTCGCTGACTTTGAGGCCTTCGATGGCTTCGACACGGGCGCACCCGCAACGGCAACCGAATCAACCGCAACCTTGGCGCCCCTGCGCCCGGGCTTCGTCACCGGTGCAGCAGCAGAATCAGATTCAACCGATGCGACAGCGGCGGCAGACTTGCGTCCACGCTTTGGCTTCGCCACGCTGACCGCATCCTCGGAGGCATCAGAAGAAGATTCGCTGGTCCCCGTCGACACCTCAGAGGCTGCCGGAGTACCGACGAGCGCTAGTTCGATTCCACGGCGAGCCGAGTCAAAGCTTGCCACAACGAAACGGTGGGTTTCTCCTCTGCGGACAACTTCCTTGGCACTGCGAGGCATTGGAATCGCGAGACCCGCAAGAGGCACATACCCGCGAGCTTCGCCAACGGTTACATAAAAACCATGCGACGAATAGTTATCAATTTCGCCTTCGAGCTCGGTACCGATGCCATGCGCAGAAATGAAACTGATGAACGTGAGCGGACCATTGATGGGTTCCGTGTTTCCCCGCTGCGAGGCACTTCGTTCATTACGATTGCGGTCACGCTCAGGCCTATCAGCACGATCGGCCACAGAACGATCAGCACGCTCAGCACGCTCAGAACGATCAGCACCATCGACGGTTTCGAAACCATCACGGTCACGACCGCCACCACCGCGCTTGCGACGTTTCTTGCGACGACCATCACGATCACGCACATCATCGGCACCAGTACCGGCGAGATCAGCCTGGCTTCCTCGACCACCACCACTTCCACCACGGCCACCGCGACCAGAAACTGAAGCGGCAACTTCCGGTGAATCGGCGTCGGCAGCCTTCTTCAAAAACGC
Organism: Acidimicrobiia bacterium; assembly: GCA_043718695.1. GTDB lineage: Bacteria > Actinomycetota > Acidimicrobiia > Acidimicrobiales > JANYDT01 > JANMZO01. The sequence goes on along the minus strand of JAYSVF010000052.1, from coordinate 869 downwards.
AGGGGGAGCCTTTGGAATAGGCATCGGGCGCATAGCCTCAGGCGAACCAATACGAGCTGTTGAGCGTTTAGCTTCACGAACCGCGTCACGCGACTTTGGGCCGCGAACGGGGGTACGGGGCATGAACACCCAGCCAAGCCCGGGAACGGGTTTGCCACCCACGAGACGACCCTTATCAAACAGCCAGTCATAGGTTCCATGGAACTCTTGGAACGAATCGTTGGAGAAGACTGTGGCACCCAACTTGTCGGCCACTTTGAGAATGAAGGCATCACCGCGACCGGTGGTACCAGCGGGCGGCGTGATGATTTCCCCCGCGGCGTAGGCCGCTTCGAAGATCGCAGCGTCTTTGGAATCGATCCGGTTCGGGAAGGAAGAATCCACAATTACCAAGACGTCGGCGCCGGGATGCTCCTCGATAAAGGCCTGAACGGCCTCGTCAAGCTGGGAAAGGCTGGGTAGGGTTCTGCCCTCAGTGGCGACATTTGATCCGTCGACCACAACTTTGTACGCGTTACTCACGTGAATCCTGTACTTAAAATTAGGCTGATTGGCACACCCCTGTCCTCCAGCGACAGACCCATAAGGCCATGTCAGCAAGCAGTTTCGGTGGTGCGTACAGCAACTACATGGCTGTGCAGGCAGGCGTGTCGGGGTTGAAGACTTCAGAGGTCTCAAACAGCCGCGACTGCTTGTCTGGGAGTCTCATCGGGAGATTCCGAGCCGCCCTTTAGTCAAGCAGGACTTTGGCCTCTACTCGCGCACCCTCGTTTTGGGAGTCTACGGAACTTCACCGGCATCAACCACCCAGAGCGTTCTTCACTGTTTCAGGCAACCAACGCAATGCCCCAGGCCGAGAGGGCTCAGCA
>JAYSVF010000051.1:0-5276 GCA_043718695.1 Acidimicrobiia bacterium | reverse complement strand
GTCTCCGAGTTTGAATTTGCCCTTCTTTGCACTTCCTGCGTCCATCATCATCTCGGTGGGTCCCGCTGGGTACTTGCTTGCGCCAACGGGTTGCCACGACTCGATCGGACTTTTGGTTATTGACGACCCGAAATTCGGCGATCCGTTTTCCACGCCCAATGGCTTCCGATTCGACCCGATAATGCGAGCGAAACCGCCGACGTTGGGAACAACTTCGCCAACCCCTTCCACGTTCTTGACCTTGGTAAGCGTTGACTCCGGAATGCGATCGTACAGTGTTTGACCAAAGCCAACATCAATCTCGCTGCTGGATCGTACGTACGCATCGGTTTTTTTGAACACGTCGGCAAACAACGTATCGAAGGTGCGGCTGATCGTGTCGGTGAACACGAACGTGCCCGCCAGGAACGCTATGCCGATGATGATAGATAGCCCCGTGCCGACCAACCGCCGCTTGTTGAACAGCGCCGATTTGAGTGCAACCGTTAACATCGCAAATCACTCGCCGAATCGACGCATACGGTCAAGGACGCGCTGCGCCGTCGGTTCTGTCATCTCGTCAACGATCCGCCCGTCGGCCAAAAACACAATGCGATCCGAGTACGAAGCGGCGACGGGATCGTGAGAGACCATCACAATCGTTTGACCAAGGTCCTTCACTGCGCTTCTCATGAATTCGAGGATTTCGACGCCAGCGCGACTATCGAGGTTTCCTGTCGGCTCATCAGCGAAGATAATTTCCGGTCTTGCAACTAGGGCCCGGGCTACAGCTACACGCTGTTGCTGACCACCAGAGAGCTCCGATGGTCGGTGCTTGAGACGATCAGCCAACCCAACTGTTGCGATGACTTTTTGCAGCCACGCCTCATCGGGTGTTCGCCCGGCGAGCAATTGGGGCAAGGTGATGTTCTCCAATGCCGACAAACTTGGCACCAGGTTGTATGACTGAAACACAAATCCAACCTTGTCCCGTCGAAGCCTGGTCAGTTGTTTGTCGTTGAGGGTCGTGAGCTCAACGCCACCAATGAATGCCTGCCCCGAGCTCAGCGGATCAAGCCCAGCCATGCAGTGCATCAGGGTGGACTTCCCTGATCCCGATGGTCCCATGATTGCGCTAAAACATCCCTCGTCGAAGGAAACGGTCACTCGGTCAATGGCGCGAACCTCATTCTCGCCGTCCCCGTAAACCTTGCTTGCCTCAATCGTGTTTGCGGCACTGGAAACCGTTTGATGCGGAACAGCAAGAACTTCCGTTGTTGTCATATCACCCTCCTTTTGGCGCGTGGTTTGGACCTACCCTTTTCGTGAATGCGCAGTGCTTAGGATGCGCCGGATCGACTCTGCAGGGCAAGGGACCAAAGAACTTGTGCTCCAGGCCATTCGTCCCTGAGAGGCTCGTACGGTGCGTGGAGTGCGTGGATGTGGAGGCGACGAGGGAGACGTTTACGTTTAGGATTCTTCGGTCTGGTGAAAGCGAAAGATGGCTTCTCGCAGTTCCCGGATAGCGGTGTCGATTTCCTCGACCGCGGTGTGTAGCTTCTCGGCCGGCTTCCCTTCAGGAACAGCCGAGGCGATTGATTGCAGTGCAATTCCTGCACCGAACAACCGTTGGATCACGAGATCTTGCATGTTTTGCGCGATGCGAGCACGATCATCAAGCACCGCTAGGCGTTGACGTTCCTTTCGAGCCTCTACGAGTTGCGTGGCCACGCTCGCCTGGTTCACAAACGATTCGATCAGGCTCACTTCAGTTTCGTTGAATGGCTCGCTGCCGGGCTTTCGGCTGAGCATGAGCACACCAGCAACATCTCGACCGGAAAGGAAGGGAGCCAAAATCGTTGGACCGAAATCATCGTCGAATCCGTCGTCTGCGTTGTCTGAATGGCGATCAAAGGCCAGCGTTTGCCGAAAATCGAGAACGGCTCGGATCGACGACAGGATGCGCACCATGGATCTGTTGGAATGCGGTCGTGTTCCATGTTTGGAGCCAAGGATAAGAAACTCACCTGAAGAGTCGGGTGTTCCAATGGCACCTACGTCGGCATTCGCGATTTCGAGCGCGTATTGCACAACAAGCGAAAGGACGTTTTCGAGGCTCGCTTCATCGAGCACGAGCTGGCGAATTTCGGCCAGCCCTTCGAGCCAGCGTTGTTGACTTTCACGATGGCTTTCTACAATTTTACGGTCGGTAATCTCCACGGCATGGGTGAGAACTCGCCCGCTCTCCATTGCAACTGCGTGCAACTGCAGCCAACCTGAGAACCCGTCCGAACGCACGTAACGCCTTTCAGAAAGACGTGGACCTTTACGGCCCAGCGCTTCGTGTTGGAGTCCGGCGGTGTCGGTTGGGCGATCAGCGGGACCGGTGAAGTCCTGCACAGGCTTTCCAACAAGCTGCCCAGGGTCGTGACCAAAAATCTGGCCAACGGCAGCATTTGCTCGTTCGATAACCCAATCTCCGGTTGCGTTTACGACCATCGTGAGAATGCCGATCGGAGCCGAATCGAAAAGGGTATGGAATGTCGATTCGCTGTCTCGCAGCCGTTGCTCCGCTGCGACTTGTTCGGTCACGTCTCGCACCACCGCTACAACGAAACGCTCGCCGGCAGGTTCACCTGGGTGGGGAACATCGAGGACAACATCAATCGAAATATCAGCACCATCTTTTGGGCGCAGGATCGTGCGAAACGGAATTCGTCTTGTTTCTCCCTCAAGCAGGGGACGGAGCATGGCTTTGAGTGTCTTTTTTGTAAACTCCGGGGCGAGATGCAGAGGCGTCATCGTGAGTAGTTCGGCCGTTTCATAGCCGCTTTGTTCAATGCCGCCCTGATTCACATAAAGGAATCGATACGTTTCTGCCGAAAAGATGAAAATTCCGTCACCGGTTGCATCTATCGCCGAATTGATTCGCAGTGCGTGCGCCCGGGCCACAACCCGGTCCGTGATGTCACGGACCGACGCGATCACGGCAACTCCAGCATCCGGTTCGGTCACCGGTCCGAGGCTAACTTCAACCGGGAATTCTGATCCGTTCTTGCGACAGGCCCGCAGCTCCATGCCCACCCCCATCGAACGGGTGGTCGGCTCAACTCGATAGCGAGTTCGGTGCGCGCTATGGACCGTTCGCAGCCGGTCCGGAAGCAATTCATCGACCGATTTGCCCAACAGTTCCCCACGGTCATAACAAAACATTGCTTCGATCTGACGATTAACGAAGAGAATTTGACCGTTTTCGTCCACCAAAATCATTCCATCGGGCGCATACTCGGCGATGTCCCACACGTGGTTCTCACCGAAATCACTTAACGGCCGGGTCTCGCCACGAGTCAAACCGAAGCGCTCAGCGGGCCCTTTATTCTCCGATAGCGCCTCGGACGACCGCGTGCTCGCGCTACCCGCCGAGTCGCTTGAACTGACAGTGCACTCACTTGCCACATCTTTAAAAGTAAGTCAATGACCAACTTGTGTAAACAGTTTTTTTCGAATGCGTGGTCATTCTTTTTCGTGCAGCCTTCAGCACGCTCAGGCATCTAAACGGACGCCGTTTGTGGCCAGCGGATGGAAGACCTAAAGCGTTGACCGGAGTAAGCCAAAGCAGTTGCGATGCCCCTCCGTCGTTGCCAGAATCTTGGCCTCATGGGGCACCGCTAGGCAGTGTCCTTTTCTGGCGAGACGGGGGGCTTTCTCGTCATAAAGACTTCGAACGAGGCCTTCTCATCGAGACGAGGGACTCCGTTCGGTTGCAGACCAGTCTCTCCCAGCCTCAATGCAGCATCCAGGGTCCTTCGGCCCGTGACGGTAAGGCCAAAGGACCTATCGAGTTGGCGAGAAAGGTGGAAGTAGTGCCAATTTGAGGGACGATCCCGAGACCGATTCGCTGGTGGATCTTGCCGGATCTGTTCGATAACACGCTGCTGGTCCCGAAATTGCGTCCAAGGTTCGTCTCCGGTTCACAACAACGTCAACCTCACACTCTAAAGCCGAACGATTAGGACCAAAGTCCTGATGGGCTAGGACAACCTTCCGTATTGCTCAGCTCACAATCACGTCATGGTTGAAGCATGACTACGACAGCGATTCGGCACTCGATTTCGACAAACCCGCCGGAAGAAGGGAGCTTGGCCTTTGACCGACCGCTCTGCTGTGAGCTGCGACGAGGAAACCGGGTAAGGGAGGAACTCTTCCCCCAGGAAGTAGCTAAGTGTTTAACGAAGAACACCGTAAAAGCAGTCGATCGGCCGAGAAACGATCCCATGACTGAGCTCGCGCTCTTCGCTAGCTATCGCGAAACCGAACATGCATCTGATTTGGACAACATTGTGCGGAAGTACCAGGGCCTAGTGCGAAGCTTGGCGTTTCGTTTCCGCGGGCGAGGGGCCGAACTCGACGATCTCATACAGGTCGCCGAGGTCGGCTTGCTTCTTTCTATTGATCGCTTCGAAGTAGAACGCGGTGTGCCCTTTGTCGGCTTTGCCACAGCAACGATCTTGGGGGAGCTTCGCAAATCCTTTCGCGCCATCTGGAGCGTCCACATGCCTCGGAGTTTGCAGGAGGCCACACAACTCCTCGGACCTGCCACCAGCGAACTCCATCAAGAGCTCCGGCGTCCGCCTTCGCTTGCTGAATTGGCCGACCGAACCGGGATCCCCTCCTCCCAAATTCGCCAAGTTGCCGCAGCAGCAGGAGCGTTCCGCTCGCGATCGCTTGATTCGCCCATATTCACCAGATCCGGTAAGTCACTGTCGCTGTACGAATCGATTCCGTCGATCGATGACGGCAATGCTTTTGTAGCAGTCGAGGAAAAACAAGCAGTCGAAAGGCTGCTCGAAAAGTTGCCCTCCCGCTCAAGACAAATCGTTGAACTTCGCTTTTACCAGGAGCGAACCCAAAGCGAGATCGCCGAGGCTCTTGGTCTCAGTCAAATGCAGGTCTCGCGTTTGTTACGACAAGCCATACGTTTGATGAGTTCCACTTCGCCTCAAAACAGGACTGATGAGGACACAACGCAGATGGCCGCCTAGAGGAGAGTGGTGAACAATGCGACCTAGGCAAGTCACGAACTGCGAAAACAAAGCGAAATAAGCAATTCAGTCGCATTGTTCACCAGTCTCCTAGTTGGCTGGTCGGAAACCCGCAGACTGCTCAAGTTCTCGCTAGGAACGAGGGAAGTCTCGGCCGATTTCGAGCAGGTGCCTGTGGACAATCGCGCAGAACGGCTTGTGCAGAAGACCAAAATTCGCCGGTCAGAAAAGGGGGCATTTCCGACCAGCCAACTA
>JAYSVF010000006.1:0-5729 GCA_043718695.1 Acidimicrobiia bacterium | reverse complement strand
AGAATCTCTCGCCTGAGTTAGTCGAGACCGTCTACATCACGTGCGTTTTGCTGGATTCCAACGGGTCGATAGTGGGTGGCGTATCTACTGCTTCGCTGAATCCGATTAGATCCGGCGACGAGATTGCTTGGGAGACTTCATCGTTCACTCCAGCCCGCTCTGTTAAATGCCAAGCCATCGCATAAGTACGGTTTTTGGCGATTTGTGTAGCTTTTGCATCATTCTGGTTACAATGTGAGCATGACAGACACAATTACCCCAGTCTTAGCGCTCGTACCACCCATTCCAACGATGGGTGAGCGGGTGCGGATGGCTCGGCGTCATGCCGGTTTTCAGACCACAGCCGAATTGGCGGATCAAATGCAAGTTGCTCGAAACACGATTGCTCGGTGGGAGTCCGATGCTGGTACTCCACGAGCAGCCGCTTTGCGTGAACTTGCTCAAGTTTGTAACGTGCCCGTGGACTGGCTTTTGGAGGGATTGGCAACCTCCCTACCGACTAGTAGGTAGGCTGGGTTCGTGAACGATCTTGCCCTCCTCCAGGAGCTCGCCCCCGCTGCCGAGTCACTCATGAACCGCCACCTTTCAACCTCGAAAGCTTGGTATCCCCACGAGATCGTCCCGTGGAGCATGGCCCGTGAATTTGGCGAGCGCGGTTCGTGGAGCCCTGAAGACTTTGTGCTCCCCGATGCCGTTCGGTCATCGTTGTTCGTGAACATCCTCACCGAAGACAACCTTCCGTACTATTTCGAAACCATCGACCGGATGTTCACCAAAGACGGTGTTTGGAAGGCCTGGTCACACCGCTGGACGGCCGAAGAGAACCGCCATTCCATCGCCATTCGCGATTACCTCACCGTTACCCGGGCCATTGATCCCTGGGAACTCGAAGATGCCCGGATGACGCAAATGTCAGGCGGACAGGTACCTCAGCCCGAGAGCGCCTGTGATGGTTTCGTGTACGTGGCCCTGCAGGAACTAGCCACGCGAATCGCGCATCGCAACACCGGCAAAATGCTCCAGGAAGCAGCAAAGGATCATCCCGCCGCGGCTTCTGGTTACGAAGTTATGGCCCGAGTCGCCGCCGACGAGAACTACCACTACCTGTTCTACCGAGACATCACCTCAGAGGCGATCAAAATCGATCCTTCGGGCGTGGTTTGCGCCATCGAGCGTCAAGTCAAAGAATTTGAAATGCCGGGGACGGGTATTCCCGGGTTTGCTCGCCATGCCGCGGCGATTGCCAATGCAGGGATTTATAACTTGGCACTGCATTGCGAACAGATCCTCAAGCCCGTCATTTTGCGGCACTGGGCTTTAGAGAAACTCGAGGGGCTCACCGCCGAGGCAGATGCCGCACGCGAGCGCGTGCTCGTGCAGATCGACCGGCTCAGCCGCTTGGCCGTGAAGATGACGGAGCGGGCCCAAGCCCAGGCCGAACGGCTTGCCAATGGCGGCCCCAACATCGCTATCGCCGGCTCCTAAACCCGTTTGGGGAACCTCAGGCTTTAGCGACGGTTGGCATGGTCAGGGCGGACGGTGCCCTTGCCCGGCCTACGGTCATCACGAGATTGCCAGCAGGGGGTGTGCCAGTGTCGTCGTAGATCGGCCGCCTCGGTGGGCACCACAACGACATGGCCAATCCCGGGGGCGATCACCTGATTGCAACCCGGGCACCGGTAGGCCTTGTTCGATTGAAACGGCTGCACGCGAGCCACACCGACGGGCATTCCGTCAACGAACACGTCATCCCCACCCTCATCTCCCGCCGTTTCCGACGGCTTGACCGCAGGTTTCTCGGCGGCCTTTTTGGCGTATTTGCTGGGCATGATTCGTACAATCGTTTCGAAAAACCCGAGCGATTCGGGACCTTCAAGTATCAGCCAAGTATCCGCCAGTATCCGACAAACCACAGAGCACGAATTCCAACGCCCGTTAAGCCGAGCCGGTCCGACCAAGTCTCAACCTCAACCGTTACATTTGAGCGCTGAAATTCAACCGGTAAATTGCCTCACCCCAGCCGATCGGTCGACCCCTGCTCGGCCACTACGGTTAAAGGCGATGTCCTCTCTCGCGACGCCCACCCTCGACTCAGCACAAGACACCTCACCACAAGACACCGGCGCGCCCAACGGAGCGATTGACTCCTTGCAGTTCCGAACCCCAATTCGAGCCCGCCATAAGGGTGCCGTGCGGGCCGGTATGGGTGATTTGAATACACGGCTTGAGGGTCGAGAAGTGGTCACGTTTGTCATTGATTCCACAGAACGCCGCGGGGCCCTAAGCGAGGGCGATGGGGAAGTTATTGCCGCTGCCGCGCACATGGCTCGCGAAATGCGACGGCCACTCATAGGTGTACTTAGTTCTAGTGGTGCCGATATTTTGGGTGGCATCGCGGCACTGCATGGTTGGGGAACTGCAGCCAAGGCCGTTAGCGATTGTTCGGGTTTGGTACCGGTTATTTTCGTGGTCGACGGGCCGGCGGTTTCTGGTGTCGCGCTCCTGCTTGGCCTGGCCGACATTGTCATCATGACCGAGGCTTCCTATGCGTTTGTGAGCGGCCCGTCGATGGTTGCGGATTTCACTGGCATCCACGTTGACAATGAATCCCTCGGCGGAACCGCGACCCACGCCAAACGCACCGGGCTCCCCTCGTTCGTTGCCAGCTCACTTGGCGAAGCGCTGGATCGAGTTGCTGAAGTGTTGGCGTACCTTCCCGATCACGTTGATACTGAAGCAACGTTTCGGCCCACTGATGATCCAACGGAACGTGACGCCCCCGAACTTGATGCCATCATTCCCGCCACGTCGACGGGTTCCTATGATGTGCGTAACGTTGCCCGTGAAATCGCCGACGATGGGGAGCTATGTGAGCTTAGGAATCGTTGGGCCCCAAATTTGGTAACGGCGTTCGCTTTCATTGGCGGACGAGCATGCGGAATCGTGGCCAACCAACCCGTCGCGCTCGCTGGCACCTTAGACATTCCTGCCGCACAAAAGGGGGCCTGGTTTGTGGCGTTGTGTGATGCCTTCAACCTCCCACTTGTGACCCTCGTTGATACGCCCGGTTACTTCCCTGGCAAGGATTTGGAATGGCGTGGCATGATCCGCCACGGCGCCCAAATGGCCTTTGCCTATGCCGAAGCTACCGTGCCGCGTATCTGTGTCGTCATGCGCAAGGCCTATGGCGGTGCGTACATCGTGATGGACTGCAAAACCATGGGCAATGACCTTTGTTTAGCCTGGCCCACTGCTGAGCTTGCCGTGATGGGAGCGAAGGGTGCGGTACAAATTTTGTATCGACGCGAAACCGAGGAGACTCGGCTTGCGCACGAAACTTCCTATGCCGCGGCGTATTTGAATCCCTATGTTGCCGCAGAGCGGGGTTTGGTGGACATGGTGATTGCCCCTCATGAAACCCGCCGTTTAGTGGCACGGGGCTTGGACCTGCTGTCGTCGAAACGGGAAATGTTGAGCGCCAAACGACACGGGAATTCGCCGCTCTAAATCAGCAGACTTCAGCCAGGTGGGCCCTGCGGGTTTCACTGCGGGGTAAACACACACCCGAGGCGGGCCGAAACCAAATCCCCCACTTTCCCGCCACCCAGCGTTCATCGACCTTTTCGCTTCCTCAGCAAGAGTTGAGACATTCGACACAAGGCCGAGTAGGTTTCCTGGCCATGAATGGCGTTCCTTTTCCTCGTGGTGTTGATGGTCTTACTGGCGACTGGCTGACCTCAGTTCTCCACAGCGCCGAGCGCTTATCGGCTCCGGTTGGCGTTGAATCGTTCAAGCCCGAACGAATTGGCGAGGGGGTGGGCATGACCTCGTATCTCTATCGAGTGCATCTCACCTATGAAACCCACGAGGGTGGTTCCGGTGCACTGCGCCACGCAGAGGGTTCAGCGCCCAAAACGGTGATCCTAAAGTTCGCAACGGATGATCCAACCACGAGGTCGATGATTGATTCGTTGAGCCTCTATCAACGAGAGGTTCGGTTCTATGCCGAGCTTTCAGAAGGCAACCCGTTTCGGATTCCTTTCTGCTACCTCGCCCAACAAGCAACCGATTCTACGGATTTCGTCTTAGTGCTTGAAGATGTAGGCGCGCTTAGTGCCATCGATCAACTGGTGGGCTGCACCTGGGAACAATCGGTGCTAGCCGTCCAAACCGTCGCGGGCTTCCATGCCAAGTGGTGGGAACACGCTGCGCTTGAGGGTCTTTCTGAAACGTTTCCTCCCTTGTCACTACCGGGTTACAAGGTGATGCTCCCCTACCTGTTCGGCGTAGGTTTGGAATTTCTCAAAACGTTGCTTCCCGAATTGATCAGCCCAGCAATTGCTACGTTCGCAGAGCAATGGGGAGCGTACTGTCCGGCGATCCTCGATGACATTGCCCAACCAAGAACACTGTGTCATGGCGATTGGCGGGCCGACAACCTCTTCATGGACGGCAACAAGATGGCCGCACTTGATTTCCAGATTCTCGGCATTGGTTCGGGCCTCTATGACGTTGCCTACTTCACCTCCCAGTCCATGGAACCTTCGGTTCGCGCCGGGCGCGACAGAGAACTCATTGCCCATTACGTCGAAGCGCTCAAAACCCACGGCGTGAGCATTGATTTGGAGGTGGCTTGGCGCCAGTACCGACAAGCGTTGATGTTCTGCTTCCTCTATCCCGTGAACCTCATGTCGGGATATGAAGCGATGGATCCCCGCGGACAACAGCTCATGCGAACGTTGCTGGCTCGCAGCGCCGCCGCCGTAGAAGACACGCACGCCATTGAGGCCCTCCAAGATCTGCCGGTTGCGTCATGAGCGAAGAGATTCCACCGTTTCCCCCCTACGTTCCACACGATCCACAGATTCCACACGATCCACAAGTTCCCCAAGCCCCCCACACGGATGCACCGATTTCCGAGAATGGGCAGCAACCGTTTACCCCTAATGATGGTCGGGGACCTCAAGCCCCCCTCCTAGCCCGGCGGCATCTGTCAAAAACTGCAGCGCCTGTTTCTCACCGCAAGCTTCGACACCGACGAGAGATTCCAATGCTGATCTTTGGCACTCTGATAACGATCGCCGGGATCATCTACTGGATCAGCTTGGTAACGGCAAAAAAGGAAGTGAAAGGTGTCGCGGCGCTTGTTCCCGTAATATTCGTCTTACCATTCATATTCGCGCTTATCATTCGGTTTAACTACTGGCAAGTAATCGGCAATGGGGTAGAAGTTACTCCGAGGCAATTCAGTGACCTCCACGCCCAATACGTTGATGTCGCTGCTGAAATGGACATGGAAAAAGTACCGAGGCTTTATCTGGTCAATGGCAACGGGGTGATCAATGCCTTTGCGTCGAAATGCACCGTTCGCAAAAGCTTCATCGTGGTCTACAGCGATCTACTCGACATCATGTACGAGCACGGCGATGTCGATGGCGTTCGCTTCATCCTCGCCCACGAACTTGGTCATGTGAAGATGAAGCATGTAGCGATCTGGCGTTTTGTTATCTCGGTGATTCCAAACTATTTGAGGCTCGGTTTCTCGGTCACCCGCGCCCAGGAATACACCGCTGACCGGGTCGCCATGCACTATGCACCGGAGGGCGCTCCTTCGATGATGGCCCTGTACGCCGGGAAGCGCTTGTATCGAAGGGTTGACTTGAGCGAGTATTTCTCCTCGTTTGATAACCACAAGGTTGGGTTTTGGTCTCGACTTTCAAGCTTCATGT
>JAYSVF010000050.1:0-5278 GCA_043718695.1 Acidimicrobiia bacterium | reverse complement strand
TCGAAGGGCTGTTCCCCTGCAGCGGACGAAGAAAAATCAGGACCAACGGAACGGCGACGGCAACGATCGTGAGGGCGGGAACCGAAGCTTCTTCCCACCGTGATTCGTTTGTCATGTTCCACACGAAAACCGCGAGCGTGTCTTTTCCGGCTGGCCGAAGCAGCAGGGTGGCTGGCAGTTCCTTGAGTGCATCGAGAGCAACGAGTAATCCCGCGGCGATCAAACTGCGACGCAGCTGCGGGAGCATTACCCGGCCCACAACCCGTCGGGGCTTCGCGCCCAATAGCGTAGCTACCGTGTTGAGCCGAGGGTCCAGGCGGTTTGTGGCCGCATCGATCGTGCTCCGTGCAACGGCAAGAAACCGGATAGCCAATGCCAACACCAACCCAAAGGTTGATCCGGCGAACAGGAACGGTAGGTACAGCCAGTCTGCTTTTGCTGCTGCTACATCGAACCATTCATCAACGGCGGCGAGCATAACTAAAACCCCTGCACCCACAACTAGGCCGGGCAGGGCGTACCCAAGCGACGCTATTCGCCCCAAGAACCGATCAACTTTGGTGACCCGAATCACTCGAATACTGGTAAGTGCACCGAACACTAAGCAAGCTCCCGCCGTCCAGGCAGCAATCGTAAGCGAGGTGATGGTGAGGGAAATGTAGGTGGCATCAAAGGCACCTTCCATTTCGGTTCGCAACGCTTTCGCCGCGAAGGAAATGAGGATAGCCAGTGGGGCAACGAAGGCCATGCCCAACACCGACCAACTGGCCGTGGCTGCCACAATTGCCGGTTTTCCGGTGAGAAGAATCGGTGCAATTTCACCGGCACTTCCCGCGCCAGCATCAGCCGTGCGCCCTCGACCGCGAAGTGCCCGTTCACCCAAAACTACGGCCATGACCAACACCAATAAGAGCATTGACAGCTCACCGGCGGCATCTCGTCGGTCAAAGCCAATCCATGCTCGGAGCACCCCATCCGATACCGTTTGGACACCAAAGATTCGCATCACACCAACATCGGTGATGGTCTCCATCATCACCAGCGCAGCCCCAGCGGCTAGTACCGGGCGGCTGACCGGGACAAGAACTCTTCGAAATGTTTGCCAAGGGGTGAGCCCCAAGCTTCGGGCCGCTAAGCCAAGCACCACTCGTCGATCACTGAAGGCTGCCAGGGCTGGTACGTACACATAGGGATAGAGAACCAGAGTGAGAACAATCACCGCACTTAGGGGGCTGCGGACAGGATAAAACGGCGCGTCGTTGCCAAACCATGCACGCCATTGCGTTTGCACCGGCCCCGGATAATCGAATGTACCCATAGTTACGAACGCCACCACGTAACCGGGAAGTGCGATTGGCAAAACGAGAAGCACCCGAAGAACTTTGCTTCCGGGAAAACGGAACGCGGTTACTGTCCAAGCGAGCGTTGCGCCCAATGCCGTAGCGAACACCGAAACGCTCACGCCCACGCCGATAGTGGTGAGAATTTGTCGAACCAAGGTTGTGCGCCACCACAACGACCACATATCGGTTTCAGGTTCCAGCAGTCCTCCGGCGGCCAGTGCCACGGGAACGACAACAGCCAGTGCGCAAAACGCACTGGCGAGTCGAGTTGGACGAACTGCTGGAAGTTTTAACAAAGAACTCTTAAAGTAAGCGCCGAGTGGCGGCGGGTGTTTTAAAACTGTGAATTGGACCTCAGGCAGGGCTTTTCGTGAAGCTGGTTTGCACCTGACTAGCACCTAAGCGCCGGTCCTTAAGATGTGCAGGCTAATCCCCGGGTCACGCAATCGTGTTGCTAGCGCCACCCAGCATCGGCAAGAACGATTGCGGCACTCGGCTGAACTTTTGAATACTCATAGATGCTTCGCTCATCTCCCACAAATGAACCGAACTCTTTCACTTCAGCTCGATCGGCAATAGCTGGATTCACCGTGAACTCAAAGTTGGTACCGGCGTAATCCGCTTGGCCGGTGGTGGCGAGCCATTCAATGAATCGAATGGCTGCAGCCTTTTTGCCTGAGGCACTAACCACCCCGGCGCCTGAAAGATTGATGTGCGCACCTTTGAGTCCACCTGCTTGGTTCGGGAAGATGAGCTTCACGTTGGGGAACGAGGACCTTCCTCGCCCGAAGTAATAGGTGTTGGCCAAACCAGCGTCGCAGCCACCGGCCTCGATGGTTTCAAGGATTTTGGTGTCGCCATCAATGAAGTTTTGGGATTTCGTGTTTTGGGCAATTCCGCTCAGCGTTCGGGCCGCGGAACCAATGCCGTTCAACGTAATCAAGTTTGCCGCCAGCGATTGGGTATAGACGTGACTGGCAGGACGCACACAAAGACGACCCTTCCAGGTTGGCGAGGCCAGATCGTCATAGTTTTTGGGGTATTCGGCTGGGTTCACATTCTTCGTATTCACAAAGATGACCCGTGAACGCTTCGACAACCCAAACCAGTGGTTTTTGGGATCTCGCAACCCAAACGGGATCGACTTTTCCAAAACGCTGGATTTGATCGGCGACAACAAACCTTCATCGGCGGCCAGGGTTAGTGCGCCAACATCGGTCGTGAGGTACACATCGGCTGGTGTTCGGGGTCCCTCGGCTCGAAGCCGGTCACGGTTGGCGGTATCGCTGGCCGAAACAATCGTGAGCTTGACGCCGGTTTCTTTCGTAAACCGCTCAAACACGGGTTCCACACCGTAGGTTCGGCCCGAATACACGGTGAGACTAACGGGGGCGATAGTGGTCGCCGGCGTTTCGGCCACTCCAGCCGACGCGATTGGGGCGACCGTGGCGGCAACCCGCGTGGCCTGCCAGCGGAGCTTTGGTCGTTGACCAGCCTTCGCGGTGTTTACGCATTGGAGGCCCCCCGCCTTTGCGGCGATTTTGGTACAACGATCACCGGATTTTTGGGCAGCGGTGGCGGAAAGAGGCGTGGCGACACCGATCAACGTGACCACGCCGAGTACTCCGGCCAACGGTGCAACTCGTTTGGAAAGAAAGTTCATAGCTTTATCTTAGGCCAACCTAAGACAATAAGTTTTCATTTGTCCTTTCTGAACTTGGTTAAACCGAGAAATTTCTTCTGAGGGTCTCAGAAAGGGTGATCCCACACGGTTGCGCCGCTCGGTCTAACAGCGCGAGGGGGCTGTTGGCACGAATACCGGAACCCTCAAGAAGCCGCTGACCAGTAAGCGTGCGTGCCGGAAGCGACTCGTTCTGGGAGAGCAACTTTGGCGACGGGTCCAGCAGCAAGATCTTGCGCAGAGAAGATCCAACAATCTGATCGATCGGTGTTCATATCAATCGTGTAGGTCAAGAGGTAGCCATCATCTTCAGCGGTTGTGAGCAGACTTGAGCCAGTACGGGGCGCAAAGACCGCTTCGGAGCAGAACACTCCTTCAGGAAAGCTCACCAGCTGTTCCGTCCCCGCAAAGACATCGTGCTTTACTAAGCCGTTGAACAGGAACCAGCCAGGTTTGGAAACCGCGTTGTAGGCGTAGCGGTAGGGCCTGCCACCAAATCGTTGGTTTATGGCGGGGAATTCCATGATGCGTCCTGATAGGTGCTCCTCGGTGGTTGCCCCGGTGCGAAGGTTGAAGCGCCAACGGTGATGCCGCGCCTGCATGCGATAGAGATCGAGGAAGCGGAAAATCTTGTCGTATGGGCCATCTTCTGGTCGAGCTTGAGGTGCGGGGTCGCCTTGGTGGAATCCGTCGAGCACGATTTCGTCGCCGTCTTGATAGGCATTGGTCCAGTGCAGAACGAAGGTTGGATCGGCTTCGAACCATTGGATGTCACCTCCCATTCGAGGCACTATGGCGAATCGGGTTGGTAGCTCGGGATGAAACACGTTGGCGTAGATACCACGTTCCATCAACTCTGGTTCCCAGTACAGCGGGCAATCGTTCAGGATGGCGTAGTCCTTCGTGAAGGCCATGTCGTGGGGCAACCGGGATCCTGGGACGGGAATGTCCTGCGTGTGTTTCAGCAGGCCATCGGCTCCAACGATTCCGTAGCGAAGGTAGGGCGCTTCGGTTGCATAGGAGAAAAACAACATCTCGCCGGTGTTCTCATCAATCTTGGTATGCGCGCTTACTCCCCAGCCCTTCAGTTCCGGTGTATCGCCAACCCACGCCAATACGCCCTGTTGTTCCAGTGTCACTGGATCGAGCCGATACAACTCGCCACATTGGTAAAAGCTGGCCAGCGCCGAACCGTTGTGCACCACAACATCGGTAGAAGCAGCATCACGCATAAAGCCGCGAGCGCCATAGCCTGGGCGCTCAGCGAGCTTTGGCGATTCGGCGATTCCGGCCCATAGCGAACGCCCTGCTTCTTGCTCGGCTTTGAACGAATCGGTTTGCACGAAACGGTTGGCGTAGCGGGCGGCACCGTTTTCGAACGTCATCGAGTGCAGCATCCCATCGCCCTCGAACGGATGGTATATACGCTTATTATCGAACAGCGGGTTCTCGGTGTTGCGCAAATACGTTCCGTTGAGATCAGAAGGAATCGTCCCCTCAACATCGAGTTCCCAGGCATCCCACTCCGTTACCTGCGGACGCCACGCTCCGGTGCGATAGGGATGTTCATCCCCCTCCGGAAGGCCCGATGTGTACCGATGAAAAACCTGGCTGCGCATAGTTCAACCCTCTCATAGGCAAGCAATTCACGTCACATCCTATTAATTGCCGCAAAATACCGCCCATGTGTCACCTTGTCCGCCAGCCGGATCGGGCCATGGCGACCAATCCAGCAAAACAAACCGAGGCTCAGATCAAAGCCAAGGTGTGGGCAAGCTCACACCTCAAGCTCACCTCAAGCTCACACCTGACACCTCAAGCTGACACCTCAAGCTGACGCTGGACCATGCGACGGGGTCAGGGTGTCAAGGCTTAGGGTTTGGCGGTGCAGAATCGCAGAAGTGGCAAGGTTGAAATTCGGACGGAAGCAGCGGTACACCAGTGGCTAGAAGCTCCCACCCCAGCGGTCTTTCTCAGTCTCAATCTTATCGATTCCGTCCTTGACGCCTCGGTTGCCGGCGCTGAATTGGCGGAGTGTTCATTCCTTGGCTGCGATATTGGGCCATTGACCAGTTCCGCCATCCACCGATCGGGGGCCTTTCGGATCGAAGCGCTCGCAGGACTCCCGTTTGACCCGTTTCGCACGTCGCTGTATTCCCCGGGCGAACTCTACGATCAGCTCAACCCGCTCGAACCCCAAAGTTATGAAGCGTGTTTTGATCGGCTCGTGTACTGCTCAGTGAGCGATCCAATC
>JAYSVF010000049.1:0-13030 GCA_043718695.1 Acidimicrobiia bacterium | reverse complement strand
AAAGCCCATGCCGCTGCACTAGCTCTTGACTTCCTCTATTCCGTTTTCAAAGAACAACAACCCACAATCCGGGACAACCACACCAGCAACTACGGGCCGCTCACCCTAGACCAAATTTTGAGCCTTGAAGACCGTTATCACGGTCTTTCTGGCCCAGAAGGGGTCGGTGAAGCGGACGCATACGTTAATCGAACTCGGAAGAAAGTGTCAAGACATTTCTTGAGGAAGTTTTCCAAAACCTCACGATCCAGCACCAGAAGGGCATTTAGGGTTTCGTTCACTTACTGTGAGGGAATTCCCGAAGGATCCTGAGGGGGTTGTTAGCTGCCTTCTGAGGCACGATCGATATTTAGGCTCTTCAGAAGGTCTTCATGCAGCTCCATCCAAACGGTGTGGTAGCTGTCGATGATCGGTTTGGCGAAGAACTCCCGTTCACCAGATCGAACCCGCCCGATTGCCGCATCGAATCGGCTTTGATAAGCGCCTAAACGGTCAAGGGCACTAGCGAGTACATCCGTGATTGGCTTGACGCTCTCATTAACGGAACTCAGCCCTTCAACGACCGCTTTGTCATACGCGGCGTCGTTATGGTCATTGAGGATGTTGTTATCGATGTCTTTAACTTGCCAAGCAGTGCATGTAGCCAGGAGTTGCGCATTTAGGGGCAGGAAAGACTCATAACTTGCATGCAGCAGCACTTGCTGACCGGAAGCGAGCACATCGGCGGCAAGAAGTTCGCCATGGGCACTGCGGCCTGTGGGAGTGAGGGCAAAGCCGGAGATACGTCCGTCCCGGTGAAGGATAAGACCTTCTGCTTGTAGGGCATTGAGAACTTTCGTTACCTCAGCGAGATTCGCCCCCATGCAGACGGAAAGTGCTTCGGCTTCAGCAAAGCCTTTGAGCTTCAAACCGTGCAGAACTAGGAATCGAATATCTGACAAGTGGCCCATGTCCACGAAACTAGCAACGGAGGATTGTCCAGCGCTAGCTGGGATGATCCATGCGACACAACGATCGAACGGCGGATCAGAGAGTCAGGCTTGTCGGACCCCGTACCGGCTTCGCGCTCGCACACACGAGGCGTACGCTCGGGGTCTATGAACGGGTCATTGCGTGTGGGGTCAGATGGAGTCAATCGCTGCTGGTGGTGTGGGGACGATAAGCAATACCAGACCTACCATGACACGGAATGGGGTTGGGCTCTCCATGGCGAGAGCAAGGTGTTTGAGAAGCTGATTCTTGAAGGTATGCAGGCGGGCCTGTCTTGGATAACG
Source organism: Acidimicrobiia bacterium (assembly GCA_043718695.1). Lineage (GTDB taxonomy): Bacteria > Actinomycetota > Acidimicrobiia > Acidimicrobiales > JANYDT01 > JANMZO01. The sequence continues at coordinate 11,756 of JAYSVF010000049.1, read as the reverse complement.
ATTCTTCGCAAGCGGGAGAACTTCAGGGCTGCCTTCAGCAATTTCGATATCGATACCGTGGCAGCTTTCGGTGATGATGATGTTGCTCGGCTGATGGGCGATGCGGGGATTGTGCGAAACCGAGCCAAGATCGAAGCGGCAATCGGGAACGCTCGGGCGGCACAGAAAATGCTCGCCGAGGGACAGTCACTCGATGAACTCTGTTGGTCCTTCGCTCCCCCACCACGAGAACACATGCTCACGGTTACTGATGAGATCGACGGGCACATCCCTGAATCGAAGGCACTATCAAAAGAGCTCCTCAAACGAGGATTTCGGTTTGTTGGTCCAACCACTATGTATGCGTTCATGCAATCGTCGGGCATGGTCAACGACCACATACAAGGTTGCGAACGCCTTCCGGTAAAGGCACCTACCAAGACGACGGCAAACAAGGTTGTCGCAAGAGAGCCAGCAAGATCACGGCCAAAGCTGCGACAAGCAAGAAATAGGCTCGCTTACCTTCGGCATCACTGAGTTCAGAGGGGCTTAGCGCCCTCGCCGATAGGCGAGGCTCCATCAAACACAGCACAATGTTTTTCGTACGGCGGAGCCGGACGCAGAAATTTCGACTCGACGAAATGTGCCTATTGACGGAAGCTCTAAAGGCTTATCGGCGTTTTCGGGCGTTTAGGCGTTTGTACATGGCTTTCTGTGATTTGGCCAGCCGGACGAATTCGGCGTATAGCGGTTTGTAAGTGGCAGTTGCTGAACCAACCGGTTGAAACGCCTGTGCGGCCGGGGCTATCGCACTAAGTTCCTCAGCGCGCAGATGACCCAGGGAGATCGCTGCAAACCAGGCGGCTCCGCGCACGTTGACGTTGAGTGGGTCGCTCACTTGAAGAATTGGTCGCCCTATGACGTCGGCATGAATCTGACACCACAGATCGGATTGGGCTCCTCCACCCAGAATTCGCAAGCCGTCGAGTTCCCGTTCGGCAAATTTCTCGGTGGCTTCCAGCAACCACAGCGCGTTGTAGGCAACCCCTTCGAGCACGGCGCGAATCATGTCAGCTCTGGTGGTAGCTAAGCCGATGTTAAGGAACGATGCTCGCAGGTTTCGGTCCTCGACTGGCGACCGCTCTCCCTTCAGCCATGGTGCGAAGATGACACCACCGCTGCCCACGGGGGATTTCGCCGCTGCTGCAGTGATTGCGTCGTAGGACAGATCGGGGTTTCCGAGGCCGTCGTCACCGGTAAGGACTGAGTCGCGGAGCCATCGCAGGGTTGCACCGCCGGTTTCGTGATTGTTGGCAATGAGATACGAGCCGGATCGGATGCCGGGAATCGAGGTCATTTGGTGGAGGACATCGGTCTTTTTGAACGGGACGGGGGCTGAGACCCAGGCCGAAGTGGAGATGGCGATGTGGCCTTCGAAATCGGCGATGGCTCCCGCACCCAGTGCAGCGGTGTGAAGATCAGGGATACCAGCGACGACGGGGGTGTCCGGGGGAATACCGAGCGAGGCGGCAAGAGCCGGGAGGACAGGTCCAAGCGTTGAGCCGGTGGGTAGCAGCTCGGGAAGTTTGGTTGGATCGCGGTCGGCGAGTTTGATGAGGTCGGGGTGGTAGGCGACCGTCGCACCACCTCGGTTATCGGTGAGCCAAGACAGAACCATCGATGCGGGCGTCGAAGCGATCCTCCCGGTGAGTTTGAGTCCTACAAAGTCGACGGGCTCAAGGAACGCTGCGGCATTGGCATAGAGGTCGGGTCGTTGGTGTCGAAAGTATTGGATGTGTCCAGTCGGGTCGGCGCCTGAGGGTGATGGCGCACCTCCGGCCAATCGGAGCCAGGTCACGACTTTTTTGGGGCCGAAGCCGGCGATGTCGATGGTTCCGCCCACGAGTTTCTTTGACCATGGGCCACCGCGGTCGTCTTGCCAGGTAATACAGGGGCCGATGGCTTCGCCGCTCGAGTCGATGGGTACCGTTGAGCCCCACTGACCGGTTATCCCAACACCCGCACAGTTCTTGCGAGGCACATTCGCCCGCTCAACGACCTGTTGGAGCGCGGTGGTGATTCCTGCCCACCATTGCGCGGGGTCTTGTTCCGCGGCACCATCGGCACCCAGCACCATGTCGATGCGGGCGAACTCTGCAGCCAGGACAGTTCCATCGAGCGCCACGGCGGCAACTTTCGCACCACCCGTTCCGAGGTCAATGGCGAGGTACCAGCGGCTCATAAAGCTTTTGCCCCGCTTAGGGCCGCTTGGATTCGAGTTGTTCGCATGTGCGCACAGTATTCCTCTTCCACCTACTTCCGAAATCCGGTCAAGCGCTCTTACCTTTCTGTTCCCTTCCTCCGGCCAGCTAACCCCCTTCTGACATCGCTTTGCTGTGGGATGTTGTTTGGGGTGTTGTTGAAATGCGAGGGGACAAAATTACATGGATGTAGTTTCGCCGTGGTTGGGAGTGCTTTACTGATGGGGCTTTGAAGCATAGATACGCCGGCACCACTGGTGACGTGAAGGGAACGAGCAAATGAGTGACAGACCATGGGGCTTTCGCACCCGAGCGTTGCATGCCGGAGCTATTCCCGATGCAACGACGGGGGCTCGGGCCGTTCCGATCTTTCAAACCACGAGCTTTGTGTTCGAGGATGGGGCCGATGCGGCCGACCTGTTCGCTCTGCAGAGGTACGGGAACATCTATACCCGGCTCGGCAATCCAACCACTGCAGTTCTTGAGGAACGCTTAGCGTCTTTGGAGGGCGGGATTGGTTGCGTGGCCTTTGCCAGTGGACAGGCTGCGGAATTTGCGGCCATTACCGCGCTCGCTCGTGCTGGTGACCACGTGGTGGCAAGTGCTTCGTTGTACGGGGGTACGTACACGTTGCTTGATGTGACCTTGCGTGAACTTGGCATCGACACGACCTTCGTTGCTGCTGATTCGCCTGAAGCATTCGCTGCGGCGATTATCCCGGGTAAGACAAAGTTGTTGTACACCGAGACCATTGGGAATCCAACAGGTGTTGTGGCAGATATCAGCGCGCTTAGCAAGGTTGCTCATGATGCGGGAATCGTGTTGGTAGTTGACAATACGATGGCCACACCGTTTCTTTGTAGGCCGATTGAACATGGTGCCGACATCGTGGTCCATTCCGTTACGAAATTCCTGGGGGGTCATGGCACCTCGCTGGGTGGCGCAGTGATCGATTCAGGCACGGTCAACTGGGGCAACGGGAACTATCCGCATTTCACTACACCGGTGGCTTCCTATGGGGGCTTACAATGGTGGGAGAACTTTGGCGAGTACGCGTTTTGCACCAAGTTACGTAATCAGCAACTCCGTGACGGTGGTGCATGCCTCTCACCATTCAATGCGTTCTTGTTACTCCAAGGTATAGATACGTTGCCGTTGCGTATGGCTTCTCATGTGGAGAACGCTATGGATGTTGCCTCGTTCTTGGCACGCCATCCCTCTATTGATTGGGTGCGCTATCCAGGCATGCATGGAACGTTGGGTGAAACACAGTTTGACAAGGTCAACCACTATTTGCCTGATGGTGCTGGAGCGGTGTTTACCTTTGGCGTAGCTGGTGGGCGGGTTGGTGCGGCTCGGTTTATAGAGTCACTTACGTTGTGTAGTCACCTGGCCAATATTGGGGATGCGCGCACGCTGGTTATTCATCCAGCTTCAACGACACACCGTCAGCTTTCCGAAGAGGCGTTGCGTGTTGGTGGCGTTGCACCGGAGATGGTTCGAATCTCCGTTGGTTTAGAGGATCTCGACGATATTTGTTGGGATATCGATCAGGCCCTCGACGTTTCCCAAGCCGCATTGGCCGAGTTAGAGGCGATGGCTGGGTTGAATGCGCTGCGTGAGCCTCCAGCGACGGAAACGAACGATGGCGAGGTAACGCAGTGAGCATCATCCCCACTGGAATCGACCTACCAGAACCGAAAGAGGAGAGTCGAAACAGCGCGTTGCAACGAAAGTCGATCCTTTCCGCTGTGCGCACGATTGCCATGGTTGGGGCTTCGGCTGATACGTCTCGCCCTAGCTATTTCGTGTCGACGTATCTCTTATCGTCAACGAACTACGAGGTGTGGTTTGTGAATCCCAAAGGTGGAGAGATTCTTGGCCACCCGGTCTACAAATCGCTCGATGATCTTCCTGGCGTACCCGATCTTGTCGACGTATTTCGTAAGCCCGCAGACTGTCCTGAGGTTGCCACGGCCGCTGTTGCCCTTGGTGCTTCTGCGCTGTGGTTACAACTTGGCGTGGTATCCGAGGATGCGGCAAAAATTGCACGTGCCGGTGGGCTCCAGGTCGTGATGGATCGTTGCATAAAAATCGAACACGCCCGTTTCGCTGGCGGTCTACACCTCGCCGGTTTCAATACCGGCGTTATCTCCAGCAAACGAGGCGCACGCCTGTAGGGCATTCATTTCGCAGGTGCACATACCAAGCGAATTTGCGCTGACCGTGGGTCGAAAAGACCCGAAAAATGCCACCAACGCTTCGTCATTAGCCTGCTGCTTTCGTGGCTTTCGCCGCCATCGATGTCTTTGCGTACTGTCACCTCGGTTTGGTTTCGCTTCACCGACGCGAAAGGAAGACCTCGAGATCGTTGACGAATTGTGAAAGGCCACACGCTGCAGGAGCCGCTTTGAGAACATCGGGGTGATGATCGAAGACCGCCGATGCTTGTGGACTGTTACCAAAGAGTCGGGTTGAAATCGATTTGCAATCACGTAGACCGCCATTGGTCGATGTCATGCGCTCAGGTTCTCGTGTTGGATCAAAGGTCAACTCCCGTTTCAAAGCATCGAGTCCATGCGATTCATCCGCCAAAACGATTCGCCAAGCTTCGGCTTCGGGATTCATGCCTGCAGCAAGTAATGGTGGGACATAGGCAGCGAACGTCAGGCGCTCTTCTACCGACAGTGCTCTCTCATCCTTGCGATCAATATCGGTGGCAACGACTACGAGATCAGAATCATCGCGCGCTTCTAGCCAAGCGTTCCCGGCAACTTTCAAGGCGGGTCTAGTTCTCCACGAGCTGCGCTCCCTAGGACCTTGGCCAAATTTGTTGGTTCCGGGCACGGCACGACGCGATTTGCGATAGTTCTTACCATCGTCGCCCACCCAAACGGCCGTTGGGCCGGCAGACTCCGCTGCGACTCGATTGAACACGGCGATCACGTTGTCGGCACCGGCTCGGTCTTCTGCACACAGACCAATTCTCACGTCGGTCACTTCGACAGCACCCACTCCTCGCCCACCGACGCCCAAAACTCTCCGGGGTCAAGGGAGTCTTTCCAATGCTCGAAATCGGGATGATCAGTCAACTTGCTACACGCCGCAGATCCGTCCTCCTTGCGAGCAAACACACGAACTTCTTCCGCTTCGAAACATCCGATCAAATAGGGCGAATGAGTCGTGGCAACAATCTGCAATTTCGGATTCGCGACCTGCGCGGCCCGCAGCACCCGAACCAGTTCGGAAAAAGCGGCTGGATGTAGCCCTTTGTCAAGGTCATCTATCAGCAAGATCTCTGGTGGCTCCGGTTGGGTTAGTACCGCAACTATTGCCAACGCAAAGAGTGTGCCTTCACTGAGGTGATCCACTGACACCTTGCCGATATGAGCGAACTCCACGAAAGGCTGAAGCCGGTCGGCTTCGATCCCAACGTTAATGACGTCGGGAATTATTTGACCCAGCAAATCGGCGAGCACTTGGGGTCCATCGATTCGCTCAAGCCTGACACGAGCCAGTACTCCCCCTATTCCGTGACCAGATTCGTCGAGCGATTGACCAAGGTTGCTGCCTTTTCGCAACGCAGGGCTAGAGAGGGACAAGTATTCGGCTCTTGGGTAGTCCGCCTGGACTAGATAACCCTCGCCTTCCATCGATCGGGTTTGTGTCTGTCCTTCAACGGCGGACCACTGAACGGATCCACCAGGTACAAGTTGCGCACGAGAACTCAGGCATCGGAGAAACGTAGTCTTCCCACAGGCGTTTGGTCCCGTCAGATGGTGAACGGTTCCAATTCGACTTCGACGTCTTGCAGGGCGAAAACTTTGTTGATCTTGATTGAGCTGATCATGCGGGAGATCCTACGCTGTTGCCTACAAAGGGGGTAGTGATTGGTGGCGGTCCATCATGGTGCCCATGATTGTTTGGATGAATCCGTCGGCTTCTTCGGTCCAGCCTTCGGCGACGCCACCGTAGATTGCGGATGACTTGGCTCGTTTGCCTGCTGCGTGTTGTTCGCGTGCATAGGAAACGGCTTCGGCCAGATCGGCGGCCCACGCCTCGGTGACACCGGGTTGGGTTTGTGGGCGGGTGACGGCCATGTGGATGGCGTCGGGATATTGCAGGCCGTTGAGACGCCAACCTCGGGTTCGCAAAAAATCGTTGATGAGGTAGATATCGAACTGGTCTGAGGTGAACGCGAACAGATACGTCGGTGCGCCGAGGAGTCGAAGTTCAGGGTGAGACTTCACAGCGTCTTGCATGGCATACGCGGTTTCGAAGATGGCTTTGGCGTAGCCCAGGTAGCCAGTTTTCCCTGTCGCAACCATGCCTGCCCAGGTGGCCGCAAGCAACCCACTGGAACGCGAACCGTCGATTCCTGGGGAACAGTATTTGCCGCCAGTCCATGCGGTTTGGAAGAAGTACTGTGCGTTGCGGAGCTCACGATCCCGGAATAGCAGGAGTGAAGTTCCCTTGAGACCGTAACCGTACTTATGAGTGTCGGCGGAAATCGAGGTAACACCGGGGACACGAAAATCGAAGGGAGCAATCGGGTAGCCGAGTTGTTCGCCCCAGGGAAGAATGAACCCGCCAAGGCAACCGTCGACGTGCAGACCAACACCTCGCCGCAGCGCTAGTTCTCCAAGCTCGGCGATGTCGTCGATGGTGCCGTATCCGTAGTTCGTCGCAGACCCCACGATGGCTATGGTGTTTTCGTCGATCAGTGCTTCCATGGATTCGACGGTGGCCAGCGTGGTAAGCGGATCAACTGCTGCCACTCGAAGTTCGACGCCAAGAAGATGACACGCTTTGTCGAAGGCCGGATGCGCCGTTTCCGGTTTCACGAAATTTGGTATGCGCACATTGCGATTTTTCTTGGCATGTTCGCGATACGAAAGCACAGCATGCAGGATGCTTCCGCTTCCACCGCTGGTAACCATACCGACGGGGCCTGCGCTGGCGGTGTGCTCCGCTGCCGAAGCAGCATGAAACAGCTCGAGTCCCATGGCGATGATCTCCCCTTCGAACCGAGTTGCTGATGGGCAAACGTCGCGTTGCAAGGCGTTCATGTGGCCGTACATGGAAAACGCTTCTGACATAAAGGCGTAATGCTCGCGATCCCCACAGTAAAAGGACCCCGATGCTTTACCTGCCTCCCAGGCTGGATCTTCTGATGCAGCCATTTCTGCCAGTTCCGCCAGGATTGCTTCGCGACTTCGCCCCTCTGATGGCATGCCTCGTAGGACGGGGTATTTTTCGGCGTACGGATACATGCTCATGGAAGACCTCTATCAATTAGCTGTTTGTGCTCAAGAATCGATACCGATCCCAGGTTCAGTCGCGGCATTTCACCCTACTTCTCGACATGATTGGGTGCTCAACCAACGTTCGGCGACAAACGGGTTGGGAACGTCCGAATCTGCATCAAACGCCGCCGGGCCGACTTCGTCACCCGGATCGGGAGCACCTGATTGAGGTGATTAGAGCGACCACCCGTGGTCGTGGCAGCTCGTGCCGTAAGCTTGCAACATGACAACCGCTGCAGTTTCAAAGGCGCGTTACAAGACCGATCGATTTTGAAACTGGAGCCATCGTGGCCAACCCCCTAGACCTTGGCAGCCCTACTCATGTCGCGATTGGCGCTACTGATCTCGATGCTTCGATCAACTGGTGGACGGGTTTGGGATTTGGCGTCACAACCGAAAACACGCTTGAGCCAGAAGTAGCGATGCACTTGTTTGGTCTCGATGGTGAGATCGAACAAATTGAACTTCGAGTCGATGAGGCCCCCGGCGGTGCAATCTGGCTCGTTCAGGTTCCACCGGCGAAGGGCCCACGAGGACCATTCGATTCCGGGCCACATGCCGTTGGCCTCTACACAACCGACCTGGATGCATCGCTCGCGCTGGCCCCTGATTTAGGAGCCCAGCTAGGCGGACGATTGGAGCACCGCTTCGGAACACTTCCGTCGGAAGAGGCTTCGGTCATTGGTCCGGATGGATCAGTGGTGGTGTTCATTGCCGTTGGCGAGCGCAGCCCGAGCGTTCTCGATATTCATCCTGAGTGGCTGCACTCAGAAATCCACTCGATCGTTTCAACGGTTCGTTCAGCGGATGCCGCCAATCGATTTTGGGGCGAACAGCTGGGCATGACCGTGACGGCGGATGACCTTGTCGATTCGGGACTCGGCACGTTGCTGCAACTTCCACCATCAGTAGGTGCGCGTAGGACTACGGTGTGCGACGAATTTCTCAACCCCATTCGGTCTGAGTTCATTGAGTTCGTTGATTTCACCGGACGTTCTGCCGCTGGAACTGCAGACATGGTTTCAACATGGCCACTTCCGCCAGCTCGTCCGCTCGGATGCTTTACTGTTGCCGACGTGGCCGCTTCAGCCGCTCGCATGTTTCGAGCCGGTGCAACATTTGGCGAGATCGTTGACCTTGGTAACGGTTGCGCAATCGGAGGCAGCAAAGCGATCTGGGGCCTCGACCCCAACGGCATTCGTTTCATCCTCGCCGGGCACTAACGCACAGAAACGCAACGATGAGGAAATGGTGGGAGCGTTGAAGGCTCCGTAACCTGGGGGAAGGTCACGGAGTCAACAAGGTGAATTCGCTGCGCCTTTAGACCGGGGCAATAGTGGTGGTCATTTGCTGCACAGTTGTGGTCACGACCTCTGCTGGGATGCACGGTGCTGGCGTTGAAGTTGGAACCGATTCCGGTACAGATGTTGCAACCGTTGCCACGGTTGTCGTTTCTGCCACCGGCTCTTGAATGGTGGTTGTCACCGCAGGTGCTCCCGATCCGGCTTGCCGGTCGGTTAAGAGCGCCGCCGGTTCGGGTGACGAAGTCAGCCCGGCCGTGTTTGATTCAGGTGCGGGCACAGTTGCGCACTCGACAGGCAAGACCGTTGAGGTTGTTGTTGATGATGATGCGAGTCCAGCTGGCTGGGTCGTTGCTGTCGGCTCGCTCGTGGTGCTGGTTACTTGTACCGAACTGGTCGATGGTTCATTCCCCGTTGTCGAGGTCACCGAATTTAGTAGTGCGCACTCCTGTACTGGTTGCGTTGTGGTGGTAGCTGTTGCACTGGTTGTCGACGTCTCTGGAGGGAGAGTTGACACCGTTTCACCAACGACTGTTGACGGAACTGAACTAGCAATAACCGTTGTTGTTGCCACAGAAGTTGGAACTTCTGAAATAGGCGGAACCGTCGGGGGTGCGGAAATCGGAGGTTCAGAGCTAGTTACAGCAGTAGCCGGGACCACCGTTGAGGATGGAGCGGAACTCGGCGCCACCGAACTTTGGACATCGGAAGCGGCGACTGTGGTTGAAGGTACCGTGCTTGCCGATTCCGTAGCAACTGCGGTCGTGCTCGAAGGGGCAGCATCGTTTGGCGACGGCTGAGCAACTATCTCGGTAGCTTCCACCAGAGAACTCGACACGGTCGTTGGCGCGACCGACGTTGGCACGGCAGTAGTCGCTTGCGTGGTGGTTGCACTGGTTAGGTCCGGCGGAGCAACACTCACGGAAGTACTCGGAATTCCAGTAGTCGGGGTTGTCAATTCAGCTGGAGGGGAGGAAGTGGTTGATTCGGGCACGACAACAACCCCCGGGGAACTCGGAACCGAAGTCGTTGACGTCGTCGGCTCAGTCGCGGGCGTGGTGGTGGTTGAATCTCCGGTTGCACCTACGGTGACGGTTGGAGCTTGTGTGGTGTTGGGCGGATCCGTCGCCAGAGGGACGGTGGAGGCAGGAATATTCGGCACCGATTGCACCTCAGCCAAGGTAGAGCTGGGGGCTGCAACAAGGGTTGTGGCTGTTGAGATTGCAGTCGAAATGCTTGGGTCAGGACAGGGCAGCGCCACGGTGACGGAAAGCGTTACTTCGGTGCCGTTGCCCAGTGAAACAATGCATTCGCGTTTGCTCGCACTGGTCGATGCATCTGCGTTGGCGGTGACCGTGAAGTCTGCTGATTCACCGAGCTTTACTCGAGCCATCGCGGGCTGGAACTCCATGCTCACGCCTTCGCAGTTGCCGAGTCGGGGACGGATCGCGACGGGGGTGGCCAGAATCGCACTGGTGATCGTTTCGATGCTTGACGCTGAGACAATTTGCTCGCTTGGCGTTGTGGGAACAGTTGGCTCAGTTTCGGTTGAGCTAGAAACTTCTGCGTCACCAATGGAGGAGGTGGGTACTCCGGACACCGATGGAACCGGTGGCACAGCAACTGGTGATGAGAATCCTGCTTGCGAGTCAAGGGGGCCAAGCTGCAGAGTCTGCCCTTTCGTGGCCTCGGCCAACGCTGGCAGGACCCCGGCATTCCCGCGGGTTATTGCTACAAGACTTACCCCTTGGGCATCGAGGGCTGCCTGCACCTCATCGGTCGTGGGGCCTGGATAGCCAATACACACCCCTGCTTCGTTACACCATTGATCGGTGGAAACATGCGGCGAACCATCGGAAGAAACAATCAGTACGCGTCGGGCTTCGGGCCGCCATACAACGGTCTGCGGGGCACCGGCTTCTGCGACCGGCGCAGTACCAAGGTCGCTCCCCGTTAGAAGATGAACGATCGCGGGAAGCTGACCTTCACTGCTGTCTCCTCCACCTTCTACAGCACCAAGGTTTTGCATCGCCGATTGAAACACCGCAGCATCAGCGCTCGACTGCTGCACGAGCCGATACGCCTTATCGCTCGCAGTACCAAAGGGAAATACGGGAACGTCTCCAGAGGCAGCAACGGCCACGAAAGTATCCACACCGACCGCAACTCCAACCGCGGTTTTCACAATCGATTTCACTTGTTGCAGTTGCTGCGACTGCGAACCAGTTGAATCAAGCAACACTGCTACGTCGAGAGGGGTAACCGCGGGCGCAGAAAAACGCAACGTGGTTTCCGATTGCCCGCCAATAGCGACCACAACAGAAAGGGGAACGCCATCAGCGGCGGCAAGTTCCGATTTGGTGATTTGAGAGAGCCCTCCCAAAACCACGAAAGCGGTGAGGGAAGTGGCCACGGTTTTCATTGAGATTTTTAGCATCGTCCACCTGCTCGGGCTAGAACGCGAACACTTCCTGAATACTCCCCTGGAGCAAGATCGACTGGCGCATGAACAACCAGATTTATTGGCATTGACTTTCCAGGACAAATGACCGAAGACAGGCCAGGAATCCATCCGTCGGTATTTGCGGCCAATCGAGACAGACCCGTCACCGAACCGGTTTTGGGTACGAGCATGGCACCAAACTCAGCGATCGAATCAGACAGATCCGATCGTCGCAGCGGGGTAAAGGCCAGACCGACTTGCACTGGCCCGTCACCGTTATTCGTAATCGTTGGACTGTCAGTAGTAGCGGGATCGGCATCACCTTGCACTACAGCCGAACCGCCCGACTCGACGTTCCAGTGGACATTTTGAGTATCAAGCAACACTGAAACAGGGCAGAGCACGTCAATTCCGTAGGAAAGTTTGGTGGTCTTCGTCTCAACGCTGGCCACTGTAGAGACGGAGT
>JAYSVF010000048.1:0-2295 GCA_043718695.1 Acidimicrobiia bacterium | reverse complement strand
GCGGTAGACCGTCATCCCACCCTTCGCTCGAAACAACGCTACCCGGTGGCACGTTTTCAGCGATCCAACGGCTGGCGCGAATTCGCGTATGGGTGCCGCCGTAGACCCCCTGAACGAAAGCGATCGACCAAAGAACAGACGCCGCCGCGCACAGAAAAACCAAGATTTGCCCAGTTCTCAGCCGTACTCTCACCCCGAATTGTCCAGACAACCAAACGAAATGAGGTCGCCAAGAGTTCGCTCCTGGGACACCGAGACCTCTGCTCGGAAGTTTCCAAAACGCCGTCACAGCGCTGAAACCTGCCAGTGCATGAAGGCTCGGAAGCATCGGAATGAAATAGCGACTGGTGGGTGAAAACTGCCAAGCGGACGTCAAAAATGCTGCGAGCGTTGCGCCGCCAAGGACTACAAAAAACCAAAGAGCGTTTGCGAGATGCTTCGCTCTCCAAAGTAGAACGGCACCGAAAAGCGCAGCAAGAGAAGTACCAGGTCCTACTGCAAAAAGAACAAGTGTTCTGAGCGGATCAAGAATCGGGATGCGTGCAGCCCATTGAACAGCAGGAGGAAGATCGGCGTTGTATAACGATCGAAGCAATCGAAAATTCGCAATCACTTGTGGGTTCGGCCTAAAACCCAGACCAACAAACGCGGACGGATACGCGACTCGAAAAGCAAAACCGAACGTGACAAGGAAGAGAGCCAATCGAGCGGTCTCACGTGAACGAAAGGGCCACAGTCGACGTCGGCTCAGGGTTTCAAAATCTCCCTCTAGCCGAAGACGGTGGCGGTTAGCCATCAGTTGAGCAACGAGAATCACGATCGGAACAACAATGACGGCAAAGGTAGAGATCTTGATCGCCATGGTCAACCCAGCAGCCGCACCCGCCAAGAGACCGAATCGTTTTCTTCGATCTATTGCGAGATGAATACTGGCCAGAAGCAGAATCGCACACATCAGTTGAGCGAGCGGTTCGGCACCAAAGAAGTGCGCATACTGAATCGATAGCACTGAAGACGCTTGAAAAACAGAAGCTAGGATTCCGGCGCGTCGTCCTCCAACTCGCCGCCCTATGAGCGCAACGACGACGATAGTTCCCGAATCGAACAGCGCACTCAGCAAACGTCCAATGAGGTCAGAGTTGTAGGCGTCGTCGAATCGTGGCTTGCCGGTTGAATCGAGAAGGGGAATTCCGATCCAGTCAAAAGCCTTTACCAGCGAGACCACCGGCTGATCACTCCGCTCCACGCCTTCCGCTAGAACTCCAGCCGAGGCTCTGGTTAACGCAAGGAGGGAAGGGCCGTACACAAAGAAATCGGTTCCACGGTACGGATTCGCAGGAGACTTTTGGCCATCCAGCCAATCGGCTACCGGCCCCAACAGCCCTTGAGTTGGCGCTATTGGAGTTGCCCGATCGATCGCAGCGGCGGTTAGTGCCCAATGGCGTTCGTCGGGATTTTGATGTTGACGGTTATCGAAGTCCAAATTCCACATGCGGGCGGTACATCCCGCAAGAGTAACGACCACAACCACGAGCCACCACAGACAACGCCGAAAGAACTCGCTACGCTCATCCCACCTGGACCTTGCCGTTTGGCCCATCGTTAGGATTCGTGAGCGCTAAAAGAGTAGGGCCGGACTTTCGAGAATCGGCTTCGAACGAGCTCGACGCAACATCGAGCTGAGATTCCTGCAAGTTTTACCGGCCGCAGCTTCGATCTCCCGGCAGGTCGAGCTGAATGACTTACCCCCACCTCGACAACACGCGCACCCGATCGACACGCTGCAGCAGCGAGGAGAATCGATGGCGCGAAAACATCAATAGGAATTGCGGAGGACAGGTGCTCAAACAACGAGCGACGGACGAGCTTAAAGGGAACGTTGGCATCCTTTAGATCCCTGCCGGCCAGTAGTGCGACGAGGGTACGAGTTAACCGGGTGAGAACCAACCGATGAAAAGGATCAAGCCGGTTTAGTCTCACCCCAAGGATGAGATCGGCATCAAATCGCCGTGCATATACGAGGGGAAATTCCCGCACATCAAATTGCGCATGGGAGTCCAAGTGAAAGATCCAAGCACCTCGTGCTGAATCGAACCCTCTTCGGACCGACGGCCCATGACCTCTATTTTCGTCGTTGCTTATTACTCGAATTCGTTCATCGGTGGCGGCAACGTGAAGCAAAATACGAAGGCTTTCGTCGGTCGAATGATCGTTGACAACAATTAGCTCACTGCCGGGAACGGCATCGAGAATGTGCTTCAGAATCCCTTCGACTACCTCTCCGACAACTTGGGC
>JAYSVF010000047.1:0-13037 GCA_043718695.1 Acidimicrobiia bacterium | reverse complement strand
GACGTTTCTTGGCGGTTCCGTATCCGATGCTTAGCGTGCCAAACAATGCGGCAACAAAGGAACTAACAATCCCCAGGCTGCCAATGATCGCCTTCATTGGATCAGCCTCGGCGCCGTGAGCGTTCCGGAATCGGGGTGCCCAAGAAAATGCCGCCGAAGAAAGTGTCGCCCAGGAAAATGTCGCCCACTAACGCGGTTTTTCTCATAAGCAACGCTAAAAAGTGCCTTAGTGGGTGACATTTCGAGGCTCAACGATTTCACTTAGCGGCCGCTTCAGACGTTTTCGGTACGGTCGTAGCCGAGGGATCGTCGACGGCGCCCTCCATGCGATCTTTGTTCTTTTGGATGTAGTTCTCATCGTGTTTGATTTGGATTTCGTCGCCCAGAAACAGGGGCTTGGTTCCTGCCGCTCGACCAAGTTGGTTGGGGGCAAACTGTCCCACGATTACTACGGGAATGTTGTTGCGAAACAACTCGGGCGGAGTCTTGGGGAACGTGACATGCACAACCGCGCCGTTAACTTCCACATCGAAGGTAACCAGCTTGTCGGAGTTCACCACGCTGCCATCGGAAACGAAACCTTGCAAGCGAAACCGTTTCTCACCCAACGACTCCATACGAGCAATCGCTTCATCGGCACGGAGAAAGTACGACACGGAACTTTTCAGCCCGCGGGCAAGTACGAACCCAATGGCTACAACTACCAAGCCGAGGGCAATGAATGGCTTCTTATTGGAAGCTCGTGGTGCCAGCGAATCGGCCAACTCGCCAAGATCATCATCAATCGTGCGCGCAGCAAAGCCAGGATCTCCTGCACGGCCAGCAGAACCACCAATCCCCGGACTGTCACTGGCTCCAGGCGGACCAATGGCGTCGTCATCAAACTCAGAAGGAATACGGGCGCCGCTCATAGAAACAATCCAGTAGTCGTTGAAGGTAATTGGCTGAACGCAGCGCTGTGAGGCCAGGGGGTTTCAGCGGGGGCAGGCGCTCCGCATGGCGTCGCATGCCAGTTGGTCCTGTCGGTCCCGTTGGTGGTGGTAGAGGCCGACAACTGCATCGGCAACGAGCTCCGAGCGCTAGCAAGTGCGGAAGCTGCGGAAGGGTGCGAACTCATGACGTAATAGACCTACGTGTTGCTTGGCGAGGAAGCACGTTCGATTGCAGCTTCAACGGCGGTGACCTTTGCGGCAGTTTTGCGCATCGTAAGGATTAAATACGATGCGTAAAACGTGAGGGTACCGAACACTGAAATGTATCCGGCAAGAACGTATGCGGTCATAGCGATCCTTGGGAAGTTGAGAGGGCGCTCGGGGTTGGGGTAGCGGCAGTTCGTCCTTCAGCGCGGCGGGCGGCAATCGCGGCTTGCAGTCCACCATCACGCAATCGATCCTGCCAACGCGCAATTCGATACCGCTGAATCAACATCCAGAAATACACCAGTGTGAAACCAACAAAACCTAGGAGTAACGCCACTAACTGCCAGCCCTGCACGGTTGCTTTCCCTGGCTTGAGCACCGAGGCTTGTTGGTGCAAGGTCCTCCACCACTTCACGCTGAAATGCACGAGTGGAACATTGAGAAACGCAATCAAAGCAACGATGGCAGAACGACGAGCCCGGCTCGAAAGCGAAGCAGGAACCGAACGAATGGCCAACACCCCGATGTACATAAACAACAGCAACGTGGTGGATGTTATGCGAGCATCCCATTCCCACCAGTGCCCCCAGGTTGGCCGGCCCCAAATCGCGCCGGTCGCCAACGAAAGAACCGTGAAGACCACACCAATTTCGGCTGAGGCACCAGCAATTTGATCCCAGAAGAGCTTGCGCGTGCGCGGCCAGAGCCAAAGCAGGGAGGCCACCGTCGTAATCGAAAAAGCCACGTACGCGGTCCAGGAAACGCCCGGGTGAATGTAGAGCAGACGGACTTGTTCGCCCATCAAGACATCCGGACCGGTAGCCCAAAGACCAAGCACGATGACGGTGCCCAAAACGAAGACACTCAGCGTGGCAAGTATTCGAGATGCGAGTGTTTCGTTCATTCGTCCTCTGCGGGTCTGCGGCGGTGGTTGAGCTTTACGGGTTGAGCTTGACGGGTTCAGCGATGTTTGGTGCTGCGATATTCGTGTTGTGAAATTCGGTGTTGCGATGCTCGTGTTGCGATATTCAGTTCAGTGCTTCGATATTCAGTGCTGCGATGTTTGGGCGGTTCGACACTCAGTGTTGCAAAATTCAGTTCGGCGGTATTCGGTGCTGGGATTCTCCGTGCTGCGATGTTTCGATGTAGCGATACTCACTTCGGCGTTATTTGGTGCTGCGATGTTTCGATGTTGCGATACTCAGTGTTGCGGTGCTCGGCTTAAGGGTTCGGTTTTCTGGATGAAACGGCAATGTTGCCTCACCAGTTTCATGCATCCTCCATGATGGCCCCGAATGCGGTGATACCAAATCCCGTAAACAACACGGCGAAGGCCAGCAACAATTGAACCCACGTCCACGAGGATGCAGCATCGTTGCTGAGCGCACCCTGAGTAGCCCGCACCGCACCGATCAGAACAGGTGCTGCGACCGGGAAAAACAGCAGCGGAAGCAGAGAATCACGCACCCGCATGCCGGCAGTGAGTGCCCCATGACACGTACCCAATGCGGCCAAACCAACCGTCGCCACTACGCACGTAACCGTCAACAACAAAGGGTTCGAGATCCCGGCATTGAAAAACAGCACGGCACCCCCGCCAAGGAACACTTCAAGCACCAACATTTGCACCGCGATCGCCATTGCCTTGCCCAGGAAAATACCCCCAGGATCGAGTGTGGAGAGGCGTAGGCCATCGCGTCCACCGTCGGCCGTTTCGATGGCAAAGGAACGCTGCACCGCCAACAACATCGAAAACAAGGTGGCTAACCAGAACAGCCCCGCCGTAATGATGGCCGCGGTGACTGAATCCTTGGGCAACGAACGACTGTCATTGGGATCCCGAATAACGGCAGTGTCGAGGGCGAAGGCGAACAACGCCAAAATTATGAAAGCAAACGGCAAAACCTGCGTGGCCGTCACCTTGGAACGCAATTCGATCCGCAAGTCCTTGCCGGCCACGATGAGGGCATCACGAATCATGATCGCACCACCGAATCAGGCCCGGCCGCCGAGGGTAGTACCGAGTCAGCCGCCGGGTTTGTTGAGCGGTCAGTCAAGCGCTCACTAGTCGGCGACGAATTCGAGTTGAGGAGAGGACTCAAGGCATTGTTCGGTGTAAATGCCCTCGTTGCCTGGTTTTGCTGGTCTTGCTCTGCAGAAGCTGGGCCGTAAACCGCAGAGCCGTAAACCACAGAGCCGATCGTTTCGTGCACCACATGTCCGCCAGATAAATGCAGCGTTCGGGTCGCTAGGGCTGCTGCTCGGTCGTCGTCATGGGATGCCAAAATGACCGTGGAACCAGCCGACGCCGCCTCACGAACTAGGGCATCGAGCAGATCGCGGCTATCGGCATCAAGCCCGGTATGAGGCTCATCGAGCAGCCACAACTTGGGCGACCGAGCCACCACCGCCGCCAGCGAAGCGCGCCGACGTTGGCCGGCCGAACAAGCATGAACCGCCAGCGCCGCCACCCTCGAATCAATACCCACCCGTTCCATCGCTGCCGTAGCTGCCGACGGGTTCCCCCCAGAAGCTCTGATCGCAAAGCGGACGTTGTCAGCGACCGTGAGATCGTCATACAAAAACCCCGCATGGCTCAAAAAGCCCACGTCCGCCCGTATGGCCCGGCGATTTCGGCCCAGATGTTTGTCCAAATCGCGGCCCAGGATCACCACTCGGCCGGCGGTGAGGGGAACAAGCCCGGCGCATACCTTGAGCACGGTTGTTTTGCCGGAACCGTTGGGACCCCGCAAGAGTGCGACTTCACCCGGACGAACGGTAAACGAACACCCACTGAGCGCCGGAAACGAACCAAGAACCACCACCGCATCACGCAGGGCCACGCTTGGACGTGGTCCCGTTTCGCGACCGTCGGGACCCAACTCTGCTTCGCTCCGAGACCCCTCGGGGTGCTCCCACCGACCAGCGGGCCGGAGCGACGCCCCTGAATCCGTGCCGATGGCGCCCAATTCCGCTTCGCCTCGAGCGCTGTCGGTATGCGGTTCCCGATCGGAAATCCGGATCGGTGCGCCTGCATCAAACGCCGCTGGGCCGACTTCGTCACCCAGACGGTCGGTGCTCTTTTCCAACCGGCAAGCCGGATTGGGAGCACCTGCGCCGGTCAAATTGAGGGTGAGGGCGGCATCATCGGGGGAAACAGCGCTCACAAGTCCTATAGGTTACGACGCCTGCAAGCATGTTGATGCTGGGCGTCTCAGCCAGTCTTTGGGTCCCGAACCGGCGCGCCGATCCGAGCGGGGCGAATCCAAACGGGTGTTGTGACGAAATGTGCTCGTAGGCGTTCAATTCCGTCACAACGCCGCCATGTCCGAGGGCTCTCATCGACCGAATCGATTGGGTGGTGTGATCGGCTTTACATCGATTGGCTTAGACAAAGGGCCCAAGCGATCGAGGCTTGGCCAGCGAAAAGTCAAGAAGAGAATCCAGAAGGCCGATAGCGTTTGCATCATGGTGCGTCGACTTATCTCTGGTGTGGGCCGAACGCTCATCACCACCGGCGTGTTGTTGCTTTTGTTCGTGGGCTACCAACTGTGGGGCACCGGGCTCAAATACGACCGGTTGCAAAACAGCGCCGGGAAAGAATTTGCCGCCCAACTCGCCGCCGCGGGTCAACCAGCGATTGATACCTCCTCCAACGACGGTGGTTTTGGGGGGTTTAGCGCTGCCGAACTCGATGGTGCTGCCGCTGGTAAGGGCATTGAGTTGCTCCCACTGCCCGTTCCTTCGACAACGCTCGACACGACCCCGCTAACCCCGGTCACTCCCGCCGCAACAGCGCCAGCCAAAACGGTTCCGGTTGTTCCGAATGCGACCAAACCTCCAACCACCCTCCCCGCGGTCATCCCGGTCACCACGGCTGCTCCTGCTCCAGCGGTTGTTCCTGTCTCGTCGGCGGTTCCGGTTTCAACGTTGCCAAAGGTGAGGGCCGGACGTTCGCAAATGAAACGACCAAAGGCCGGAAGCAGCCTTGGACGGATTGTTTTACCGAGCATCAAAAAGGATCTGGCGTACTTCTCGGGCGCGGGCGTTGAGGACCTGAAAGCTGGACCGGGACACTATCCCTCAACCGCATTTCCCGGCCTTGAAGGCAACGCGGGAATTGCCTGCCACCGGACCACCTACGGCGCACCCTGTTTCAACCTCAATTTGGTGAAGCCCGGGGACATAGTTGGTTTCGTAACCCTCTACGGTAAGTTCGCTTACAAAGTGGAAAAGGTGTTTGTCGTTGGGCCAAAGGATCGCAAAGTACTTGCACCAACGCCGGGCGAAAACGTTCTCACTATCACCACCTGTCATCCGGCCTATACCGCCCGCGAACGCTTGGTGGTTCGAGCCCGTTTGGTTGGCGAGGCGCTTGATGAAGATCTGATCTTCGAGCCTGAAGTCGTTGCGCCGGTCACCACGATTCCTCGTCCCAAACCAACCGTGCCCGCGACCACTGCGGCGCCGGTAACTTCCACCACAATCGTACCGGTGACGACGATTGCCGAGCCGGTTGCTTTCGACACTGCAGTTCCGGCGATTGACGATGACGGCTTGGCGTCGGAAACACTGGTTCCGGTTCCGAGTTCTCTGGTGCCCGAAACCGTTGCTCCTGATCCCTCCGCGACCGATACCGGTGCTTCCAACTCGGAGGCCGGGGTGTCGCTTAGTGATGATTCGGCCAACGTTGGTTCGGGCCCGATTCGTTCGTTTGGTCCGTTCAGCGGCAAACAAAGCTTTTGGATTTCGACGCTCACCTGGGTAGCTGCGTGTGCCGCGATTTGGTTTGCTGCATGGCTGTTTGTCCGCAACCGTCGACGTCTCGCTCGGGCACTCGTCTACACGTTGGGCTTCTTCCTGCTGTTTCTCCCAGCCCTGTATTTCTGCTTCGAAAACCTCACCCATCTGCTGCCCGAAAACGTGTAGGGCTACCCGAAGACGTAAAGGGGAGCTCGGCCCGGAACGCAACGCGTTTGAAAGTCTTTGCGGTCGCCGAGTGCGGTCGATTTGAGGCTCCGTGCCCGGCAAATTGACCGGACTCCACTTTGGCCCTCCCGTGCTGGGCCGGGTGTTTTCGTTGCGCTGGTCTAGGAGTCCGTGTTGAGTTGATGCTCGTCAAGGTTTGAGAACCTCAACCGTCGATTTCTTGAGCACGTGACACAATCCGATCCAACGGGTTCGATTCCGTTCTCGAGCTTTTTGCACAGTTTGGCGGAACCGATCTCGAATTCGAATGCGAAACAACGGCAAGTCGATTGCAAACAAAATGCTGGCTCAACAGAAACGACGACTGAGTGAGTTTCAGTTTCTCGATGCCTGTTTGAGAATTGGCGTTTCTGAATTTGGTCGGCGTTTGCGGCGGACTTTTAGGGTTTTGAGGTTGATAGGTTGACCGGTGTTGGCGTCGACGACTTGCGCGTTGATGACCGTTCCGGTTTCGGCGTTGATCATTTCTATGGATGCGCCCGCGGGGTGCTTGTCGGTCGCAGGGAAAAGCCAGTCTTCGCCGAAGCGCCACATTGCCGCGAGAACATCGAAGAACGCCAAGCCTTTCGGGGTCAGCGAATATTCATAACGTGGGGGGTTCGATTGATATGCAGACTTATCGAGCAGCCCTTCATCGACCAGGCGGCTGAGTCGTTCGGTGAGGGTGGCCCGAGAGCATTCGAGACGCTCTTGAATCTGCTCGAATCTGCGCATGCCGTAAGCGATTTCACGTAGCACCATTGGCGTCCACCAGTCACCCATAAGGTCGGTGGTGCGCGCAATGGGGCAAGGTGCCGTATCGAAGCGTGTTCGTCGCATGGTGCTGGTGAGCCTATCGAGATGCGTGGTTCGCGGGGTTTGTGGTTGGAGTTACTGATGGAGTTGGAGCAGGAATGTCGCCCACTAAGCCTGTTTTGTGCGTAAGCAGTGAGAAAAATCGCGTTAGTGGGCGACATTTGGATCGGAACAGACCGTTTGCTGCATCATCTTCGGCTTGAGCTTTCGGCCCGAGCTCTCGGCTAGCTGGCGGCGGGTTCCAAACGGGCGGGGACGTGTTTGTGAAATGGAGTGCCCGCAATTCGGTCACGGTGCCCCGCATTGGTGAGCTCATTGGGGGCAACACCGGCTCGATCATCGGAGGTGCCCGTGCCCATGCCATTGGGAAGCGAAATGTGACCTTCGCGCATCATGGCGTTTACCTCAACCAAAACCTCCACGGCACCTCGAGCGGTAGTGAGCTTTGCTTTCGAGCCATCGACCAGGCCGTAACGATCGGCATCGCTAGCCGAAACACGGAGTGCACCGTCGGCATCCTTTTTACGCCACGTGTTGTCGCGGATGATGGTGTTGGCGGTAAAGCTGCGTCGCTCCCCGGCAGAGAGAACCAACGGAAATTCTTGGTCGCCCGACGGGGCCGCAGGGCTGAGTTGATCGGGATCGGAGAGTGACCGCAAATCTGGAAGTAACTCTTCGATGATCAACTGCACTTTGCCTTCTGGAGTTTTCACTCGTGGCCAAACATCGTCCCACTCGTCGATGGTGAAGGTGATCCCCGAGGGGCTATTTAAGATGGCATCAAACAGTTTCTCGCCCGGTTCGAGACCTTCACCGGTAAACCCAGCACGTTTCACACTTTCGGGAAAGCCCAGGGCGCAACGGTGTGAGGCGCCCCACAGAATCGCTGCGGAGGCTGCACCATTGGGAAGGGTGGGGCCGAGCGTGCGGTACAACACGATTGGGGCAAACGAACCAAGCGCAGGATTGGCACTCGTGGCGGCGAAGAATGCTTCGCCGAATGCGGCACGACTGATAGCGGCAGCGGCGCGAAGAGGGGCGTACATTTCGTCGGTCAAGAGGCCCAACGCTTCTACTAAGCGCGCATGGATTTCTGGTTCCGGCAGTGTGTTGGGCATGGGGTCAAGGAGTGGCTTGCGCAGATGGAACACGTTGTTGGGAAAATCGAAGTTGAAGAACGTTGCCTCCCACTTTTCGTACTGCGACTGGGCGGGCAAAACGTAGTGGGCGAGCCGTGCCGTTTCGGTCATGGCCACATCGATTACGACGAGCAGTTCCAGGCTGGCGAGGGCTTCACGCATACGTTGTGAATCGGCCAGCGAGTGGGCGGGGTTGCCGGATTCCACCAGCATGGCCCGGTACCGCGCGGGGTGATCGGTAAGTATTTCTTCGGGAATCACGTTGCAGGGCACGAGACCGGAAATGATCTTGGCGCCGGCGACGGGGCTTACATTGAACTTCTTGGTGCCATCGGCGTTGACTTTTGGTGCACTCTCGCCGCCACGGACAAGGGCTACCAGCGAGCTTGGCGAATACTGGGTTCCCGGTTTCGCAAAGTTACCCGTAAGTAGCCATACGAGTTTTTCCAGATAGCTGCACAACGTGGAGTGGATGCCCATTTGGATGCCTAGATCCTCGAACACCGCCACGCTTTGTGCTTCGGCGATTCGTCTTGCGGCTCGGCGAAGCAGGTCTTCCTCAACACCACAACGCTTGGCAAAAGCTGGGACATCAATAGTAGCTAGTTCGCTTACTATTTCGGCGACGCCATCGGCGTGATCGTTCAGCCAGGCCGTATGGGTGAGTCCTTCTTGGGTGAGGATGGCGGCGAGGGCGGTGAGGCACCATGCGTCGGAGCCGGGGAGAACTTGAAGGTGAAAATCAGCCAGCTCGGCGGTTTCGCTGCGACGAGGATCGATCACGATCATGGAGCGTGCTGGGTCTTTGGCGATCTCTTTGAGCGTGGTGCGGGCGTGGGACATGCCATGGGATTGCCATGGGTTCTTGCCCACGAACAGGGCCACTTCGGTGTGCTCAAAATCGCCGCGTACCATCGTGCCGAGCATCTTGGCGTTCACCCAAAACTCGCCGGTCTTTTCTTGGCTGAGCGCACTGGCCTTGAATCGTGAGCCGAGCGCGCGCAGCGTTGCCCCGGAGTAGGCGCCACCCAAATGGTTGCCCTGTCCGCCGCCGCCGTAATAGAAAATCGATTCGCCGCCGTAGGTTGATTTGACCGCCGAGAACTTCGCCGCGATTTCCGCGATTGCGGTTTCCCAACTGATTTCCTCATACGTCCCGTCGGCAGCGCGGCGCAGTGGTGAGGTCAGCCGGGTGCCACCGTTTTGGTAGTGATCCAGGCGCAGGGCCTTCTCGCAGGTGTACCCCTTTGATGCTGGATGGGCCTTGTCGCCACGGATGCGCACGAAACCGCGGCCATCGCCAAACTTGGAAGGGCCACCCAACTTGACCTCAACCCCACAGTTCGATTCGCACAAAATGCAAGCCGTTTGCTTCCACTCCGCCCCGGCTTGATCCTCGGCACTGCTAGCGGCTTCGGCGTTCTCGATTTCTGTCATCTCGGTCATTGCAAGCTCCAAACTCGTTGGCCAGTCAGTTCAATGAATGAACTTACTCACTTCGCGTGGCCTATGCAAGTACACGGGACAGTGGGATATTCCGCCGCGCAGGTATCAAACTTTCCCGGACTTTCCCGGACTTTCTCGAACCGCCCCGAACGCCGGATTAACGACAGTCGACCGCCACGGCGAGAGCTTCGCAGATTTCGGCCATCCGGACGTCACTCAATCTCCCGATTCGATCGATAAGCACACCTACGGAAACACTTTCGACGGAGTCAAGGTTGACAGCTGTGCGCCGCGCGACCGGGTCTTCGCCTGGTTCAAGCACCACTTCACTCGCTAGCCCTCGGATCGTTGTTGTGCATGGCGCTATCAACGCTCGGCGCAAACGTGGGATGGCAACATCTCGGGTGAGTACGACGACCGGACGACGACCGATCTCGGGTGGTTCGCACCACCAAAGTTCTCCACGCAACGGCAAGGAACGAACAACCGAGCTCATGTGGCGGCTGCTGTGGATCGAAACGAACTGAGATCGCCCCATTCATCAGCTTCGTCGATCGGATGTTCGTCATAAGCGCTGTAGGCAGTGTCAATCGCGAAGGCACGCGACCTGGCGAGTAGAGAAGCAAGCGCAGCGTCAAAAAGTGCAGCATCGTTCTTGCCTGGATTCGCCAAACGCGCTTCGACCAACAGTTCTTCGTCGACGGTTGTACTAACTCTCGATCTACTCATGCCATAACTATGCCATAGAAGTAGCACGATTTGACACTGCCCCGGAACCCTACAGTTTTTCGCGACTCTCCTGGACCTGGCAGACGACAGCGGGGTAAGCGTCCTAAGGTTGCTCCGTGCAAATTGGGACAATTGGATCCGCTCATCGAGCCGACGTATTGGGCGGCGGCGTGGTTGTGGTCAACGGCGGAACTGCCGATGAGGTGCGAATTTCTTGGTGGATTGGGGGCGACGACCGCTGGTACATGCCCGATCGCGAAATCACCACACGCCAAAGCTTGGTGCGGAACACGCCGATTGTTTCCACGGCCATGCGGGTGCCGTCGGGCGATGTGGTGGTGAACTGTTTCGGTGCCGTGCAATCACAACGCGAACTGTGCGTGATCGACATCGACAACCGCTCCAAAGTGCCTTTCGTATGCGCACTGATTATAAAAGGCCCGGGGGTTCGTGATGTAACGCTGGCTGGGTCCACCTTGCGGATTGGTGGCTTTCCGATTTTGCATTTGGCCAAACCACCAACACGTATGGCAGCGGTTCCCGTTGGCGGCGACCTGGAATCGGTGGTTACCTCAGGCGAAGCCGGTGCCAAGCTCACCAGTGTCGACGGCCCTTCAGAAATAGCCGTGCTGTTCCCGGTCACCCATGGCACGACCGTCCGCTCTGGGGTCTTGCTTGGCGTGGGAAGTGCCGTTGCGTTGATGGGCTCACCGGTACTTTCGGCCCTCGGTGAAGTGCACAACCTGGCCAATGGTTGGCAGACCCAAATGCGTCGCGCTCCTGCGCTGATCCTTCCTGATCGCGAACGCACACAAAAGCTTGACATCACCATGGCTTCGGTACTGCTTGCCTCGGAACCGGCCGTACGTGCCGACGGGAATATCGACTTGGTAGAACGAGCCGATTTGGCAACCGCATTGGCAAGCGGTGGGTTTGAAGCGGAATCGGGTGCACTTCTTGAAGATATTGCGGATTGGCAAAACACCAAAGGCGGATTCGAAAACCCACTTACTACTGCACTAGTACTACGCGCAATAGGTACCTATGCGCGGCTCAGTGGCAACGCGACCTTTGGTGACACACTCTCTCCGGCCGCTGCTGGTGCCGCCGAGTTCTTGCTGAAGAACGCCAAAAAAACACCAAGTGACGCCCCAACTCTCGCGGCACTGTGGTGGGCCGCGCAAGTGTTTAGCGTGGGTGGCGATCGCCGTGCTGCGGAACAGTGTGTAAAGGCGTGGCGTAAAGCCGATCGACCGTGGCCACTGCCCGCTGCGGCATTACCTACCTTGCCTGCCAGCAGTGAGGGTGGGGTGCTGGTGGCTCAGGATCAGCCTCGGTTGGTTGCCCAGGGGCTTGGCCTTTTAGGTGAAGTTGTCCGGTTTGTTCCTGCCGATGATGGCGCCTCGTTTGGTGTTGATCTATTGAGTGGATTCGAACCGGGTTGGCGCGGACAAAACATCGAAGTTCGCAACGTGGCGGTACCGGGTGGGCGCCTTTCTTATGCGGTTCGCTGGCATGGTCAACGGGTGGCGATCCTGTGGGATCTTGTGCCCGTCGGTCAGGGTGCCGACATTGAATCTTCCATTGGCGCAGATCTTGCTGGTCTCGGAGAGGCGCCGGTCTCCGTGACGCTCGGGAAAACCCCTATGCGTACCGATGAATCGGGGATCGTGCTTACCTGTCGCTCGCTCGATGCCAATTGGTCCTCAACCGTGCTCCGCGGCGAGGGCCTCCTCCTCACGGTTTCGTGATGTGGCTTATCGGTGGCTAAATGTCGCCCACTATCGCTGTTTTTCTCGTTGCTTACGCAGAAAACAGGCTTAGTGGGCGACATTTGCGTTGCGAATTCGAATCAAGGAGGAAAACATGAGTTGCACGTTTTGTGACATTGCTACGGGTTCGTTGAGCGCAGCGATGGTTCTCGATGAGCCTGAGGTTTTGGCGTTTCTGGATCGTTCGCCGGTATTCCCTGGCCACGTGTTGATTGTGCCGCGTACGCACTACGAAACGCTGACGGATTTGCCAGCAGATCTCCTCCCAATCGTGTTCGGTGCGGCTCAGCGGATTACCCAAGCAGTGCAACAAGCCTTGGGCGCCGACGGTACGTGGGTTTCGATGAACAACACCGTCAGCCAGAGCGTTCCTCATTTACATGTGCACGTAGTACCTCGCAAACGCAAAGACGGGCTCCGAGGCTTCTATTGGCCCCGCGTCAAGTACCCATCAGAAGAAGCCATGCAAGAAGTCGCTGCGATGATCCGTACCGCATTGCTTGATTCGAGTACTTCTGCCTGAGGCTTTCGTTGTGTCAGCGTTGGATGGAGAGGAAAGGAAGTGGATCGACCTAGATTCCCGTCAGCCGTGCGCTTGGTGGGGAGCGCAGCATCGCCATTCGTTACGTACTCAAACCCCGACACTCCTAACAGCGAAATCCAGCAGCAGGGCGGCCTTGATGTGGTGCCCGCCGTGCTTGCCGAAGTGTGGGGTCAGTTGTGTAGAACTATGACGACGACCAAAGAAGACTGAAGAAGACCGACCACACGATTGGTGGCGTTCGCTAGCCGAGGAACCCGTCGAGCTTGGAGCCACCGGGGGCTTCTGCGAAACGACCGCCGCTCCACTGCGACGCATACACCGTAAACCCGGCAACCGACGGGAAGAGTTTTGATCGTTTGTATGCATAGGGTATTGGCGCATAGGTAGACGTTGCTTCAGCCCGGCTTAGGTACGACTTCACCGTGGCACCCACAACACCAGGCGAAGCATCAAGCACTGATTTTTCCAACTTCGTAAGCAGCGA
>JAYSVF010000046.1:0-31954 GCA_043718695.1 Acidimicrobiia bacterium | reverse complement strand
TCTGGAGCAATTTTTGGTCCTGGCAATGACGCAGGAGGCACTGCCTGCTTTACCCAACCAGAACGACGAGGAAGCAGCCAGGGGCGAAAAGGGCCCGGAGATATTTATACTTTCTCTGGCACAGGACACTAGTGGGATACCTTCGTGTACTTGTGGTCGACGACGAGCAACCGGCGGTCGATGAACTCTCGTGGTTGCTTCGTCAGCAGAGCGAAGTTTTGGTGCTTCATGCCGCAAACAACGCGAGCGCAGCGTTGCGGATACTTGACGATCAAACCATCGATGTGGTGTTTTTGGATATTGAAATGCCCGATCTCACCGGCCTCGAACTCGCCCGAATATTACGACGCTTCGCCGTACCGCCTGCGGTGGTTTTTGTAACCGCATTTGAACGGCATGCCGTTGACGCCTTTGAAGTGAAGGCCGTTGACTATGTCTTGAAACCCATTCGCACCGACCGGCTCGATGAAACGATGCGACGGATTGTTGCGTTGATTCCTCCGGCGAATGGGGTTGCTGATGGGATCGAATCGGTGCCTGCGGGGCCGCGGGTTCGGGTTGCGGTGGAATCAGGCGGCCGCACCAGTTTCGTGGATCGCGCTGACGTTGTAGCGGTGGAAGCTTCGCGTGACTATGTGCGCTTACATACGGCAACGAAAAGCCATTTGGTTCGCATGCCAATCTCTGAGCTCGAATCAGAATGGTCAAGCGTTGGGTTCGTGCGCGTGCACCGCAGCTACCTTGTCGCCGTGCAGCACGTGAAAGAGCTGTTGAGCGAGGGCCAAGGTTTGAGTGTGCTCGTAGGCTCGCTTACGATTCCGGTCAGCCGAACCTATTCGCGGAACCTTCGTGAACGGTTGGTCTCGGATCGAAGCATCCCTCGTGCTAGTACCGGTGTGGTCCTGTGAATCCCGCTGATTCTGAGCCGCCGCCTGAAAGCCCTGCACCTCTGGCTTCGGCTCTCCCGAGTGTTGTCCCAAACCCTGTCCCCAGCCCAATCCCAAACCCGGTCTCAAGCGCTGTCGAAAACGCGATTCCCAGCCCAGTCCCAAATCCTGACCTAGATGGTGCCTCGAACCCTGCCGCCGGCTCTGGCTCGAAGGCTCCCGTCCCGCACGCTCCCGTCCCGCACACCTTTCCGACCCCACGACCACTGGCTCGCCCGACAACCCGATCCGGCCGCACCGTTGTAACCCATCCGCGGACCGTTGCCACTCGGGTGGCCCGCGATCCAATGGTGTTGCCTGATATCGAAACTCCCTCAGGGCTCAGCGAATTGGCTCTTCACACCTTGATGCGGGCGCAGCTACGGATGGGACTTCGCTACCTGGCCATGATCGTGGGGAGTTTGATCGCCGTGCCCTTGCTGTTGGCGAACACCACGGTCTTCGCTAAGAGGTTTGTTTTTGGAGTCCCCGTTACGTGGGTGCTCGTCGGCGCCGGGTTCTTTCCGTTGTTGCTCGGCGTAGCCATTTCCTATTCTCGTTCAATTGCCCGACTGGAATCGGCCTACCTTCACGTTCTCGAACGCCCATGATCCCCATCATCGCTATCGCCATTGTGGCCATTGCCTCCACAGTGCTAGGTGCACTTAGTTTACGGGTTGCCCGTTCAACGTCGGACTTCCTTGTGGCTTCGCGATCGGTGCGGCCTGCGTTGAACGCGTCGGCCATCTGCGGTGAATACCTTTCGGCCGGAACCTTTTTGGGGCTTGCTGGGCTGGTGATGACTTTCGGGGTCGACATGCTCTGGTATCCCGTGGGCTACACCGCGGGTTACGTGATTCTGCTGCTCTTGGTTGCGGCCCCACTGCGACGATTCGGGGCCTACACGATCCCGGAGTTTGCTCAGGGCCGTCTTGGATCACCCATGTTGCGCCGTATCTCTGCAGGGTTTGTGTTGCTGATTGGCTGGATGTATCTGCTTCCCCAAATGAAAGGTGCAGGCATTACGGTTGCGACGCTCACTGGCGCGCCCTACTGGGTAGGGGTCGTGCTTGTTGCGGTAATCGTTGCCGGCAACGTGGCCTTCGGAGGTATGCGCGGCATTACGTTTGTGCAAGCCTTCCAATACTTTGTAAAAGTATTCGCGCTTAGTAGTGCCGCCATCGCGTTGTTGATCGTCGGCTTTGGTGTAAGTGGGGTTCGTGCCTTTGGTGCCGATGGTCCCAAGGCCCGAAGCTGCGTGCAGATTGCTATGCCCGCAGGCAAAACGATCAAGGCCGTTGATGCGGTTTACGTCGCTCCGAAGGTTTCGAAGTTGTCGAAATCAGCCGCAGCACGGTTGAAAAAATTTGGGGTCGGAACGAACCTTACCTATGTGACCCGTGGTCCCCTCTTAGGTTCCGAAGAACAAGAAAAGCTACGGCGCTCAATCATCGCAAACCTGGACAAACAACGATCGATAGATACGGAAAACAATTCAGGTGCGGGAACGAGTCGGGGCAGCCCAAGCGGCTCAGACAATTCTGGAAGCCTGAAGAACAGCGGTAGCGAGGACCGTAAGCGAATTCTGGCAGGGCCGAACGCCAACCCCGTTGCTGACACGACCCGCGCTAACAATCGGTATGAAGCTGTGCATATCGACCCCGCGTACCTACCCTCGAGCGGGAATCTACAACTTGTTGATGCGGCAACGGTTGAGCGGGTCGCCGGGCGAAGCAACTGCGGAGGCTCTGAAGCGCCTCGATGGCTTCGCGAGTTGCCTGCTGGGGGATCCTATGTAACCAGTGAGTACGAGGTGCTTATGGTGCCGAAAGGGGCGGCCATACCAACGTTGGTGGGGAGTGCCCGGGTTGATGGGAAAGCGTGGGAACGTCCGTTTTCTGGGGGTTCGAAATCTCGTCCGCATCCGCTGTATGCCGGGTACTCGCTCATCATCGGCACGTTTCTCGGCACGATGGGTTTGCCGCACATTCTGGTTCGCTTTTACACAAACCCTGATGGACCCGCCACCCGCAAAACCATTGTTGTGGTGATTTCATTGTTGGCCCTCTATTACGTATGGCCTCCCGTTTATGGTGTGCTCGGGCGCATGTGGGCACCGGATTTGTTACTTACCGGAAAGACCGATGCCGTAGTACTTCTGTTGCCTCAGCGCATGGTCGGTGGTTTGGGTGGACAGCTGCTGACGGGAATTTTGGCGGCCGGTGCCTTTGCAGCGTTTCTCTCCACCGCATCAGGATTGTTGATTTCCGTCGCCGGGGCAATCAGTCACGACCTTGCTCGCACAGCCGTACCCGCAGGGACCTCAATTGTTCGACGGTTTCGTCAAGCCGCCATCATCGCCGCGATCGTTGCCGCTCTACTTGGTCTGCGCGCAGAGCGATTTGAAATCAACGTACTCGTGGGTTGGGCCTTCGCCATTGCCGCCTCATCCTTCTGCCCGCTCCTCATACTTGGCGTGTGGTGGCGACGGTTCACCTGGGTGGGCGCAACTGCTGGAATGTTGGCCGGGGGAGGGGCGGCGGCAGGGGCGATCTTCACGGTAATGCTCGGCCCAAAACTCACCGGCTGGCCCGCAGCACTCCTCGCTCAACCCGCCGCATGGACGGTCCCGATTGCGTTCACTGCTTGCATCGGCGGCTCACTCCTCTCCCAATCAAAAGTCCCTGCCGATACCCACGCCCGCCTCGCCCGAATGCACACCCCCGAACGCCCCCTCCGCAGCTGATTACATGCGGATGGGCCCCAACTCCGCTTCGCTTCGAGTCCCATCCGGTGGTGCTTAACCCGACCGGCAAGTGCGGATCGGCGCACCTGGTTACATGCGGATGGGCCCCAACTCCGCCGCCGCGTTTGGGTGGGATTTTCTACGATGTAAGCGTACAAAATCCCACCCAGTATGTACACGTAGCAAAAGCTCGGAGGGCTCAACTGGCTGGAGTCCGATGACTTGACCCGTTGGGGGCGGGCTAATCGACCGCACTTGCATCAAACGCCGCCGACCCGACTTCGTCACCCAGGCGGACGGTGCTCTTTTCCAACCGGCGAGCCGGATCGGCAGCACGTGCATCGGACCTTCGCGCGCTTGGGTTTGGCCGCTTGTTTTGGTTGCTTGTTGGAGCCTATTCATCACAAAGTGACCAGGTCCGAAAAGGGAATTGCCACGGCCGTTCTGCTAGACATCCGAAATACCTTTGCCGAGAACGCTCTTTGCTGCTGATGCTCCTGCCGATCATGACTTGCGGGTAACGCAGGGAACGTGGCCAACCGACATGGCGGGCGAGATCTTCATCAGCGCTCCGCATCCCGATACCTTTGGCGGCTCCCATCCGTTTTATGGCGACGGAATGACGTATCGATTGTCCTTGCAGCCGGGAACGTTCGGTGCGCCAACCGATACGTTTGCGTGGCGCCAACGCCGAATTGATTCACCATCTGCACGCTTACGAGCCAAACGGCCCGATGTGTTTCGCTCAACCATGGTGGGGTTGCACTCACCATTCGGCATGACCAACGCTGCCAACACCGCGCCACTCCCTTGGGGTGATCGACTGTTTATGACGTGGGATGTCGGCCGGCCGGTGGAGATTGACCCGCACTCGTTGGCTTTCGTCGGCGAGGTCGGGCATCGGAAGGATTGGCACACCTTTGAAGTGTTTCCACAACCGATTTTGCCTATGATTCGCAGCACCGCACATCCGGTCATCGATCCGGATCGTCACGTGATGTGGACCGTGAATACCCACGAAGGCAAACTCGTCATCGTGCGGTACAACGCGCAGGGCGAGTTCCATTCGTGGCCCATTACCGATGCTGTGATTCCCCAAACGTTGCACTCGATCACCCAAACGCGAGACTGGCTGGTGGTTGCCGATTGTGCGTTCAAGATCGAACCGCAAGTGGTGTTCGGTGGGAAACGGACGCAACCAGCAAACCACTCAGGACCGGTCTACCTGATCCGCAAAGACCAAATTGAAGCAACGAAACCGGGACAAGAAGTTGCCTGCAAACGTTTCGAACTTGCCCCTGAGCTCAACCACTATTACGGCATCTACGATGATTCAAAAGGTATCAAGATCGTATTTGATTATACGGAAAACGCCGACATCGCCATGACGCAAGATACGGGAGCGCTCGATGCCTTCGGCCGGCCGTGTGATCCAAAACTGCGTGGGCTTTACGGGTTTCCCATGAGCCCAGATCGCACCACCATGATCGAATTCGATCCAGAAACCGGCGCCGTGACCGAGCGTGCAGAACTGCGTGATCCAACGCTTTTGTGGACCCGTCAGCTGTCGGCACTGGATTACAGCACCGAGGGAATGTCACGGCCCGTATCGCGACATTCGGTGTATCACGGGTGGCGTCCTGAAGCCATTACGCGCGAAATGGTTGAGCTCTATGGTGACCGTGTTGATCAAACCCTGTGGCCCCGCGAGGAAACACCACCGTTATTGATGACGGCTTCAATGCCCGATCTCACGATGAGCTCCTGTTATGCAATGCGCGCAGATGATATGCCAACGTCGCCAATCTTTGTGCCCAGTGGTGCGCCCGCTCCCGGTGCGAGCCGTTACTCAGGAACCAACCCGGGCGGACACGACGGCTACGTGGTGGTTCCGATTCTGAACGATGGTGGATTCCGTGTCGAAGTGTTTAACGCTGCGCACGTAGGTTCTGGACCAATCGCCACCTTGAGCGCACCGGGCATGATTGTGCCGTTTGTGTTGCACTCAGCCTGGGATAGTCCGAGGGGTGCGTCAAACGGATGTTTACGATGAAAAAAGTGGACTGACCTTTCCCCCCAATTGAACGTGAAACCATCAGAGCCGCCGCCAGAGCCGAGCCGCCCGCCATTGGTGAAGAAAGTGCCCAAATGGCGAGCCCACAGCCACCTTTTCGGCACGGAGCGAGTGTGAACGAATGTCATTCGTCGTGCTTGGATGTCAACTCGTCGCATGACGGTCCTGTGAACTTGTGCTCACAGTGTGGCGGTGTTCACACTGGGTCGCCTAAGTGAACGGGATGCTTTTCCTGCAACTCGATCACGAACGGGCGAACACCCACGGCAAGAGCGTTCTCGATGTTGAGGCTTACGCTCAAACCACTCACCACCAACCCCAAACATCCAGGAGATATTCGTGAGCATTCGTCGAGTTCTGCTCGGAAGCGCAGCCATTGCTGTTGCTTTCGCCACCGCCGTTCCCGTAGCTACGGCTGCCGCCAAGGCCCCCAAAGCTGGCGATCGTTGCACCCCAGCCCAAGTAGGCAAAAAGTCAGGCGCACTGACGTGTGTCAAGAACGGCAGCCTTCGTCGTTGGGAAGCTGCCAAAGCTGCAGCCGTAACGACCGTTGCCCCAGCCGCCGGTGCCACACCAGCTGCTGCCCCTGCCGCTGGTGGAGGATCCAAGGATCCCATCAAGCTCGGCGTGGCTCTCGGCCAAACCGGTGCAACAACGGCCAACTTGGCCCAAGATCAAACCCTCGGCGTGAAGTTGGCTGAGAAGTACTTCAATGACAAGGGTGGAGTAAACGGCCGTCCAATCAAGCTGGTAATCCAAGACACCACCTCTGATGAGGCTGGCGCAATTGCTGCATTCAACACGCTCATCAATTCCGACAAGGTTGTTGGCATCGTTGGACCTACGCTTTCACAGCAAGCCTTCGCCGCCGATCCAATCGCTGATCGTGCCAAAGTTCCTGTGCTTGCCCCGTCGAATACCGCTGCTGGCATCCCACAAATTGGTGACTACATCGCCCGTGTATCAGCCGGTGTTGCCACCTATGCCGGCAACGCAATCAAGTTCGCCGCCGCTCAGCAGCCAACGTCGAAAGCCGCTGTCTTCTTTGCTCAGGACGATGCGTTTTCCCGTAGCGAGACGGTCGTATTCCAGAACGCCGTGAAGGCAGGTGGCATCGATCTTCTCGCCCCACAATCATTCAATGCAGCCGATACCGATTTCACTACGCAAACCGCTTTCGTGCAATCAAACAAGCCTGATCTCGTGGTCATCTCGGGCCTTGCCCCTGCGGGCAACTTGGTTCGTCAGCTTCGCGAACTTGGCTTCAAGGGCACCATCGTTGGCGGCAACGGACTCAACGTTGTGCAGACCTTCTCCGTTTGCAAGGCGCTGTGTGATGGTTTGATCGTGGCTCAGGCTTACTCCCCAGCACTTCCTGCCGACGGTATCAACGCCGATTTCCGCAAGACGTTCAAGGCTGAGCAGAAGCGTGATCCGGGCCAAATTGCCGCCCAAGCATTCACTGGTATTCAGGTTTTCGTTGAGGCACTTGCGGCCATCGACAAGGCTGGCAAGTTGACTGATGACATTGCCGCAACCCGTATTGCCCTGAACACGCAAATCTTGGCCGGTAAGTACTCCACCCCACTTGGCGACATCTCCTTCGATGCCATTGGTGAAATCCAGCAAAAGAGCTTCTACGTTGCCCAAATCAAGATGCAGCGTGGCGACACCGGCGACGTCTTCTCCGGAACGTTCAACTACGTAAAGTTCTAAATCCCTAGCCTTCGGCTTCCCTAGCCTTCGGCTACCTCGCCGTGGTCGGCTCGGTTGGTGTTCGCTTTGCTCACGCTGACTGAATTCCGTCGAAAGCAGGGCTTCGCCGCTTTGGACGGGAGCTTCGCTCGTCCTGCTAACGGTGAGTTTGACCCTGCCGGACTCGGTCTTCAAACCGCTCACCCCAAAATCTCGACGGCACGGTTTTTGTGTCCCCCGCAAAAACCGTGCCTCGAAGTTCCTTTACATCTTTCAAACGAGTCCATCCCAACCCACGGCCGCACGCGTTTCGTTTGAGAGCGAAGGGGCAACAAGCGCTGGGAGTTGCAAAACAGTTCAGCCGCACGGGGTCCCCCGCTTGCCGGCGCTCCCGATCCGGCTTGCCGGTCGGATAAAGAGCGCCAACCGCTCGGGTTCCGAAGGAGGCCCGACGGGCTTATCCGGTGTGTGTCTGGTTTTGCAAACCCAGCGATTGTTGCCCCTGGTCACAAAGCAAATCGTATGAACCATTCCTCCAAACAAGGAGTCGTGCCTTGCGCACCGTAGTCCAAAACCTCTTAAACGGCTTAGCGATCGGCAGTGTGTATGCCCTATTTGCGCTGGGTTACACGTTGGTGTTTTCGATTCTTCGCATCATCAACTTTGCCCACGGTGCCATCTTTACCGTAGGTGCCTATTTCACCTACGCATTGATGGGCCGTCCGTTTGGTGGCGGCGATTACGTGTTCTCCAACAAGCGCCTCCCGTTTGCCCTACCGTTCTGGCCCGCCATGTTGCTTGGCGCCGTTCTTGCTGGGTTGCTGAATGTGGCGATCGAACGTTTGGCGTTTCGTCCGTTGCGTAAACGTGGATCCGACACCCTCCTCACATTGGTTTCTTCGCTCGGCGTGGCGTTGATGATTTCTAATGCCATCCAAAACATCGTGGGTGCCGATCCGCTCGAAGCACAGGTTCCAATGAGCTACACCAATCAGCATCCTTCGATCATGGTGATGGGCGCACCGATTCAAACATTGCGTTTCCTCATCATGGCCGTGGCAGCGGTGGTCATGTTTGGTCTTTGGTATCTGCTGAATCGCACCAAGACGGGCAAGGCACTCAAGGCCGTTTCCGAAGATGCGACGACATCGAACCTGCTCGGCATCTCTACAGATCGTTTGATCATGTTCACGTTTGCCCTGTGTGGTTTTGTTGCAGCTATCGCCGGAACCATGGTGTCAACGATTTCGGGAATCACCGGGCCTTACATGGGTACCAACTATGGATTGATTGGCTTGGCCGTCATCATTGTTGGTGGCCTCGGCGACATTCCCGGTGCGGTAGTTGGCGGCCTCGTGCTTGGCATTGCGCAGGCGTTTGCTGGCGCCTACAAAATCCCTGGTCTCTCGGCCATCTTCCCTTCATCAACCAAAGACGTAATTCCGTTCCTGTTGTTGTTTTTGGTGCTGATGTTCCGTCCGCAAGGTCTACTTGGCCGAGCCCAGATTCAGAAAGTTTGAGGCCGATCATGATTACGTCTCGAACTTCAAGTCCTTTGAAGCCTTACATTTCGACAGCAGGATGCCTTGGTCTGCTCGCTGCGGTGATGTTGCTGCCGATCCTTCAGTCTTCGGTAAAGGTTGACCTGATCCGCTATGCACTTCTTGCATTATCGGTGTACTTACCACTTCGTGCCGGACAGTTGTCCCTAGCCAGCCCCGGCTTCTATGCCATTGGTGGTTTCGTCGCCGCAGTGTTTTCCACCCGCTACGTGAAGCTCGATGATGAAACGGGCTACTGGAATCTTCGAGCGTTGGGTCGCACATGGGTTTCAACCCGTGAACTCTATGACCTTCGCTTTGTGGTGATCGAGCTGATCATTGCCATTGTGCTGGCCATCGTATTCGGCGTGGTTATTGGGTATCTGGCGTTGCGCTTGCAAGGAATCTATTTGGCCCTGGCGACGATTGCCTTTGTGGAATGCGTTCGCTTTGCCACCCTGGATCACGGATTCTTTGGGTTTGCTACTGGCATCTTCGATATCCCTCAGCCGATGAATACCCAGATCGAATACCTCTGGCTGGTTGTGCCGCTCATGATTGCCTGCACGTGGTTTGTGTATCGGCTGGAGCGTGTGCGTGCCGGCCGCGCATTGCTGGCCATTCAAGAAGATGAGTTGGCTTCGTCGGCTACTGGTATCCATCCCACGTATCACAAAGTGTTGGCGTTCACCCTTGGTGCCGTGTGTGCCTCAATGGCTGGGGTAATAAGCGCGCATTTCATCAATACTTGGAACGCACGCCAAGGAACCTTCGAAGCAGCAACGTTGCTACTGGCCTGCGTTGTAGTTGGTGGTTCGCGAACCTTCCTCGGTCCAATAGTAGGTGGCATTGTGCTTACGGCCATTCCTGAATTGCTGCGCTGGTTTTCTGATCGCACCTTCCTTCCAACCTCGCTCGCCAAGGCCGTAAAAGACGGCCGACCATTTGTGTACGGACTATTGATGGTGCTCGTCTGCATCTACTTTCCTCAGGGTTTGGTGTCGCAAAAGTTCCTCGAACGTCTCTACCCCCGCAGGCGGAGAAGCGGGTTCACCGCAGCGACCGATGATGGGGTAATCCAATGAGTGTCGTTGTTGATCAAGATCTACAGAGCGCCGCGCCATTGATTGGAAATGCGGGCGAAATTGTGTTGGCCGCAAAGGGTGCGACGAGAAGGTTCGGCGGACTCGTTGCCGTGAATGCCGTTTCCTTTGAGGTGAAACGCGGTGAAATCTTTGGATTGATCGGGCCAAACGGCGCCGGCAAAACGACGCTGTTCAACCTGTTCACTGGGATGCAGACGGTTTCTGAAGGCTCGCTGTTGCATGAAAGCACCGAGATTGCCAACCTCAAGCCGTATGAAATTGCCGAACGTGGAATTGCTCGCACGTTCCAAAACATTCGGTTGTTTGGTGGCCTGTCGGCTCTTGAAAACGTAAAAACTGCGTCGCATTTACACACATCCTCGGGCGTGTTTTCGGGTGTGTTTGGCTTGGGAAGATCCAAGCGCGAAGAACGCAAAGTTGAACAATCGGCAATGGCCCTTTTGGAGCTGGTCGGGTTGGCTGATCGTGCCGACGAGCAAGCCCGCAATCTGCCTTACGGTGCGCAGCGACGTTTGGAAATTGCGAGGGCTTTGGCGCTTGAACCCCGCGTGCTGTTGCTTGATGAGCCAGCGGCCGGTATGAACCCCAATGAGAAGGTTTCGCTTACCTCGTTTATTCGGGAGGTTCGTGATCGGTTCGATCTCACCATTTTGCTGATCGAACACAACGTGCCCCTCGTAATGGGTTTGTGCGATCGCATTGCCGTCTTGAACTTCGGCCAACTCATTGCCCTTGGGGTGCCCGCCGACGTACAAAACAATCCCGCTGTCATTGAGGCCTATCTGGGAGCGCCCGCACAATGAAGAACGTCTTGCTCTCGAATACCGTGTATTCGCGTACTAATCGAGCACGTCAGTTGATGCAGACGTTTTTCCGTGGAGCAGATCTATGAGAAACGCATTTGTCTTGAGGGCCGCACAGGATTCGAATCGCACCTTGGGGAGCATCGGCACAAGCGGAACTCACTTGTTTGCCCGCTTGCCTTCTACTCACCTCAATCGAATCGATCAGTTCACAAAAGCCTTCGTGTTTGGAGCATCGCTATGAGCAACGCAACCCTTTCATCGCCTGCACCAGGTGCGAGCGGCTTGGTAGTCACGCCGTTGCTTGATGTGTGTGATTTACAGGTCAATTACGGTGGCATTCAAGCGTTGCAAGGTGTTTCGTTCCATGTGAATGCTGGTGAAGTGGTTTCACTCATTGGTGCCAACGGTGCCGGGAAATCGACCACCCTTCGTGCCATCAGCCGGATTGTGAAAGCCCGTGGCGGATCGATCAACTATGACGGTCGCGATCTGTTGAGTATGCGTCCAGAAGAAGTGGTGCGCGCCGGGATTGCCCATTCGCCGGAAGGCCGCCGAGTGCTTACGCGGTTGTCGGTGGAAGACAATTTGGAGCTTGGCGCCTACATTCGCAAAGACAACGAAGTGGCTGCCGACATTGAGGAACAGTTTCGTTTGTTTCCCCGGTTGCAGGAACGCCGGTCGCAGCTTTCGGGAACACTCAGCGGTGGCGAACAGCAAATGTTGGCGATCGCACGCGCGCTTATGAGCCGACCAAAGTTGTTGCTGCTCGATGAGCCCTCACTCGGTTTGGCGCCCATCATCGTGATAGAAATTTTCGCGATCATTGATGACCTTCGAGCCCGTGGCGTCACCATTCTGCTGATCGAACAAAACGCCAACCTAGCCCTAGCGCACAGCGATCGTGCCTACGTCCTCGAAACCGGCAAAGTACTCCTCTCCGGCCCCGCCGCCGAACTCCGCGAAGACGAACGAGTCAAAGAGGCCTACCTCGGCTAAACCTCGTGATGAGCACGCACCCGTGAATCTTTCCAACTGCTTGCTGTTCGGCTAGTCCTTCAGTCGCGCTCGGTCGGTCAAGCCGATCAAAGTGCCGAGACAGGCATCGAGGTAACCCGATTTGTGCCTCCTGCTAGAAACCTAGGGTTTTCCATTCGGCTATCCAGCGGTTCTTGTGGACGGCGATCAGTTTGGAGTCGAGGGAGATTGGTTGTGCAGGCGATACGGAAAAATCGGTGAATGATTTTGGTATGCGGGCTTTGGAGTTTGCGGGGTGGAGAAACATTGACAGGGGGAGGTCTTCCTGCACGGGAACGCTGCTGAGAAACTCAATCAATTGTGCAGCCTCAGACTGACGACGGGTGCCAATGATGATCGCGGCGAATTCAACGTCACGAAAACACGTTGCGCCGACCACGCCGGTTTGGGATTCGGTCGATGCTGGGTTTGCGCTTAGTGCAACGGCCCTGGCTGGGGATGAACCGTAGGAAACCACGATGGGGAATGTGCCGGGCGCTAGCGCGCCAGGGTTCCCGGCGGTGAAGTTGGATTGGTATGCCTCCGCCCAGGAACGCACCACCTTTACGTTGTTGGCTTTGAGCGCTTTCCAGTAGG
This sequence comes from Acidimicrobiia bacterium, assembly GCA_043718695.1. Taxonomy (GTDB): domain Bacteria; phylum Actinomycetota; class Acidimicrobiia; order Acidimicrobiales; family JANYDT01; genus JANMZO01. Next base: position 19,449 of record JAYSVF010000046.1, on the reverse strand, counting down.
TCTGCCAACCCTCGGCACCGAAATGGCTGACGGTGGCCAACAAAAACGCCAAACCCGCAGACGACGTTGCTGGATTCTCAACCACGAACTTGCCGTCGAACTCCGGTTTGATCAGGTCTTCAAAGGAAGTAGGTACGCTTAGGTTCTGATCCCCCAATTCCTTTTTGTCGTAGTTCACGCAAACATCACGGTAAGCAACCGGGGTGGCCTCATTGTTTGGAACCAGCTTGGTGAGAGTCACCGCCATGTCACCTCGGCTGCGGGCCATGTACGGGTAGAGAATTGATCCGCTAAATGCGTCATAAAAGTTGGTAGTGCCAACACCCCACATCACGTCGCCCAGCGGAGTTTCGCGAGCAACTACAGAATCGCGCACCATGTCACCGGCATCGCCGCTCCTACGAACAATTACTTTGATGCCGGTAGCCGCAGTGAAGCCTTCCAGCAAACCCTTTGACAACGCAAATGAATCATACGTGAGCAGAGTAAGTGCTACCCCCGTCGACGCGACGGAAGCGACTGGCTGTGGGGGAACGACGAGGGATGTGACTGGGCTTTGGGTTGTCGGCGTGGCGGAAAGTTGTGGCAAGGTAATGCCGGGAATCACCGAACCGTTCGCCGCGGTAATCGATGGAGCCTTCGCAGCCGACGGAGCCGGACCAGTAACTGAAGTTGCCATCGGCGCAGAGGTAGTAGACGATGCGGTGGTGTTTGTTGAGGCTGGATTCGTTGCACCATTGTCGATGATCTTCCCAAACGTGGGAGCCAGTTCGGCCCCGACCGCTGAAGCCGGTGGTGATCCGAGGGTCGTGCTCGGGGTCGCAACAACCGATGTGGCAATCGGCGGTGAAGTAGCTTCGGGAACGCGGTCACTGCTGGAAGAACACGAACCAGCCAACCCACCAACGATCACAACAACGAGAAGCGTCCGAAGCGAACTCATGCGCGCGTACCATCCGCAGACTTGAGAACATCGGGTTGTACGCATAGCAACACGCCGTCCACAACTGAGATAACCGCGGAATCGGAGAGTAAAACGTTGGATACGCCACGTGTTCGCCACGCATGCAGGGTTGCGTGGGAAAGCGCGTATTGTAGCCCCGTCGTCGACACACCCTCAGCCTCGGGGGTAACCGGGAGCAACGTGATGAGATCACCGGCTTTGCCAGTAGCCGTCAGTGGAAACTCGCCGCGAATTACCGAAACTTTCGAAGAGCCAACCCAACTCGAGACGGTGCAGCCAGAAAGAAACGGGGCAGTAAGTACGCTTATCTCACCGAGGAAATGATCCAAGCGATCACCAGGGCCACCACTAATCACCGTCACATGCGTAGCTCCGCGAGTAACCGCCAACTCCAACGCCAATTCCAAATCAGTCGCATCCTTGTTCATCGGATACGGAACGATCTCAACACCCTCGACCTTCGCCCTGGCAAGCACGGCTGCGTCGACGGAATCAAAATCGCCAAGAACCGTCGTCACCGAAAGACCTAAAGACTGGGCGTGTGACAAACCCGAATCCGCAGCGATCACCAAATCCACAATACCAAGCTGCTCGGCAACCCGCAGATCCGGTGCAGCGCCACCGCTCACCACCACGACATGAAACCTGCGCTCCACGGTCAATAAAGTTTTGTTGGGATCGATCGAATGCGAAGTCATGGGCGTACAAGACCGTATCCGAACCGATTACTAAACCAAAGCACCCAGGTCGTTATCACGCCGCCGACTCGGCACCGGGTTTCGTCGACCTTCACCTGGTGGCCCTTGAACCGTGCGTAAACGCATGTTTATTCGCGCAAAATAGGACTATGCCTCCGGGGTTTTTTCAATCAATGGAGCATGGTCAAGCATTTAGGTTTCGGAAGTTGGAATATCCTGGAGGAGTGAAGACTCGCAACCTGCTGATCTGGTCAGCCATCGCTCTTACCGCCATCGTCGCGGCCTTCGCGGTGCAACTGTTCACCGACAGCCGCTTCCTCGGCTAGCCCTTCCCCGATTTCTCGGCAAGCCGGACAACCTCGGCTCCAGCCCGAACCAAGTCATCTGGCCCGTTCAGCTCAGAACGGGTCTGAGCAAGGTCAAACGAGAATCATATTTGCTGAACGGACGTTCAGTTCCGAATTTGTTCTCAAGTACCTCGAATTTGGTGCCGATAGCTTGAGTATGTTCGTATCCGAGCTGACGCCATCGGCGATCAACCAAACAATCAGTCTGCATACCGATTCTCCCGTCAGCGCGCACCAACCTGGGCGTCACGTTGGCTTTCCTGATGCTGTCCACGAGGTACTCACCAGTTTGCGCACACTTACGGGCATCCCAAACTGGGCACTAACCCGCCAACGCAGTGACGGTTCCCTCACGATCCTTTCGCCAGCTCGTCGGCCCCAATCCAGCCGAACAACCGTCGCCAATAGCGAATCGAACACGGCGAGCTTCTTGACCGGGAAATCGGCAAACGACACCACAGCGACCGTTCCGGGCACCACTACCGGCTCAGGCGGAGCTGACTCAGCAAGCCAGGCAAACGGCGCAAACCTCAGCAACAACCTCAGCGCCAGCAGGGAGGCCCACGAGCCCATCGAGCCAGTTTCGACTCGAGCATTCGTACTTGATCGCCGAAAGCATCTACCGGTCTTCCTCGTCGACATTTTGGACGAAGCACGGGACAACACCTTTGGCAGCCTCGTTGGTTATCGCACGGGACAACACCTTCGCAACGAAAACCCCATTGCCCCAGCCGACGCCAACCTCGCAGGATTGCTTGCTTCAATGCTGGCCAGCGTCCTCGCCCAAGACCGTCGCACGCAACTTGAACTTCGTGCCGAAGAACGCATTGCCTACCCCGAACGTGATCCGATCACCGGTTGCCTCGAACGCTCCGCATGGATGAGGCTGTTGGAATCTGAAGCGCTCAGGCTCCACCGGTTCGACGATGAAGCGCTCATGATCGCCGTGCGCATCGAAGACCTCACCACGATCAAACGGACCCAAGGCATCGAAGCCGCCGAAGAACTCCGACGCGAAATTTCCTATGCGCTGCACTCGACCACCACCTCAGCCTCACTCGTGGCCCACCTTGATGACGACACCTTCGCCAGCCTTCTGTGCTCAACCGATCCAACCGCCGAACTTCGAGCCTTTCGGTCGCGCATTGAATTGTTGAACCTTCCCGTGCAGGTCACCGTCGGCCAACGACTACCAGGTGAACGATCGCTGCACAGTGCGCAACGTCGAGCTGGGTTGGTTTAACCCCTCCCAGCCAAACCTGGCTGGCTGACCACACTTTGTCTCGCATTGGGCAGACGGGTGTCAGACAGGCGGCCTTGCGGCGGTGAGGGTTCAAGCAGCGCCCGGATTCTGAAGCTCTCAACCACGCAGAATGGTTGTGAGCGACCGCCACCTGCTACGCAGAATGGTTACAGGTCTACCGTGTGACAATCGGCCCCGAAACGCAATCCAGGAACTCCGAAGAACGCAGCAGTAAACAACGGTTCAGTTGGTAGGGTCAATGGTTGCAATCCACGGCACCCCAGCGGTGGAACAACTTTTTGTAAAGGGTGATTCCTACGGCTGAGCACTTCGATCTGGTGGTCATTGGTGGTGGTCCTGGTGGCTACGCTGCAGCGCTTTATGGCACGGCAGCCGGTCTCAACGTGGCCATTGTCGAGCGGGACAAGGTGGGTGGCACCTGCCTGCACCGAGGCTGTATCCCTGCCAAGGAATTCCTTGAAACCGCAGCCGTGTTTCGCACCGTTGCCCATGCGGCCACGTTTGGTGTGCAAACCAGTCCACCGCAGATCGATTTTGCGGTGAGCCAGGCGCGGAAACAAACTGTGGTTGACAACTTGTGGAAGGGCCTTTCGGGTCTGCTCAAAAAGAAGAAGATCACCGTTATCAACGGCACGGGCACCCTGCATCACGGCAACTTGGTGAAGGTATCTGATGGAAGCGAACTTAAAGGCACCAACGTAATTTTGGCTGCCGGTTCGGTCCCGCGCACCATTCCCGGTTTTGAACCCAACGGTCGCACGATTTTTACCAGCGACGAATTCCTTGATCTCACCGTGATGCCTAGCACCGCCGTGGTGATTGGTGCTGGTGCAATTGGTTGCGAATTTGCTTCCACGATGTGCGATCTCGGCACGCAGGTCACCATCCTCGAAGCCATGCCAAAAATGCTCCCTGGATGCGACGTTGACGTGGTTGACGTGGTGGCCAAAGCGTTCAGGAAGCGCGGCATCGAAACCCGTTTAGGTGTGAGCGTAAACGGCCATACCCCCAATGCCGACGGGATGGGCACAACCGTGCACTTCGGAGAAGGTGAATCCCTAAGCGTAGATATGGTTGTTGTTTCGGTAGGTCGCCGTCCTCGCACCGAAGAACTGCTTGCTGAAGGCACTGGCGTGTCTTTGACGGATCGTGGCTTCGTGGCGGTTGATCCGTTCATGCGTACCTCCGCCCCCAACGTGTACGCCGTTGGTGACCTTGTGCCAACCGCAGCGCTTGCGCACATTGGCTACGCCGAAGCAATTGTGGCCATCAAAACCATCATTGGCGAAACCGTTGTTCCCATCGCTTATGACCGGGTTCCCTGGGCCATCTACTGCCACCCAGAGGTTTCCTTCGCCGGGTTTAATGAAGAACAAGCCCTTGCTGATGGTGCAGCAAATGGTTACGAAGTCGTCGTCAAAAAAGAACGATTTCTTGGCAACGGACGAGCCCAGATTCTTGGCGAAACCGACGGCATGGTGAAAATTATTGCCCGCAAAAATGCCGATGGCCGCGCCGGACAAATACTTGGCGTACATATGGTTGGGCCTTGGGTAACCGAGCAGCTCGGCCAGGCATATCTTGCGGTCAACTGGGAAGCTTCAGTCGATGAAGTTGCCCAGTTCATCCAACCGCACCCATCGTTATCAGAAACATTTGGTGAGGCCATGTTGGCCCTTACCGGGAGAGGATTGAACGGCTGATGTCCGACGTAACCATGCCCCAGCTCGGTGAGACTGTCACCGAAGGCACTATCACGAAGTGGTTCAAAAAAGTTGGCGATACCGTCGCCCAAGACGAGTTGCTCTTCGAGGTATCCACCGACAAGGTTGACTCCGAAGTTTCCTCACCCGCCAGCGGCGTGTTGATGGAAATCCGCGTTGCCGAAGGTGACACCGTCGATGTGGGCGCTGTTCTGGCCGTTATTTCTGCCGACGGGGCCGCCGCAGTTGTTCCTCCAACCTCGGCCCTAGCCGCGCCTGCCCCGGTCGAAGCTCCGGTTCCCGCCCCGGCTCCTGTGATTGAGACCCCGGTTGTTGCTGTTCCGGTCGCTGCTGTTGCTGAGGCTGTTGCGCCGCCAGTTGCTGCTCCTGCCCCGGTTGCTCCGCCTGTTGTTGAGGCCCCGGTTGTTCAAGCTCCCTCAACTCCTCCAGCTGCTCAAGCTGTTGCAGCACCGGCCCCTCCTGTGTACGCCGCTTCGCCTTCGTTGGCCGCCGACGCACCCGGTATGGACAAAGTTCTGTCGCCCGTCGTTCGAAAACTCATCAACGAAAACGGCCTCAACCCCGCATTGATTTCTGGCACCGGCCCCGGTGGACGGATCACCCGCGAAGATGTGCTTGGGGTGCTCGATACCCAAGGCTCGGCAACTGCAGAAACCGCTGCTCCGGTTTCGGCCCCCGCTGCTTCTGCTCCTCAATATGTTGCACCAACCCCGGTTGCCCCAGCCAATGTTGGCTCCGCGGTCGCTTCAGTTGTGGCCAATGCTGCAGCTATCGCGGCACAGTCACCTTCGGCCCCGGCGTCGGCAGCGCAAGAAGCCCATGCAGCTGCATCGTTCGGCCAACCGGTTCCGGCCCAGTTCACCAACACCCAGCAAGTTTCGGCTCCGGCTGCAAGCCTGCCGGCAGTGATGCCCGGTGGTCGCGACGAGGTTGTGAAGCTTTCCAATATCCGCCGCCGCACCGGTGAGCACATGGTCATGTCCTTATCGACGTCACCACACGCGTTCATTGCCGTAGAGATCGATTACACCGCCGTCGACAAGGTTCGCAACGCTCAGAAAGCTGCATTCAAAGCGGCCGAAGGATTCAGCCTCACCTATATGCCGTTCATCGCGCGAGCCGTTGTGGAAGCAGCCAACAAGTTCCCCAACGTCAACGCTTCGGTAGCTGGTGATTCACTGATCTTGCATAAGGCTGTGCACTTAGGAATCGCCGTCGACCTTGATTTCAATGGCCTCATGGTTCCCGTTGTTCGCGATGCCGACGGAAAACGTATGCGCGCAATCGCTCGTGACATTTCGGATTTGGCTGCCCGTGCCCGTGGCAAGAAGCTCAGCCCCGATGACATCACCGGCGGAACGTTCACGCTTTCAAACGCTGGGCCTTACGGCATTGATCTTATGCAATCGATCATTAACCAACCCCAGGTTGGCATCCTGTCGATCACCAGCATCAAGAAGAAGCCAGTAGTGCTGGAACTTCCCGACGGTTCCGACACGATCGCCATCCGCCCCATGGGCATGCTCGGCCTCTCCTGGGACCACCGTGCATTCGACGGAGCATACGCAGCCAGCTTCCTCGCCGAAATCAGAAGCCAACTCGAAGGCAAAGACTGGTCCAGCGAGCTCTAATTCTGGCCCCTATTGCACGCTGCCTGCTCTAGAGTTGGTTCCCTAAACCGCCAAGCATTTCGAAACGCCCGCTCAATTCCGAGCGGGCGTTTGCTTTGTGTGCCTTTGTTAGCCCTGCTGTGAAGCGCCTCGTTTTATGCCGGGCCGAAGAGGGCCAGCATTTTGTTCACAACGACACTCAAGTTCGAATCGATAGCTTTGGTGGTGCTCGAAAAGTCCAGCAGGACTTCGTTGCGGATGGCGACGATCTTTTCGTAACCCTGGATTCTGCCGGTGTAGATACGAAATCCGTTGACAGCTGTTGTCTCAGTTAGGCCAAGGTCGACGATGATTTTTTGCAAGCCAGCTTTGCGCTGCTGCTCAGACACTTCGGGTCGGAAGACTGCAGCCACGACCGATCCGTAGGACTGTCTCGGCGGGTAGTCGGCGATTTCTCTGATCGTTAGCCCTGAGTAGACGGACGAAAGTGTTTCGTAGAGTTGATCTGCCGCCACAGAATATGTGCGCTTATCAATGTAGCCATAGCCTCCAACTTGGGGAAAAATATACATTGGAACGTCGGGTCGTCCCTTTGTTGAAGCCGTTGGTTGGGAGCCCTGGCTTGTGACGGCTTCGCTCTGCACCGGTGTGGTGATCGGTGGACCAACCCTGATCGTGGTGGTAGTAACGGGTTCCACCATCCAACTCACCCCGAGAAACAACGCAATCGGGCAACTCGGCAAGAGTGCGGCGGCTATGGAGGGAGCATACTCAGCTGAAGAACTCTGGATACGAGCCCGCGTCGGTAGGATGGGACTATGGCCTTGAAGTTTGTGATTATCGGTGGCGGACCAGCAGGTAACCAGGCGGCGACGTATGCCGCTCGAATGGGTGCCGAAGTAACGATTGTGGAGCGAGACATTCTCGGTGGGGCAGCACACCTGTGGGACTGCATTCCTTCCAAAACCATGATCGCCACCGGTGGGGCAATGAGCTTCGCCCGCCGTATTGAAGGCATGGGGCTTGACGAGGTAAAAACCGCGGTGGACACCGAAGGTTTGCGTGAGCGGATCGGGGCCATTGTTGAGAAGTTGCAGTCGACGGCGACCGGACAGCTGGCGAGCCAAGGCATCAAGCTCATCAAGGGTCGAGCCAAAATGCTAAGCGCGCAGGATGTGGAAGTAATCCTGCCCGATGGCGCTACGCAGAAGCTTCACGCTGATGCGATTTTGATTTCAACTGGCACTCGTCCGCGGATTCCTGATTGGGTTGAGGTCGATGGTGATCGGATTCTCACCACCCGTGATTGCTACCCGCCCAAGGAATTGCCTGAACACCTAGTAGTTATCGGCTCCGGCGTTACGGGTGTGGAGTTTGTCCACATGTTCAACTCTCTTGGCTCCAAAGTGACGCTCGTAGTGAGCCGCCAACAGGTACTTCCGCAGAAGGACCCTGAAGTCGCTGCGGTTCTTGAGGATGACTTCTTGCGGCGTGGTGTGAACCTACTCAAAGGTGCGCGGGCCGAATCCATCGAACGCGATCCCGATACCGGCGGAGTAATCGTGAAGTGTGATGATGGCCGTGTGGTTCGAGCATCGCATGCCGTCTTGGCGATCGGCTCAATCCCTAATACGGATGGGCTTGGTTTGGAATCGGCAGGCGTGGAGCTGAATGCCGGTGGTTACATCAACATCAACAATCACTGCGTCACCAACATCGAGAACATCTATGCCGCGGGCGATGTTTCAGGCAAGTTGCCGCTCAGCTCCGTTGCGCAGATGCAGGGTCGCAAAGTTGCCGAGCATGTGATGGGTCTCCACACTCGTGAGCACCGTCATTTGGATTACGACAAGGCAGCCTCGGCCATTTTCACCGAACCTGAAATTGCCGACGTCGGTCTAGCCGAAGCTGATGCGTTTGCCCTTGGCCGCAAAATTCGCGTCACCAAGGTGCCTTTTAGTGCCAGTGCCAAGGCCCTCATTAACAACGATTCGCGTGGCTTTATCAAAATCGTCTCCGACCCGTTCACCGGTGTGGTGTTGGGGGGTTCGATCGTCGGACGACATGCCGCCGAGTTGATCTCCGTGATTGCACTCGCGGTAACTGCAGGGCTGAAGGTCAGCGATATCGCCGATTCGATGCTGGTGCACCCGGCCCTCTCCGAAGCACTCGCCGAAGCCGCTGAATGAACCGCTGAATAAGACCGCTGGGTAAAGCCGCTGATGGGGCCCGCTCAGGTGAAGCCGCTCAATGAAGTCGAACAGACCAGAGCGCTGAGTTCGCTGCAGCTTTCTGGTTCTCAGGATGCCAACGGTGATCCGTGAGCCTGGTTGATCCGGATTTGTGGCTGGCCCGGTGCAACCGGTTTCACGACCGTCCCAATCCGGCTCGCTGGCCGGTTGAAAGTATCGTCCTGCATGCAGTTTCTGCACCATTGCTATGTGCACAGAGTGTTTTACGCGTTGAGCGAAGATTCAGTTGTCTGAGCGTTAGGGTCAAAATACCCACTCTGCGTGAAATAGTCCGATAGACCTATAGCGATCGACATGGGCCGTTTGGCATACTGGTATCCATAAAGCAGCGCTTCTAACGGAACGGGATTTCCGCAACAAGTTTTGGGTAGCAGGTCCGCAGTACACAATCGAAGATGCAGTACCGAGGGCGCCAGGCGAGTGGCGCCTTCTTCATTTTCCCGCCAAATGCCAGCCGACTCTGAGTTCTCTCGGGGTTTGCGTTGTGCTTCGAAACTAGCTTCAAGCGAGTTGGCGTTGGTGTTTGGGTGGGATTTCCTGCGTTGCCAACTCACAGAATCCCACCCACTATGTGCACAGGGTAAATGCGCTGCTTAAGTGTGTGTGAATCGGGTGGGCTATCGCTCTGTGGCAACCAAACGAGCGCGTTGGGTGGCGTTGGTGGCCAAGTCGATGCAGGTCCAGGCCATTGCGGTTGCGCCATCGATAACCGCTTTGTCGGCATTTTCAGTGATGCAGGCAGCGGTGAACTCCGGCTGATGGTTCGAAGCAGGCGCGCAGTCCAACCCGAGCATGGGGTGAATCGATGGAATACGCAGGCTCACATTGGCCATATCGGTGCTGGCACTGAAGGCATGTTCACCATCATGAGGCAAACCTTCAGGCCTGCGTTTCTGAGGGGCAGGAAACGACCGGCCCAAACCTTCCGCATTCGCTCGATAGATGGCCACCATGTCTTCATCGTCAAGGAATTCCGAATAGGGCTTCGAATGACTCGTGACCGTATGCGTACAGCCTGTTGCCAGAGCACCCGCCGCAAAGACATTCTTGACGCGAGCTTCGATTTCAGTGAGCTCTTGCAGGGTTCGTCCGCGCACATACCATTTGGAGATCGTGTGATCCGGGACGATATTTGGTGCGTCGCCGCCTTTGATGACAATGCCGTGAATGCGGTCGGTTGGCCGAATGTGTTGGCGGAGTAACCCGATGCCTACCTGTGCGACGGTTATGGCATCGGCTGCATTAATGCCCTGTTGAGGAAACGCCGAGGCGTGGGCAGTGCGGCCGTGATAGTCGACGTCGAAATGTGAAACGGCTAGGCAGTGCATGCGGTCGGCCTCGTGCGGCGAGGCATGAACCATCATGGCGGCGTGCACCCCGTCGAACAGGCCAGCATCGAGCATACGAATCTTGCCTCCCGAACCTTCCTCCGCGGGGCACCCGAAAACGGTCACGGTGATACCCAATTCATCGGCCAACTCAGCCAGTGCTAGCCCGGTGCCGACAGCTGATGCCGCGATGATGTTGTGCCCACACGCGTGACCGATGCCAGGCAGAGCGTCGTACTCCGCACAAATGCCGAGATGCAGAGGCCCAGATCCAGCCGTTGCGGTGAAGGCAGTTTCGATACCTCCGGCACCCATGTTGATGGTGAAACGACTATCGGTGGCAAGCGCGTCGGCCGCCATGCGAGAGCTAATGAACTCCTCATAGGCCAACTCGGGATTGGCATGCACCCCATGGCTCAACGTGATCAACTTCTGGCGAACCGTCGCCATCAACTTGGCACTTGCATCCTTGGCACTCATCGTCATACCCCCGACGCTACCGCTCTGCGAAGCGCCAGGGTGCTGTATCCAATCCGTGCTCTCGTGAAAAGTGTCTATGGGTCACAAGGAAGGTAGTGACGACGTGGGTTTGGTCCCTTGTTGTGAATAGTTGCTAACAAGGGACCAAACCCAAGGTCGACTCGGGTGGGTGTGACCGAAGCGTTCGGAAGCTGAGTGTCCGTGAGGGTAACCGGCAGAGGTCGAGAGGCTCACAAGCCAAGTTGTTTGGCGGCGAGGTCGCGCATGACTTCTTCGCTTCCGCCACCGATAGCCTGTACACGTACTTCTCGGTAGAGCCGTTCAACGGTTGCGCCGCGCAGATACCCGGCCCCGCCAAAGATCTGCACGGCTTCGCGGGCGCAGTATTCAAACGTGGTGGTGGCTTCGACTTTGCATTGCGCGATGTCACCGGCGGGTTTTTCGCCAGCGTTCAACCGGTATGCCAACAGTTCCATCCAAGCTTGGCACGAGTTCACTTTGCGGCTCATGTCGACGATCTTGTGTCGGATTACTTGATTGGAAATCAGTGGCTTCCCAAACGTCATACGGTCTTTCGCATACGCAATTGACTCATCGATACACAGTTGGCTGAAGGCGAGTGACTGTGCGATTAGGTCGATTCGTTCGAAGTTGAAGTTGCCCATGATGTACTCCCAGCCGTTGTTCTCACTGCCAATGAGATTTTGGGCGGGAACAACGCAGTCATCGAAGTACAACGTCGCGGTATCCGATGACCACCAACCCATCTTCTTGAGGGGAGTTCGGGTGAGGCCAACACTTTCGCCCGGGACGAGAAACACGCTGAGCCCGCCACGACCTGGCCCACCCGTCCGCGCCGCCACGGTAAACCAGTCAGCGCGCATGCCGCTCGTAATAAAGGTTTTCGATCCGTTGAGCACGTAGTCGCCGTTTGCGTTTTTGATGGCGGTGGTTTGGAGGCCAGCGACGTCGGAACCACCGCTGGGTTCGGTAACAGCAAGCGCGCTTACCTGTTCGCCGCTCAGCACCTTGGGAAGTACTTCTTGGCGCATCCACTCGGCACCCTGGTGGTAGACGACGGGCATTGATATGTACGAAGAGATAACCCCTGCGCTCACCCCACCGCTACCGGCTTTTGCTAGAGCTTGATGGATGATGATGCGCAGAAACGCGTCGGTACCGATCCCGCCGTACTCTTCGGGGAATCCTGCACCCAGGATCCCGACGTCGGCTGCCTTGTTGTACAACTCCCTGGGAAACTCCTCCGCCTCATCCCATTCATGCACAAACGGCGTGATCTCCTTGGCCACAAACCGATCCAACACGGCGCGAAACTCAAGGTGCTCGTCGGTATAGAACGGGGAAGAGGCCATGTCCCATTCTTGCGCAGAACGTGGTTGGCCGACGAATAGGCGAGCGAATGGTTAAGGGCAGAACTTGGTTCTCGCCTTACCCGGCTTGTCACAGTTCTTCGCCACGGTGGTTGTGGTCGGTGCGAGTGTGGTGGTTGGAGCCAGTGTGGTCGTCGGAGCAATGGTTGTGGTTGGTGCGAGTGTGGTCGTTGGAGTGAGAGTTGTGGTTGGTGCGACTGTGGTGGTTGGGGCCAGCGTTGTGGTTGGGAGTGTGGTCGTTGAAGGAGTCACGTCACCTTCCACGGGTCCACCGAAGATTCGAATTCCTCCCAGATTGGGATCTGAATCACCGAAGCCGTTGTCGGTCACGCGAATCGTGATCGTCCCCAACGAGGGGTTGAGTGTGATTCGGTCGCTTGGAAATTGCGTCCATGTACCGGTCGCTTCGCTGTAAGCCGCGAACCCTGTTTGAGCGTTAAGTGAAGAGGTGAATATCGAGACCGACAATTCGGGGGAGCTGGCCGGAGAGTTCAACCGGATCAAGCCGTCGGGAAAGTTCGTCCCGGAGGGCGGTTGAACAGCAACAGACGAAAGTGCGGCTGCTTGCACCCCGCTAAGCGCCGACGGGGTCGGGACGGCCACCGCAATATACCGAGGTGAAATGTCGGTCGTAAGCGGAAGGTTCGCAATGTTGGATTGGCGGTAGTCGGAAGTACCATCGGCGTTTCTGTCGGCTGCTGGGGCGAGCGCTTCAAGCAGATTGCTCACACCATCGCCATCATCGTCGCCCGGACCAACAACGAAAGTTTGCGCAGTTCCTCCCACGACGATGCTCGAAGAACGACTGGTGGTATCGATTGGTTCGGTGACGAGGATGTCATTTCCAAGGGGGGCCTTGACCCGGAAGTTGGTGCCACTCGTAGCCAAAACAGGGACCGTTATGGTGGTGTTGACTACGGCGTTCAGCCTGAAAGTGTTGTTGTCCGGAGCCTTTGTTGGTGGCGTGTTGGAGAGTATTGCGAGTCCGTTCCAGCCAATTGATGCGCTGTTGGTATTTCCAACGACAGAGATCGTGTGCTCGACCGTCGTGATGATGATGTCCGGCAGCGCGGTATCTGCCGTGATATCAACGAAACGGTCGGCGGAGAAGGAAGCAGCTCCCGTCGAGGTTGTGCCGACACCAACGGGCTGGACTGTGAAACCGTTCAAGCGATAGGAGCCGGTGGGGATTCGAATTGAGAATCCTCCGTCGGTGCCGAGTTGAATTGCAAACGAAGAGGTGGTCCCGTAGAACGCTGCGGATTGCATCGGTCGGCCATTGATCAGCATTCGTCCGGTGACAGTTGCAAACGTTGGCAGGGTGAGAGTTGTGGTTGTCGGAGTCCTGGTGTCTACACTCGGCTGGGCAACGAGCTGACTTCCTGGCGTGCCCAAGAAAAGCGTTGAAGTTGCTGATCCGGTCGTTGGGAATGAAGCGCTACCCGTGAGAGAACCGCTTACTGAAAAGTTGCCGGTTGTCGTTGAGCCGCCGTTCCAATAGATAGTTCCAGTGGCCGGGTTGCCAGCGGAATCTATGACGTTGAGCGTTTGATTTACCGTCGTGAAATTCGTGCTTCCCGTATTGACGTTGGATCCGTTGACATCAACCGCCGAGAACTGTTGAGAAAGATTCACGGACAGCGTTGGCGTAATGTTGAGTGCGATGAAGGCGCTCAATGAGTAGTTCCCGTTTGGAACTTGGAACGTAAAGACTCCGTTTGAATCGCTCTGTCTACTTACGGTTCCGTTTGGACCGCCCAGCGAAACGGAAGCGTTCGGATGCGGATCGCCGTTTAAAAGGACCTGTCCAGTAACGGTGAAAAGCGACGGTAAGGTAATCGTACGTATGGTCGGCAACTTCGTGTCAATGGTTCCCACCAAAACAAACGGTCCCGACTGGGAAGAAGCGACCGAAAGTGAAGTCGTCGAGCTTGGGAGCGTCGGAATAGTGGCCGTTCCGTTGATTGGACCGTCGTGGGAGAAGCGATCACCTGCGCCCGACGTAGACCAACGCAGCCACCCCGATGCTGGTTGGCCCTCAGTATTTACCAGGTTGACTGTTTGGTCGACGGTCGTAAATGTGAAGTCTCCAAGATCTGTCGGTCCGCTGACGTGCGCCGTAGTCTGTCTCGAGTAAGAGATAGTCGAACTTGGGCGAACGCTCAGGTAAAGGCTGTAGTCCCCATCGGGTGCGTCGATCGCGAACTGACCGGTGTTGCTTGCGATGGCGCCGAAGATTTGGTTGGAGGGTGAATAAAGGTATGCGGACGGTTGGGTTGGGGTTGTGTTCACCAGCACTCGGCCGGTCACATGACTCAAAGCAGAAATTTGCAAAATGGTGGTGTTTGAGGTCCGCGTGTCTACTGCCGCGGAGGCCAACTGGCTGCCTCCAGTAGGAGATGAAACGGTGAGGTTCGAGGAAGCCATTGACAGAACCGGAATGGTTTGGTTTCCTGTGAAGGTCGAGCTTGCTAGGAATTCGTAGCCCGTGGTCCCTGGAAACACCCCTGCATAAGGCCCCAACCACGTCACGCGGCCAGTGCCAGCGTTGGAGCCGACAAGAAGATTCACGCTTTGGTTGACAACAACAAAATCGACGGGTGGGAGCGTGGCGTCACCGGCGACTGTTACCGCGGAAGAGTATCGATGTCGGACCGTGCCCGTAGGAGTCGTTGAGCCTAAGGGTATGGTGTCACTGACTTGGGATTGGTAGCTGCCGTTTGGAACGACTATCTGGAAGTCGCCGGATGCGTTAGTCCTGGTCGAAAATCTTGTGGGATTGGGCGAGGTCGGGGAGAAGTCGATCGTTGCGTTTGCAACGTTGTTTCCGTTGGCCGTGACGTGCCCGCTTATCACCGATCCACCAGGAATTGTAAAGGTTAGGGTACCGCTGAGGACCGTCAAACTTGCCGATGTGACGTAGGTGGTTGGGGGTGTCGTTGAGGTTGTTGGTGGTGTTATGTAGACCGAATATGGACCCTCTGGTGCAGTGACCGAGTAATTCCCGGAACCATCAGTTGCGACCGTAACTTCGAACGGCGTCGGCACTGGTTCGATGCTCCTGAACGTGATTGTTCCATTGGAGACTGGGCCCGCGGTGTTGGTGACCTGACCATGCACGGTTACCGTGGCTGCGCGTGCAGCGGGGATTGCTAGCCCAAAGGCAAGAATCGCGAAAAGTGCGCCCATGATCGAATACGTTCGTCGCATTTCGTCCCGCCTTTAGGTTTTGGTCGCCCACTCCGAGTGAACACGCGCTCAGCGTACATAGCGTGTGTTGAAAATGCCAGAGAGAAGGTGAAATTCAGCTCTTCGGCTGCCTATTTTGTAGATTTGTCCCAGGAGATTGAGTTATTGAGTTAGCCAAAACAGGATTTGGAGATTACCGGCGAACTGGCTTTGCGCCTTGCCCGCCGGTAGCGGACGGCTTCCCTCCTCGCGGGTTTCGACCGCCACCAGAAGATGGGGCGCCTTAGCTCACCGGAGCTGTTCAAACCGACGTGATTAGGGCATTCAAGGTTCGCAATGGTTCCCGACCAAACCATCACCTTGGTCTGGTGATTCGCTGAATGGGCATTCAAGTTGGGCGGCTCGGTGGTCGATAGAAAGGGGTGACCTCTGCGCCCGCGATTGTTGAGCCTCGCCGGATTGGATCGAAGGCTGGGCCCGCTCGCGTTTGTCTGAATGTTCTGACGGTTGTCAATATCATCTTGCTGCTGCTCATGGCCCTAGGTGTGGCGGCAAAGTGGCAGGCCGGCCCCCCTAAAGGCAAGAGCGTCATCGACTTCACCACGTATTACTCCGGCGGACGCATGGCGGGGGTTGACCGGGGCGCTCACCTCTATGACCTCGTCGCACAGGCCAAGGATCAGACTGCGCTCGCCGGTATCCCGTTCGATCCGGCCGCCGAAAAGCTCCAAGTGGTCGGCTTTGTGAACCCTCCCACCTCAACGTTGCTACTCCGTCCCCTAAGCCTCCTTCCGCTGACGACCGCCTACCGAGTGTGGATGCTCCTCGAGTTGGCCTTGCTCGTGGCTGCGGGTTGGGTGATTCTGCAAACCAGTGTCGCGAATCGCCGTTCCGCACGACGAACAGCTCCACTCGAATTCGTTTTCCCCGCACTGGCCATGGCGGCAGCGTTTCCTGTTGGCGCTGCGTTGTTGCAAGGCTCGCTAACTCCTGTTGTCGCGCTCGGATTCGCCTTGTTCGCCAAAGGCGTGATCGGTGCCACTTGGCCAGTAAGGAATTCAAGTGCTGGCATCGGAATTGCAGCAACGGGTGGAGCGTTGCCTGTGGCTGAGCGATCGCCGAACGTCAAAGAACTCTTTAGTACCCCCGA
Organism: Acidimicrobiia bacterium; assembly: GCA_043718695.1. GTDB lineage: Bacteria > Actinomycetota > Acidimicrobiia > Acidimicrobiales > JANYDT01 > JANMZO01. Next base: position 3,052 of record JAYSVF010000046.1, on the reverse strand, counting down.
AGCCGAGGGAGTCGCGGATCGAGGGCACGCGTCGGATTTGTTGGTCTCATTTGGCCTGCTGTTGATCGGCATGAAGCCACAATATGTGCTTTTACCATTGGCTATTCTCGTTGGCTTGCGACGATTCCGTGCACTTGGGTTCACAGCAGCGGGCCAGGCGACGCTCATGGCCCTAAGCACGCTTATTGTTCGTCCATCGGCCTGGATCGACTATTTCAAACTGCTCGGAACCTACAACCGCGAGATCGACACCTACGGAAGTTCAACGTCGTCAATGATCAACGTCCGTGGCGTTCTCGCTCGCTGGTTGGGTGCTTCGAACGCGTCGATCATCAACTCGATTTCGAGCGCCGTGCTCGTTGCCACCGTGATCGGAATCGGCTATCTGGCACATCGTTCGTTTCGCACGAAGACCGCAGAAGGCCGCACCCTCTTGTTGATCGCCATGCTCCTCGCCGGTTTGATCGCCAGCCCTCACGCACATTCACACGACTGGACCCTCGCCCTCGTCGTACTCGTACTCGCCTGGTTTCTCCCGTCGATGACCATCGCGAAACGATGTGCACTTACCTTGGTTCCGCTCGTCTCGTTCATAACCATGAGCGGTGTCGGAACACCCCTGGGGAAAGCCCCAGTCGCGATTGCTGTGGGTTGTCTGTTGGTCGCCGTCGTTGCTAATCGGCAAGGAGAAAACGCGGAGCGATAGAGAGCCGAACAGAACCGAGAAACGGCGCACTTAAAGCAAACGGCGTAGGCAGTCGCGGGGACTGCACTACGCCGATTTCAAACTCGTTTGAAGAGCGGGCTCGCTATTCGATAATTGCTATTCGATCACTACGACGACGTCGCCTGCGCCTACCGTGTCGCCAGCTTTGACTTTGATTTCCTTTACGACACCGGATTTTTCGGCGTTGATGTGGTTCTCCATTTTCATGGCTTCTAACACCACAACCGCGGCGCCGGCTTCAACGGATTGACCGATCTCGACCAGTACCTTCACGATGGTGCCTTGCATGGGAACGGCAACTGAGCCCGATCCACCAGCGGCAGCGCCACCTGAAGAAGCAGCGCGCTTTGGTTTCACGGCCCCAGCTGAAACTCCGCCAGCAGCAATGCCGACAACCGGTCCGGATTCAGGCACCCAGGCCTTCACGGCGAATCGTTTGCCGTTCACTTCAACGTCGAGATCACGACGAACGCGAGCTGGTTCACCTTCAGCGGCACCTGGCAACGTCAAGGCTTCACCCTTGGTGGCCACCAAACCGGAAAGGTCCAGCTTGTCTTCTACCCACTTCGTTGAGTGGATCGCGGCAGCAAAATCGGGATGCTCAAGAATGGCAAGGTCTGCAGGAATCGTGGTGTGGACGCCGGTGATAGTCGTCTCGCGCAACGCACGAATCGTTCGCGCAATAGCGGTCGGGCGATCCTTGCCCCAAACAACCAACTTGGCGATCAAGTTGTCGTAGTACTGGCTGACGGTGTCGCCCGCCTCGTACCCAGCGTCAACACGAATGCCGTAGCCATCGGGACGAGTAAACGAAGTCAAGGTACCCGGCGAAGGCATGAACTTGCCGCCACTCGGGTTCTCGGCATTCAAACGAACCTCGATGGCATGTCCGCGGCGCGAGGCATTGATCTCGTCCTGGGTCATGGGCAACGGTTCGCCCGACGCAACACGGATCATCCACTCGACTAGATCGATGCCGGTAACCACTTCGGTTACGGGATGCTCAACTTGCAAACGAGTGTTCATCTCCAAGAAAAAGAACGCACCGTTTTCGTAAATGAACTCAACCGTGCCGGCGTTGTAATACCCAACCGCCTTGGCCAACTGCACCGCACATGCACCCATTGCTTCGCGCAACTCAGCCGAAAATTCTGGGGCTGGTGACTCTTCGATGAGCTTCTGGTGACGACGTTGCGCCGAACAATCCCGCTCGCCTACCCACACGACGTTGCCATGCTGGTCGCCAATGATCTGCATCTCGATATGGCGGGGCCAGGTGAGGTAGCGCTCGATATAAGCCTCATCGCGTCCGAACGCTGATTTTGCTTCACGCTGGGCACTTGCCAATTGGTCATCAACTTCGTCGGCTGAGCGCACAACTTTCATGCCCCGTCCGCCACCACCGAAGGCCGCTTTGATCACGATTGGGTAACCAAACTCGGCGCCGAATGCTCGAATATCGTCGGGACCCTTCAGGAACTCGACGGTGCCTGGAACCATGGGCACATTGGCCTTTTGGGCGGCGATACGGGAGGAAACCTTGTCACCCATCACGTCGATCGCCTCGGGTGGGGGACCGATGAAGGCAATGCCCTTGGCGGCGATGGCCCGAGCGAAATCGGTGTTCTCGGAGAAGAACCCGTATCCGGGGTGCACAGCGTCGGCACCCGAATCGTCGATGGCCTTGAGAATCGCCTCGGTATTGAGGTAACTCTCCGCACTGGTGGTGCCGCCCAGGGCATACGCCTCATCAGCCATCCGCACGTGCATGGCGTTGCGATCAGCCTCGGAGTAGACCGCGACAGTGGCAATCCCCATCTCACGAGCGGTACGAATAACACGGACAGCGATTTCGCCACGATTAGCGATCAAGATCTTCTTCAACATGAGGCGCCTATTCTTCACGCTCAAGCGTCACCGTGCCAGACAGCCCACGCCAAACGGCCTCTTTTTGCGGACAGGCCCGCCAATTTGGGACGAAATTCACACGTTTCGCCCCTCCGCGTGGCGAAGTTCTCGGCAGATTCCTCGCTTGGCTCTGCCGCTAGCAGTTCGGTGTTTACTTGGACGCAAACGACGGCTCGGGTGAACAGGCTTTTGGAGAGTGCGGTCACCTAACCGGTTGCTGGGCGGCTTAGTGACCGGACTCGAGGCGAGGGGTCTAACGCTCGGGTTGTATCGACGCGCTTTGTGAGCGGTTTCGGGCGTTGGTGCGGGCGACGATCGGAAGACGAGGGAGCGATCTTGAAGAGTGCGGTCAGTTGACCGGTTAGTGGGGGCCGGCGGCAGCACCTGGCGTTGACCTTGGTTTAGGACTGTTTTGGT
>JAYSVF010000045.1:0-13085 GCA_043718695.1 Acidimicrobiia bacterium | reverse complement strand
CAATTTCTACGAAATGTTGTTCGGCTGCAACGAACTTGTCCCCGAAATTCCTGCTTCAACAAGTACGAGGAGCCGATGGCTTAGCTGGTGGTTCCTGCTGGGGTTTCGAGCTCGGGTTCCCTGCTGGGGGTTCGAGTTCGGTGACCAGTGAGGGTTTGCTCTATGGAGCAGTTGGGCGGTTTCGTTCGGCGCGAAGGATTCGACCGACATCAAGGAGGTGGTGGTGACCTTCGTGAATTTGCGCGACGAGAAGCATCCGAAACGGGACTTTCCACTCTCCGAACGTGACCTCACGGGTAAAATCATCAGCGTTAAGTGTGCGTAACAATTCCGCGGTGTGGGTCGCCGCCGCAGCAACACGCTGCGCAATTTCCGCTGCAGTCTTGGCGTTGAATTCCGCTTCTAACACCGCGGCATCCACGTCTGACCCACTGAATTGCGCGGCGCCCCCAGCTTGGAGTGTGGTGATCCAGTTAGCGGTCTCTTCAAAACACTGTGCAGCATGGCCCACGTATTCCTGTGCCGACCATATTGCGGGTTCTGGTCTCGTAGTGAGAATGGCTGGGTTGTCTGATGGCAAAAGGCGGGTGAGCGGTATTGGATAGCGTTTGGCGAACTTCGCGAAAAGATCGGCCATCTCGCTGTCGACAACCGTCGTTGGATCAAATTGGCACTCAGGGCAAACTTCAGTGACACCATGCATGCGCTCAGTCTCTCAGATCCTGGTCGGCAGATTTCGGCAACTGCTCGCTCTGGCTGCCACGCGAACTAACCCGTGGATTTCGAATCATTCAGAAAATCAACCATCGCCGAGTGGCCAGGTCAGCGGCGGGGCGGTGTGGTGTTGTTGTGGACGACAGTCAGAACAACATCGACCTCGTCGCCCTCTTCGATTTCAGCGGCCTTTCGAATTTGTTTCTTGACCGGGAGTAGGTAGCTGCCGGTAGCCGATTCGGGGAATACCGAAGTACGCCACGTTGATTCCTCGATAGTCACTTCCACACGGATCGACCCGAAACCGTTGGTAAGCCCGTCCATCTGTTCACGTAGTTCTTTCGACGGCTTCACCGGCATCCGGATGAAGTACCAGTTTGCCTGACCACCTGACCACACAAACAGCTCGCCGGTGAATTGATACGTGAGCGCATCAGTCGGCTTCGGCTTGAGCGCTCTAGCCATGGTGTTTGCAAGCGAGGTGACATAGCGCAAAGCAATCTTGTTGTCGAGTGCGCGAGTTTCTCATAGAGACAAGGTAGCAATTTGGTGCAGCGCCTCGCACATTGCGTTGCGCTCAGAATCTCTGTTTATCGGTGCATTTGAAGGTAAGCGGGGTTGTGTTGGTCGGCAAAACTGGTCAGGATTGCGAGATGACTGATGTTGCAACGCTTGATCGTGCATTCCATGCGGTGATGATGCGCATGGTCAAAACCGGGCAGGCCCCGCATTATGTGGAACTCGCCACGGAGTTAGGTACTGATCCGGAATCGGGCCGTGAGTTCCTCCATGACCTCATCACCACTGGCATCCCGGCGTGGCTGCATCCCGGTACCGATCTCATTGCGTCGTTCCCGCCGTTCAATAATCAGCCGACGCAGTATCGGATCTCGGTTGATGGGGAACAACGGTGGTTTGCCCAGTGTGGTTTTGAAGCGCTAGCAGTTCGATGGCTGTTCCCTGGAAAGCTGGTTCGTGTTGACGCGCCGTGCCTCGATTGTGGTGATTCAATGTCGATTGAAATGCGCGACGACGAAATCCTCTCAGTAAGCCCACCTACGATTGTTGGGTACAGCCGCAGCGCGGTCGGAGGTGATGCGGATACCAGGCCGTTTCGTTGAGCGGGTATGAACCTCTTCCGGTCGGAAGAACACGCTCGCAACTCCGCTTCCTTCAACGCCGATTGGGCTCACATGCTCATGCCTGTTGCGAAGTGGGCCGAGATCTTCTCCAGCCCAACGTTTCGAGAACGTGGGCGACCCGATTACATCTCGTGGCTACGAAGTGACGAAGGTCAAGCATCCACCGCGGCGATGCGAGCCAAAATGCCCACGGCCCCCTCGTGAGAATTTGATCTAGTTCGGTCAGTTAGCGGTTCAGCCAAAGAAATCGTTGATGTCATCGGTAACGGCGACTTTGAACTTCACCAAACGTGAACGCTTGCTGCCGTTGGTGAGCGTGAAAATGTATTTGCCATCACGGCCAGTCAGCACGGAAAGGTAACCCTCGCCGTCTTGAAATTGGTCAATGCCATTTTCACCGTTGTTCAAGTTGACGAACACCATAGGAAAACTGTTTGACTTCGAGGTGGCAATGTCACCCGATAGCTCAACGTTGATGACCTGGCCAGAACGGACGCTCACTGAATATGACTTGCCTCGGCCCGGGGCGATCGTGGTGGAAATCGTCTTCGAAAACGAGCCACGCGCAAACACAATTTTCGTTTGTGCCGAAGCCGTTGAGGTGAGCGCTCCGCCGACACCACCAATTATTCCGAGCACCAGGCCGACCGAAATTAACAGCTTTCGCATACGAAACACCTTTGGTAGGAGACGCTTGAAATCTACCCGAACTGGGGTCGCCGATACCTATCCGGATAGGAAGCTCCGCCAACGTTGTCGTACTATGGCCCACTGATGTTTGGTCGACGGCGAGGGGAACGAGTTAGCGCGACCCAACCAAGGGCCCAACGAATCGATGCACCGGTGAATACGGCGAAAAACCCGCTACGAGTGCTTCGCCATCGTGATTATCGGCGTATGTGGATTGGTTTCGTCGTTTCCGATATCGGCACATGGATGCAGCTCATAACCGTGAGTTCGCTGATCGCCTCGCAAACGGGGAGTGCCCTCAAATCCGGGTTGGTGTCGGCGGTTACGTTTGCGCCGCAGTTGATTTCCTCTCCCATTGCTGGGGTGCTGGCTGATCGTTTGGAGCGTCGCCAGATGTTCCTGTGGATCCTGGTGTGCCAAACCGTTGGAGCCGTTTTGTTGGCGCTGGCGATTGCCAAAGGTCAGAGTGCAGCGGTGCTCACGTGCATCGTTCTTGCGCAGGGTCTGGTTGGTTCGATGGCCAACCCAGTGGTGTCGGCCATTCTTCCTGAATTGGTGCCTGCCGACGAACTTCTCTCGGCCGCTTCTTTAGGCAGCATCTCGTGGAACTCAGGGCGAATCGTTGGCCCCATTTTCTCAGCCGCGCTCATGGCCGTAGTTGGACCCACATGGTCGGTTCTTGGAAACGCGCTGAGTTTCGCGCTGTTGTTCTGGGTGGTGTTTTCGATCAAGCGAACCTTCCATCCTGCAGCCACCGATGGAGCCGACGGATTTCTAATTCGTATGCGTACAGGGTTTCGGGTTCTCCATCAAACGAAGACGTGCCTGTTCGCGTTCGTCGGTTCGATTTCGGCTCAGTTGCTCGTAGCCCCGTTCATTGGGTTGCTGCCGTACTTCGCCGCCTCGAAGCTCAAAACCGGTAACTCTGGTGTTGGAGTTTTGATGGCGACGATGGGGGTTTCAAGCCTTCTCGGTTCGCTGTGCCTATCGTGGCTCGTCGGACAGTTCGGACGCCCTCGGGTAGCCGTTGGGTCGCTGGCGCTGGGGGCCATCGGTCTCCTCGCCTTGAGCCGTGCCAGCACCACAATCACGGCCATGGCTTCGATTGCGCTGCTGGGCAGTTGTTTCATTTGCGGATTTCTCGCCGTAAACAGCGTGGTGCTCCGCGATTCACCACCCGCCGAGCGAGGACGTATCTCTGCGCTCTTCGCCGCGTGTGTTGGCACGTCGTACGGAACCGGCGTGGTGTGGATGGGTGCCGTGGCTGATCACTCTGGCATCAACGTGGCCTTCGTAATCGGTGCATGCATCGCGTTGGTGCTTCTCGGGTTGAGCGTGGTGTTGGTCAACAAACAGTGGCGTTCACTAGGCCAAGGCGATCAAGCCTCACTCCGTGCCCGCAAAGCCGGCCCCGTCCCCGCGCTCGACCACGAACCTTAAATATGCACACTTACTAGCCATCGTTTTCAATGGATCCCTCCGCAAGGAGTTCGTCGAGCAGACGTTCTTCGTGCACTACGCGCATCGAAGTTCGGAATACCTCGCGAAGTGGTTCATCCCATGGCGTCGATCCCGGATCTGCACGGTCCATGGGCAGATCGACCTCAGCTGCGACTGCACTGCCCACGGCTCGTTCGTAGTCACAAACACCCATATGCCATGGACGGAGACCAAGCGCTTCCATGCGCCGACAGATTCCCAGCCCAGCGGCATCGAAGTCTCCGTGGTAGTGCAGAATCGCACCCGATGCGAGGAGTTGTAACACGAGCAGTCTGACCGCAGCGGACGGGTTGCCGTTCGTCGATGCTACCGAAAGTGGTGACCTTCTCCTGGCAGCTTCTTCGACTACGCGTGGATTTTCTGTAAACAGCACGGTCGTGCCGGGAGGCACCTCGACCGGAGTGGCCCGTAACGCCATTTGGCTGACATGGGCGACCGAACCCAGCAACGTGGCTGTGTGAAACATTGGAGCAAGGGGATTGGCTGCCTTCACGGGAAGATTCCACGTGAGAGCAGGCGCCGACACCGTGTCGCTCGGAACGCCAGCGCGGTCCCACGCTGACCGATCGGTGTCGTCGTACAATTCCGAAAAATACACCTGACGCAGGGCTCGCGCGATGGCAGCGCCAAGGCGGGTGCCGGGATCGAGGGCGTGAGAATCTCCAAGGACAAGTGCCGCTAGTTCGACTCGACTTCGAGGTTGCTCCGGAGCAGCCAAAGCGTTCAGGCAACGGCGGACACCAACCACAACTTCCAGCGACCTCACTGGGTCGAGTCCCCGAAGGAGCCCAGCCTGGATTATCTCCTCAATCCAATCCTTCGCCCAATCTTCTGGCCAGGAAATGATCGCTTGCCGTGCGTCCTCGCGAGCCTGTTTACGCAGATCCCGGTCAGTGCGACGATGCTCTTGATCGAAAGACATAGCGTGGCCAAGTCGATCTAAGGCGTCGACAAGATCAAGGCCCGCTCCGACCCGCACCAGAGCGTCTTCGAGTGCCGAGAGATCAATAGTCGCCGTCAACTTCCGCCCGACAAGAGAACTTAGAACGTGGCGCCCAACGGTGGACAGCGGAACAATTTGAAGACGCCCTCGTGAAGCAGATCCTCTTCTTTCGAGTCGATCGCGGACAGCGACCCACAGCGGCGAAAGGTCTTGGGACAGAAGCGAAGAAGGTGGTTGTAAAGTCACCACAGAGCGCCCTGTTCATCAGTGGTCACGGTGACCTCAGGAGGAGCGAAACGCCGAGCAGCGGGCAATGCGATCACCATTTCGTCTTCGACCCGAATAAGTCGTTGCGTTTCCAAAAGCAAAAGAACTTCCCGGGCGAGGCGATCTGTGGACCCGGTTAAATCTTTCGACCAGTGCTTGCTGTGTTGGGCCCCAAGTTCGGCAACGAAGGTTTCCACGATCTCGAGTGGAGCTGAGGTTTCGCCGAGATACCCAAGCAACAACAAGGCGCAATGGCCGACCGTTCCACCACTCGGAAATCGAACATCGCTTAAGTTTCCGTTTGGATCGATTGCGGCAATGCCTTCAGCGCGAGACTCTAAGGAGAAACCAAACATCTCGTCGAGCATTCGGGATTCCTCGCCGAGCCGACGACGAAGTTCCATCCACTCTGGATCGGTCAGATCTGAGCGGTACACAACGGGGTCTTCGACCAGATGGCAGCGGACCCATTGGCGAAAGGCATCGCGCCGGTCACTGCGGATCAACAAGTCCTTGGCGCTCGATTCGCCGAGCAAAGCGCTGATTGGTACGAGAGCAATCCGATCGGGGCGGATTCGCAGAACGGCATCGGCATCGGCGTCGTCAGCGTATCGGTCCACCTGTTCGTGGAGCTCAGTGACTAAACCATGATCGACCATCCAACGCAGCACGGTAACGAGCGAACGGCGCTCTGCGTTCGTGGTGTCGAGTTGCGTACCTGCCTCCACGGCAGCGGAGCGGATGTCGGCGACCAAGTCCCGAAGACTCATGACCAGAGGCCCAGCGGCTGTGCAGGCGAGTACCAATGCCAACAGCTGAAGATCGCGCCGATGCAGAGGTCGACCTGTTCTTGTGCGCAGCGGTCTGTTGTCGGGGACGATCCCACTCTTGAAGAGCCGCGCCGTATCGGCATCGAGATGTAGTCGATAACCGAGTCGCTGCGTAAACCACTGATCAAGATTGGCGTGATGGCGTCGAATGAGGAGGAAGACTTCCGGGTGTTGCTCCGCACAGGTGAGGGGATGCATCAGCAGGTGACGGGCGCATTCGCGGCGCTCATGTGCGGCTTGAGGATCTCCTGCCTCGTCGGTAAATGATCCAACCGGTAGTTGGTGCTGTGCCTTAGCCACGTAGGCTCACCTCTACAGCAATATCAACGAGTTCAAGTCGGCCTTCGGGGCAGTCAATGAGCGTGTGGTGGCCCGGCGTGCGATGAACTGTGCACACCAGCCCGGTCCCCGTCGGCGCAACGAATCGGCTCTGCCCGATCATGGTTTGCAGTTGACGTAGCGCCGGTATCGTAAGCATGCTTATTGATGACGCATCGAACCGGCCTACTTCCAAAAGTTCGGTCTCGGCTAAAAGGCGAAGGGCAGATTCAGCCTCGCGTTTACGTCGCATCAGTTCACGTTCCTGGCGGCGATCTCGAATCGGCGAAGGCTGTCCGCGATTCGATGTATCTCCGCGCTCACGAAGGGCAATGGCAACAGCAGCTCCTGGTGCATCATTCCAGGCGGTCGATGCCGCAACAGGATCTTCGTGATCAGCCGCCAAAGTTCCGAGATGGCGACATGGATACAAACCCATAGCAGCTGCGGCGAGGCGATTGATATCCCCTTCTTCTACCTCGTCAAAAAACATGGCCAGCCGAAGGAAGTCTGCTCGTCGTGACGATGCTCCAATTCCTGATCGAGATAGTCGCGCAAGATTCTGAGTAAGCGTACGAATCGCTGCCAACGCGTCTCGTCGCAGTTGTTCGAGACGCGACGGTGCATGTTGTGTGCGTACAAACCAGGCGGCGAGATTGACCCAATCATCACGGCGTTCGCCCGCTGATCGTCGCACGGCCACCGTCTCAGACAAACCGGCACGCTCTACCCGAAGAGCGAGACCTCCAGCCCCGCGCTGGAGGATCTCGGTGAGTTGCGGTTCCAATTCGGCAATGAGACGAGCAATCGGGCGCGCGGCTCGTTCGATCTCATCGAGGCGATCACTCACGTATCCAACCAAGACTTCAGCAAAGAAGCGCAGTTCTTCGGGCGTCAAGTCATAGCGACTTTGCCATTGATTGATGGCGGCGAAGAACTGGGTGATCTCAGCGGTAAACACCACATGTGGGTCGAAAACCGCTCGAATGAGTTCACCAAGTTCGGCTGCGGTCGCTGTTGCAAACCGGTCCTTATCAGCGGTGAGGTCGTTGAGGGAAGCCAGGGCATCTCGAATAGCTCCAAGACGCCCCGTGGCCACATCGCGCACATCTTCAACTCGGCCGAGCACGCCCTCTACAAGGTCATGAACCTCCTGACCGGCGCTGGTAATCAAATATCGGCTGCGTCGTCGGTAATAGTCGGCCAGGCTCGAAGGGTTGCCTATGGATGAGGACACCGTAAGATTGCCCCAACGGCGCAGGCTTTCAAGACGGTCGGGAACCGCCTCGATGTTCGCAGATACCTCAGCGGCCAGCAGTTTGGAAACCACGTCGTCGGGTGAGAGTTCGACAAAGAAGGTATTGGCAAAGACCGAAAGAATGCTGCGGTAGTCCCGCCATTCCTCGGCTGTCACGTAACGGAAGAGTTGCCGTCCGCTCGCATCTCGATCGACGTTCGGTTGCGCCTCAACACTCAGGATCCCAACGCTCGGAACCCCAACGGTTACGGCTTCAACGCTCATAACTTCAACGCTCATAACGAATTCTCGACCTATCCTACGGAGTGTTCAAGTGATCGTCCGTTCCAACGAGCATGCTCAAGCAGAATCGTATTCATCTGAGCATCACGCACCACCTCGCAAATCGACAGTTCAGGCACACTTGCGTGGGTTCCCCAGAGCCGTTCGCTGGTGGCGATGAAATCGAGGTCCAGTTCTACCAGCAGGCCAAACAATGGTCCGTGGTTGTCTTCGGATACTTTCGCGAACGCGTCATCGAGCAGCAAGAAACGAGGTGCGGTCGCCGAGTACTCAGCGAGGGCGTCGCACGAAGCGGCTACCGCTGCAAACAACGGAAGGTACGAGACGACCTTTTTCTCCCCCTCCGACAGCTTGGGATCGCGCGCAAGTGGACGTGGAGTCTCACCGGGCCGATGCACCATCACGGTCATTTCGTACCATTGCCGGTAATCGAGCACGCGTGCGATTAGATCTCGGTAGGTGGCTTCGGGATCATCGCGTCGAGCTGTATCGATTCGGCTGGACAACGCCGTTGCCAGTTGTGCGTCTTCTTCGGCATCGCGGTGATCGGGTGTCTTGGCGAGAAGGTCGACGAGTCCTGCAAGCTCTTGGGCAACATCGTCACGGCGTCGCCACCTCAGCGAAGTTCCAATACCGTGGGCGGTCTTTACCGTCGACAATCGCTTGTTCATGAGCTTGACCAATTCCTCGGCGGCAAACAGTTTTTCTGCAACCTCCTTGGCGACCACACCCTGCAGCAGATTCCGCAAAGCTTGATCCTGCTTTGCCGTCAGAAGGCTTGATTGTTGACGAAGTTGCGTGACCACTTCGGTACAGGCGTTTGCGAGCGGCATACGACCAAGCGGCCCGGTCACGATGACGGCAAGAGGGAGTGAGGGGTCTGGCTGGTGATCTTCAGCGTCCCATCCAGCACCAAGGTTTTCGCGTCGTTGACGGAGCGAATTTCGGACATTGTCAGCACCGACCCCCGCTCGATCAGGAGCTTGGATTGCACGCTCGATCGCTGTTGCAAGCTCGCGAGCGCCATCAGCCGAATCGTTCACGCTCGGCCAAGTTGGTGGTGCTGGGGTTTCAACGGAATCGTTGAGCTCGGAAGGGCCAATTTTCGAAAGAGCGGAAGCCACTAGCCCGTCCACTCCGAGCACACGAAACAGCATTGGGAGTGATGCGGCACACCGCTGCTCGTGCGATGTCAAGGTCAACTTCGAATTCTGGGCCACTTCGATCGCTCGCGATTCTCCTGCTGCCGCTTGCTTGGATGTCTCACGTGCACTACGGAGGGACTCACGGGTACGATTCCGATCGCTCTCGGTAGCTTCAATGATTTCCACCACTTCGGTCCAGGCGATTCCAATCGTGTCTTCAAAGGTAATCAAGCGGGCGCGTTCCTCGTTGTGCGAGGCTGCTCGTAGGCGAGCTCGAGTTTCTCGCTCAAGGTGGTCCGTAGTTGCTTGATGCCAATTCTCAACCGATAGTCGCCACTCTCCCAACGCCGACTCGACTGCAAGCAATCGTGGTTCTACCGATCGGCTGTCAGCGATGAGGCGATGCAGATCGTTTGACTGATGCTGGAGTCGCTCGCGGTTAAACGGCAACTGGTAATTGGCCGCGATTCGATAACCTTCGGCGACCTTGGCACTGTGCGCTGCATCTGCACTTGCGGTGACTCGTTTCGCTTGGTTTACCTCCTCTCTCGCTCGGTCTGCGACTCGTTCGGTTGCATCAGTGGCAGCTATGCAGACAAGCAATGGCTGAGCCGAGGGCAGCTTGGCCCGGTGGGCAAGTGCTTCGGAACCGTGGTTTTTGCAATCTTGCATCGCATCCGCAGAACGTTTTGCGGCGTGCGTTGCCTCGGTCAGGAGTGCCGCAGCTTCGTCGCGTTTTCGTTCGTGCGCCGCTCGGCGGTTGGCAACACCGATGTGCTCAACGACAGTCTTGTCGTGACGGCCACGCAATGGGCCACTTCTGAATTCCCCGTCGAGTCCGATAACGGTTTGCACGTCTGAGGATAGGTCGGTGCTGATGCCTTCAAGGATGGTTTCAACTGCGGCCATGTATGGGCCATCAAGGGCTGCGACGAAGTCCAGCAACGGGGACACCACTGGCTGTTGCGTAACGATCACCAGTTCACCGGTGGCGAGCGTGAGATTTCCAGTCTCGAGCAATTCTGCGCCCAGTAACCCCGAAGCTTCCATGGCCGCCTCAATGCTGAGCTGCATTGTTGCAGTGACATTGGGTTTGAAGTCGATCAATTCGGCCAACACCGTACGTCGGTTTGTTCTCTGCCATCGTGTGGCGGGGGGATCGGGCAGAGAGACGGTGGCGAGGTCGTCTATATTCCTCTGGCATTGCTCGACCGTTGCTTGTTGCTGTTTGAGCAAAGCAGCAAATTGGGCCTGCTCCCCAGAGTGGTAGTCGTGGATGAGCAGCACCGCACCCGTAAGTGTACGTAGTATACTCTCTAGGTTGTCGACGGCACCTGGCCGTTGCACGGTAGAGATGAGTTCGTCGAATGGAACCGAGATTCTGCTCGTCTCGAGTCCCTTCATAGCCTCAATCCAGGCCACTGCCGATGAGATCCAGTTGTACTCTGCTGCCTTTCGTTTTTGCCGTGCTGCTTCGGCTTCGGACTCAGCGACGGCCGCCTGGTCGACTCGCAGCGACTCTTGGTTCTCGGCCAGTCTCAGCTTTGCCTCGAATCTGTCAACCTCATCAAGAACGGTTACAACTTCGGTGATGTCGGTCCGTCGTAGCTCAGCTTCCGTGACAACTCTTGTTAGGAAACTTCGCAACGAGGAAAGATCAAGAACCGATCCTGGTATTTGTACTTCTCCAATATCGGGCTCGAGCTCGCTTTTGGTCACTACAGTCGGAACCGGCGGAGGGGAGGCGATTCTCGATTGGGTTGCCGTTGCCCCGATCTCTTCGAGTTGACTGTGCAGCGCAAGGCTCGCTTCGGTGAAGGTGCGATAACACGTTGCAATACGGCGAGCTGATTCGCCACGCCGCCGACCAAACTCGGCCGAGTCGGATTCGGCGGTTTGGGCTTCGCGTGCGAGTGAAGCGACGTGGTCTCTGAGGTGAACGAGCTCCGCTCCCTGCAGATAGGCCGGTCGTTCCCGGAGGGCTTGCAATTCGGCTTCAAATCGAACGTCTTGGGTCTCTAGGTTTTCAACGTCGGCCTCGGCTTGCTTGAGTGCCGCGGCTGCAGCTGCCGCGGTTTCGCTCGCCGTCGCGTGGGTCCTTCTTGCGGTACGCACGTCCCGATGCAAATCTTCGGTGTGCGCCGCCCGAGAGCGAAGTTCAGACCGAGCGTAACTTTGGTAGATGACGCTCATTCCCTCGAGTGCTTCGGTGGTCAAGCGAAGAGCAGCGACGTTGTTGCGGTGCTCATCGAGGTCCTCCAATGGCTGGGCTGCGTCGGTGAGAGCTGCTTCAGAGAGCTGCGGGAGAGCTCCTACCAGGTAAGCGGGAAGGTCGACGTCTATGCGATCACCAACACGGGGACTTCGCACAGTGTGCAGCAGACGAATATGACGATCAAGATCTGCACCACCGAAGAGCCGGGCTCGGACTTCGGCTCGATAATCTGCGCGCTTATCATGAGTGAACACCGCTTGTGGCCCAAGTGTCGAACGAAGCGTGTCAACACTGATTGGAGTTCGCCGGTCGAGCAGTGCGAAGTCAAACCCCGGTCGCTGATCAGTAGCAAACCACCAAGTGGTAACCCGATCGGTTGCCGCGCTCGCTCGGATTCCGCACCCGCACACGAAGTAGTCGATTTCCCCCGTCTCGTGGTCGACACGAGCGAATTCAATCCAAAGGTAGCCAACGGGATTCGGTTCCTCGCGACCGGAGAGCATCCAAGAGCGCAAAACGCCGGTTTGCTCGCCGGCTGCATCAATTCGTCGAACATCGGCGTCAATGAGGAATGGCAGCAGCATGTTCATTGCTGTTGATTTGCCGGACCCGTTTACCCCTCGGAGGAGCAGCCGCCCTCCGGTAAGGTCGATCGTTTCGTCGCCATATTGGTAGACATTCAAAATTCCTGCTCGGTGCAGGTGCCAACGACCGATCATTGATGGATGGTACTCGTTGCGCGCAAATCGCCAGCTAAATCCTCTAGTACGGCCCTGCACCTAGTCGTGTTGGCGCAAAAGGAGCGGTTGAACTCCGCCGTGGCATTGGGAACCAAACGTAACGACATGGCAAATGAATTAGCATCCGCTGCGCTAACCGAGCAGGAGCGCGATCACTGGAGCTGGGAGCGCCCAAACGCTGGTCGAGGTATCGAAGATGTTGCGGGTAGCCAAGATTCCGCGACCGAACTTCGCTTCGAGGGTTCGCGCTTCGGTGCGCCATCCTTGCGATACCCACTTGGACTCCAAGGGCGTCGTGAGTTGGGGGCCCGAACCTGCCGGAACGGAAACGGGTGACAAGTCGATTTCGGATCCTTGGCCCGCGCGGAGGTAGCCAATGGTGTCTTGCGCCAGCCAGCGGCCCGGTTGCGCAGAATCGATCGCTCTGGCCATAGCGATTCCCACGGCGTTTTCGGTCAATCGAGTGAAGTCGGGTGGTTGTAAGCCAGCTCGCGAAAGTCCTCCGAGCGAAGCTACGAGTGAGTCGATGAGATACAGCTTTGATTGTGCTCCCGAAACTCTGCGACCCAACTCGTTGATTTGGTGACACCAGATTCCACCGAAGCACGAGACCAGCCGATGGAGCCGAAGGTCAAAACTTTGTCGATTTGAATACCCCAGTTCTTCTGCGACGCTTGTTCGGTTCATGGGTGAGGTTGATCGGCGTGCCAATGCGTCAAGAAGCAAGGAAACCGAATCCTCGGCAACATCGGGATCTACATCGCGATGCAGCCATGCCAGCAGATCGCCAACGAACGCATCGCTGACGCGGCCTTGACCTTGATGCTCTGCGACCGCTCTCGGGAATCCGCCTGAGGTCAGATATGACTGCCAAGCCAAATCGAGATCGTTAGCGTAGATTTCCATCGCGCCCCCATATCGTCTTGCATCCTCTCCTTGCAGGTCCCAAGGGTCGGTGACTGCCGGTAGCGGGAGCTGTCGCCCAGTTGCGATCACGACATCACGGAACTGCATGGGTAGGAGCATCCGGAGCCGGCGGGT
>JAYSVF010000044.1:0-5324 GCA_043718695.1 Acidimicrobiia bacterium | reverse complement strand
CAATCCACTCCTGCGTCAAAGGCTGCTTCAGGCATCTCCTCAATGAGGCGGAACATCCGGCTAAACGCGTCACGCTGCTCGGTACGAAGCGGGGCTAGTGAGAGCGAACAGTTTCCGGGAACGACGGTGGTGACCCCGTGTTCAATCGCTGGGAACGCATAGGGATCGAAACAAAGCTGCGCATCGTAATGGGTGTGCGGATCGATGAACCCAGGTGCCACGACCATGCCTGCGGCATCAAGTTCTCTTAAGGCATCGCCAGCGCGCCCGCCCACGGACACGACCTTCCCATCGTGAATCGAAACATCGCCACGGCGGCCAGGAAGACCGGAGCCATCAACGATGAGACCATTACGAATGACGAGATCAAGCATGATTCTCCAACTGTGGTTGTAGTTGCGTTTGAAATTGTTGTTGTTGCAGTTGTTGCTGTTCGAACGCCGGAAGCACAACGCTCCACGGCTTGCCTAAAAGTTCTTCGAGCGAACGCACCCCAGCACGATCAAGCGAAGCAGTACACGCCTCTTCATCGAGGGAGAGTGTTGCGGTGCCCCCGTTTGCATAGGTGATTTCAACCTCGATCTCCGCCCGGCCGTCATGACCACCGATGATCTCGGCGCGGCTAATGATCGCGGTCATCAACGCGACTACTTTCCGGGTTCGACAACTTGTGCCGAAGACGCACGAGGAGGTTCGGTGAACACGATGTCACTCGGCAGCAGGCCAACCGATCGACCTAGCCCGGCCCGAGCGGCAAGGTGCAGGTTCCATGACAGAAGTTGTTGATCGGCGCCTTCTATACCGGGCATCTCCCGAGCCGCAATTGACGCGAAATCATCGCCAGGTTTCGGAAAGACAAAAGTGCGCGCTTGCATCGCTGGGCAGTATAGAGCGGGTGCCAAAATAGTTAGTGATCGGCTACCTCCTGAACGTATGCGTGTAGACCACCGCTGCGTTTCCGCCCAACGCAATACCCGCGCTGCCTACATCCACGCCTTGGCCGACTGCCAAAACGTTCAAGTGGTTTTCTACGCCTTGAGCCGGTAAAAACGAAACTGGTGTCGAACCGATATTGGCAACCAAAGAAATAGCCTGCGAACCTAGAATTCTGCTCAACCCGAACACGCTGTCCGGTGTTGCGTCATCTGACCACCACAACACCGTTCCATCACGCCAGAGCTCACCCTGTTTCACCGTTGCTAACACCGGCAGCAGATCCTCGATCCCAACTTCGCCGCCGGAGAACATCATCATCGGGCCGGGCAGACCACCGAAGACCACGGTGAACAAACGAACTTGATCCATGGTGAACTGCTCACGCCGCCACTTCTTGCCCCAGCTCGGCCACCAAAACGTGTCATGAGAATCGATATGGTGCGCCGTTAACGATCCGGCTGGCAACATCGCATCACGATCTCGCATCCACGCGGCCAGCGCTTTCCCGTTGCGCACGCCCCAGGCTGTTGCAGTCGCAGGCGTGCCGAGTGCCGTGAGTAGCCATTGCTCGTCATAGTTGTAGTTGAGATCCATCGACTTGCGCAGCGCGTGGCCTGATGGTTCGGTATACAAAAGGGCATCGGATTTAATGCCCTTCAAAACCGGACGAAGACGTTCAAACAATCCAACGCAAGCGAGTTGTGAAGTACTCGCCCGGCCACGAGCCCATGGAGCCCAGTTCGCAAACTCGTTGTAGGTAGGCGCATCGAATCGGAACCCGTCAATATCAAGTTCGGTCATCAAGAAGCTCATGGCACTCGTGAAGTAGTCCTGCCATTCACGATTTCGTGGATCAAAAGCCTTGGTATACACACCGGAGACGTTGCCGTTGGAATCGCGACAGAACCAATCCGGGTGTTCGGCAATGAGCGGCGAGACCGGTGGACTTCCCGCTTTCCAATACGGTTCAAAGTCGGCGATGTGGCGCGACCAGGCAATGAGGTAGTTGTGCCAATCCTTTACATCGGAACCGAAACTGTCTGATGTTTCCGTCGAAATCAAGGCGGCAAACGGACCGCTTCGAACGCCGTCGGCAGCTGTTTGGATCGACTCCTGGTCAAGCACGCCGTGAAGCAACACGTCAAAAATTACGCGGATTCCTCGTTGGTGGCTTTGGGTGACCAGTGCCTTGATTAACCCTATGGGACCATACGATGTGTCAACATCCCAGTAATCGTGCACGTTGTAGCTGGGATAGGGCTGGCGAGGCATCAACTGAATCACGCTGAAGCCCATCGCCTGAATCCGGTCGAGATCGGCAATCAAATCGTCAACCTCGGGGTAAGGGCTGTAATGCTTGGTTTCCTCGAACACTGAAAAACCGATTTGGGCCTCGTAAATCATTGCCCCCAGCGACCACTGCGGAGGTTGGCCCGGGGAGGTGAGTCCACGCGATCGCATCCAACCAGCGAACACCTGAGGGAAATGATCAAAACGCGGAACGGAAAGATCGAGTGAGAAGCACTGCACATCGTTGCTCTGCGCTGAAAGATCTGCGGCAAAGTTGGTGGCGAGCTCGAATGCAAGGGTGCTCGGCGAAAGGCCAGTGACTTCGATATCTGGAACTTCGGTGTCATCATCGAACCACAGGGCGACAGCGGAAGTATCGGAATCAGACTCTTCAAGACTTGTGCCGAGGCTGGATTCAAGACTGGACTCGAGG
This sequence comes from Acidimicrobiia bacterium, assembly GCA_043718695.1. Classification (GTDB taxonomy): domain Bacteria; phylum Actinomycetota; class Acidimicrobiia; order Acidimicrobiales; family JANYDT01; genus JANMZO01. The sequence continues at coordinate 2,665 of JAYSVF010000044.1, read as the reverse complement.
CTGGACTCAAGGTGAATCAGTCCACTCGCGCCGCGTAACCCGCCGATGGACGACAGGCCAACACCCGACGCGAGTACTTCGAGGGGCGTGGCGCTCGCTAGACAATTTCCCGGGGCGGTAATGCGCCAGTTCGCCCGCTCAAGCTCGATCGTCCCTTTTAGCCGCACGTTACGCAGCACTACCTGTTGCCCTGCAGGGAAAGAAAGACCGATCGAGAGCGCAGGGCCGAATCGACCCAGTCGGTACACCATCGATGCCTGCAGGTAACCATCGGCTATGGCAAGCGTTACCGGAACGTGGAACGCCAAACCGTGCGCCGACTCGACCTTACTCAGATCTCCGGCGCGCTTCGTTACTGCATAGGTGTGCGTATCAATGTATACAAGCCCACCAGTTGCCGACCGTTGCTCTGCTCCACCAACTTCGACCGCCACTACAAGTTGCACGGAAACCGTAAGAGGTCTTGAGGTACCTCTAAACGTCACTGAGCTAAGCAGCCCAGTTTCATCGTCAAAGCAAAACGAATGACTCGACTCAACATGATCAATCAGCACAAATTCCTTAAGCAACTATTTGGTGAGTCGACCGGAGAACCGGCGATGACCCAGCAGAGACAAAACAATTACGACGCCGAAACCAAGGCTCGTGTAATAACCGTCGAGCCCGATAGCAACAACTCCAGTTTGGATAAACACCACCGTGGCCGCACCAATCACCAGGCCACCGATCGTGCCGCGTCCCCCACCAACAGGCGTTCCGCCCACAAACACTCCAGCAAGAACAGGGAGAAGCAAACCTTCGCCCATCGTCGCGTAGTACGTGGAGTTCAACAGGATTGCTATTACCGCAGCCAATGCGCTGCACACCCCAACGATGATGAAGGCAATGGTCTTGGTACGTTCAATGTTGATACCCATCGCTCGACCTGCTTCAGGATTGTCGCCTGCGATGTGGGCGTGGATTCCGTACTTGTGTCGGTGAAAGATCAAACCCAAAAACACCGCGATTCCTGCGGCCCAAAACATTTGCGACGGCATTGGCCCCCACGAGCCAACAATGGCGTGACGGATTCCGGATTCATCGAATTCAGAAAATATTCGAATCTCACCCCGGTTCAGTACATGGGTAAGGCCAACGAGTGCGAAGTTCATCCCAAGTGTGGTGATCAACGAAGACAACCCGAGCTTGGTCACCAAGAATCCGTTCAGCCAGCCGCACACCACGCCAACAACAAGCGCGGCAAGCAAGCCAACAAAGAAGTTCATGTTCAGGTATTTGAAGGTGACTGAGTACGCAAGCCCGCAAAGCGGAACGATTGAGGGGAACGACAGATCGCTCTCGCCCGCCACGGTCACAAACACGAGGCCAAGACCAAGAATGATGAAAATCGGTAAGGAAAGAAAAACAGCAGAGAAAATGCCAACATCGAGGAAGACCCGCGGCGAGGCGATGATGAAAATCGCCATCATGATCACAAAGAACACCGCAGCACCAACAACCGGGCGAAGATTCTCGGGAATGATAAGCATCCGCTTGCTTGCCTGGTCGGCCGAGGTGATCGCCTGGCCATCAAGCTCCGCTGCCGTCATTGCTGCACCTTCCCTCGGGCAGAGTCTTTCAAGAGACGAATGAACTCATCTGAGGACATGTCACCCTTTGGCCCGTCGTGCACAATGCGTCCTCGATCGAGAACAACGAACCGATCGGCAACCGCGTGTGCATCCCAAGGGTTGTGGCTGATGAAGATCACCGACTTTCCCTGTCGTTTCAGGTCGACGATGAACTCCATCACTTCTGCCACCTCCGACAGGGCCATGGCCGTGGTTGGCTCGTCGAGGAGGACCAAGCGGCTGTTGAAGAGGATCGCTCGGGCTATGGCTACACCTTGGCGCTCGCCACCAGAGAGCTTGTTGACCGTAGAGGTAGGTGTCCATACTTTTGACGTGTAACCAATGCGCCGGAGGAGCGCTTCGGTTTCGGCAATCTCTTCTTTTCGCTTCACGAAGCCCAGTGCGTTGGTGCGCTCCCGGCCCATGAACACGTTGTTATAGATAGTTTGCTGCTCAGAAAGCGCCCGGCTTTGATGCACAGTCTCGATTCCGAGGTTACGAGCCTTTGCTGCGGTCCATCCCCGCGGCTCCACTCGATCAACCGTGATCCGACCACCGGGATCTGGTTTCTCAATTCCCGAGATGATCTTCGTAAGCGTCGATTTCCCTGCACCGTTGTCACCAACCAGGGCAACGATTTCGCCAGGATACAACTTGAGGTTTATCCCCTCAAGGGCGTAAACCCGACCGAAGGACTTGTTGATGTTTGTGAGCTCGACGATTGGTTCGAGGCCAATCGATTCAGTCGTTTGCATGCAAGTAGTCCTACGGTCGGATCAATATGGGTACGTTGTATGTTTCACTCAATGGGCTCGGGATGAACCTATCGAGTGATTCCGATGCTGATTCGGATAGTGAGGCTGATGCCTAGCGGAAGCCCTTAGGAAGCGTTGACACCAGCTTGTAGTTGTCTGTTGTTACAAATCCTGAAGACGTATCAACGCTTGATGGTGCCAGGCCATAAACCTTTTGCATGCAGAGTGAAATGACCGGGAAGTAACCCTGCTTGAACGGCTCCTGATCTGCGCTCAGCTGCACGTGTCCACTAGCAAAAG
>JAYSVF010000043.1:0-13138 GCA_043718695.1 Acidimicrobiia bacterium | reverse complement strand
CAAAACCAATCGAGGTGCAACAATCAGGCTCGCCAGCATCCACGTTTGTGAGCCCGGTTTCTACCGCTGTAGTGTCCACTTCCATTCCCGATTCCCCTACAACCACGGTCGGCCCGTCGTTCAAAGCAGTTGCGGTCACGATTCCGGTTTCATCAACGACATCAACCGTTTCAACAACTTCGACCACTCCGACCACTTCGACAACGATCGCGTCGTCGCCCGTGACCAGCGCTCCGGCCGAAGCCCTGGTGGGTACTCTGGTCACCGCGTCTACCCGGCCCCCGGTTCCAGCAGGTACTCGTTTCGTTCCTCCTTCGACACGGTTGCGAGCACCAGTCGAGCCATCGATACCGTTGGGAAAACCGAGTAGTTCTTCGACTCTTCCCGTTACGACCCGCAAACCAAAACCAACCCCAAAACCGCGTCCGACAACAACGAAACCTTCGCCCACACCGGCCAATCCAACAATTCCCCCGGCGAATCAAAACGAAGACAGCGCCCCGTCTACGGTTGAATCAACGGTCCCAGTCTCCACGGTTCCACCGATTATTTACCCCGAATCCTTCCCCGCCGATCCAACCAAATCAGCTTCCACGCAAGCTCCTCAGAGCGTTCAGACAATTGTGCCTTCAAACCCCACCACGACCCTCGGCACGACACCCACGACTCTCACACAAATCACCACAACCCAGCCAGCGGTGAGCACCTCGACAACCTCGATCGCACCAGCGCCAGCTATCACCACCACAACATTGAAATGCGCGCTTACTCAAGCTGGTTGCGGATCGCAAACCCCAACGCCTACGACTACCACCATCTCGATTCGAGTTACCCCCGCCTGTTGCATCACCATCAACCCCGGCATCCTCTTCGCGACCACCACGAAACCACCCGTCATAATTAAGTAAGTCGGCATACGGATGGCCCGTCCGTTGGAAGACTTGGTTCCGCACAGAAGGTTCGCAAGGCGGCGCTTGAGCTGTCCAGCTCGAAACTCTCCGGTGTGTTAACCGCTTGTCAAAAGAACCAAAGGCGAGTGCAGCAGCGGAGTGAGCGAGGCCTCGAATGCCCGATAGGCGCTCGAGTGGGGATGGGGCCCCAAGAGACAGAATTCAACACAGTGGGCGCCGGGGCTGAGTGTTGAGAGAGTGCAGCGCAGCGGAGTGAGCGAGGCCTCGAATGCCCGGTAGGCGCTCGAGTGGGGAGGGGGCCCCATGAGACAGAAATGTAACAGTGGGCGATACAAGCTAACGCAGTTCGGGGGAATTCGTTAGGGTCCACATTGTGCCATGTCATGGCCTTAGCGGTCTCAAATGAACTACTGTGAACCATAGCGCATGTGGTGACTATGTAGTGACTAAGTAGTGACTACGTACGCATATGAACCCGAGGGGGACGAAATGCCAAAGCAACGCAAGACCGGAAACGGCGGAATCTGGGAGATTAAGGAAGGCCCCAAAGCGGGCACCTGGAGAGCCTCGTTTGAACTGCCGAGCCCCGACGGCCGACGAGTGACCAAGGTTGTGCAGGGGCCGAACAAGAAGACGGTCAAAGCCAAGCTTGACGAAGCACAGAAGGCAACCGTCATCAATGGGAACCGTGTTGCTGCCGGGCTTGCCATCAAGAAGAACCGAACCCTCAACGAGTGGTTCGACGATTGGCTGAAATCGCCTTCGGTGTTGAACAAGCGGCCAGCTACCCAGGCACTCTATGAGGGGTACACGCGAAGGGTTCTTCGGCCTGAGCTTGGCGCCGTGCTCCTCTCGGAGTTGACCGTTGAGCATGTCGACCGAATGCTGACGAACATCAAAGCCGAGGGGTACAACTCGCACCTGACACACCGTTCAGGACGACGCAAAGACGGGAAACTCTCTGCTCGATCACAACAACTCTGCCGCGAAATCCTCGTTACCTCACTTGAGCAGGCCCGCAAATACAGACTGATTCCGTACAATCCCGCTGCCGACTCCGTGAGCCCACCAAGCGAAGCGCAACGCCTCGAAACGTTCACGCCGGACGAACTCCGATCACTTATCACCGCATCAAATGACCATTTTCTGCACTACGCAATCATGTTTGCCATGCTGACCGGTCTACGCCGAGGTGAAATAGGCGCTCTGCGGTGGTCGAACATCGACCTTGAAGCCGGAACGATGCAAATAGCCGGAACCCTCGACCGTGAAGGCAACGTCACCGCAACGAAAACCGAAAAGTCGAAACGAACGATTGGCCTAGGAGCAGCCCAGATTGCCGCATTAAAGGCACAAGCGGAATTACAAGGCGAACAGATCCGAGCGGCCACCCTGACCGCCAATGACGGCGCAAAAGTCGAAACTTGGAATGATGGTGACTTTGTTTTCACGATGGGCGAGGGCCTACCGGTTAGGGGGAACTTCCTCTACCAACGACTACAAGATCTTTGTCGTCAGACCGAGGTAAACCGGCGACCCTTCCACGCGTTGCGCCATAGCTTCGCAACCCTGGCTCTCGAAAGCGGAATCGAGCTACTCGTAATCTCCCAATGCCTTGGCCACGCATCACTACGAACGACCGCCGACATCTACGCCCACGTGCGCCCGAAATTGCACCGCGACGCCGCTAACGCGGTCGCCGACTCGATCGGAGTACTGCCATGAACCGACGCGAGTACCTTGGCTGGCGCGACGTAAGAAAGGTTCAAACAATCAAACATCGGGAATGTGGAACCACGGTCGCCGACATCGTGGTCCCAGCTTTCTCTTGGCCATTCACAGGCGAGCGGTGTGGTTGCAAGGGAGGCATGAAGCCAGAGCATGAAACACCACAAGGGTGGCGTATGCACAAAATGAGCCCGCTCTGCATCGAACCGTTGCTGCGCGTTGTTTGGGACCCCGACCCCATCCCCTTCGGTGACCGTTTTGGACTCTCGTGCCCGAAGTGCGACCCCGCTGGGGATGACACGCTTTCCGTTACATGGGATGACATCACCACGGCTTTTCGCAAAGGGAAGAACCTCAGAATCTGATTCTTGTTGGACCATGCCGAACAAGCCCGAACGTGTGTGCTATCTTCGACGATGCCGGGGGCCAAAGAGGTACCCGGTGCCGGAGAGCACAACACGGGGGCCGCAACACCACGGGCCTAGTACGTGCCTCGACCACGCCTGACGGTGTGGGATCTCGTAGGCAGACGAGAGACTCAACCCTTAGGGGGCCTCTCAGTTATGTCCCAACTCCTTACTATTCCGCAGATCTGTGGCCGACTCGGCATCGGAAAAACAAGAGCTTTCGAGCTTATCAAACAAGGCAAAATCGCATCCGTCCAAATCGGTAGAAGTCGCCGGGTCACCGTCGAAGCCCTGGACTCCTACGTCGCTAGCCTCGTCGTCGCCGCCGAAAAGCAGGCCGCATTGATAAGCCCGCATACTGCCCCCGAGGTTGTAGGCGAACTTACCTACGCCACCCTTCCCCAGCGCGCAGAACTAAGCAGGGACGCCAAACATCTAAGCCCCACCGAGCGTGCGGACGTGGCCTTGTTGGCCGGTGACCGTCTCGACATGCGAACCGGTGAAGGTGCAACGCTCGCCAAACATCTGTGCGCTTACGGTCTCGTGATCCTTGCCCGCGCCGACCGGATTGGTTGGGCTCACGACCTCGCCGCCGCGTTGGTGCCAGAGCATGGCTCGCCACTTGATGAGCTACTGACCGCTGGTGACCTCAGCTCGGAATGGCCGACCATCGAGATTCTTTGCGCGCTTACCGACAGTGAGGCTCAACGGTGGTTTGATGCGTGCACCGCTGCCGTTGCTGGGGGTGGTTCCGATGCTGCGTAGCCTCAGTTGGCACGAAATCGAGTTGGGCCGGATATGGCTCCCACGTTGCCGTTTGGCGCTCGAGACCTCACGAAAGTGGGTGCGCCTATGAGCCCCAGAAATGAAGAAGCCACCCGGGGCAAGGGTGGCAACTCACAAAGCACACATACGGTTGTTCGGCAAATCAAGCATACCGCCTCGATGGCCGTGAAAGCAATGGTCTACAGGCTCGCGATGCCGACCGATGCCGCCGACCTTGAAACCCTCGCCGAGCTCGCCGACACGACTCACCACGACCACGGGCCACGGATCGACGCCGCCATCGTAGAGTACCTGGCCGGTGACTCGACCCATCACCGTCAGATGCGCCGATGGGCCGGACCCGTTGACCCCGACTCGCTCGACCTCGCCACCATCGTGGCTGTGCTCTCCAGCGAACTACGGGACGCCGCCCTTGACGCCCTGGCTAGTCAGATGGCAAACGCCACTCAAGGCACCAAGGCACGCCTCCACGCACTGCAAGCCGACCTCCTTGCTGACAACGGGCCCAGATGGTCCCCACCAGCTCACCCAGGAGACCCCGCAGTTCTGTTTGCGCTTTCGAAGCGATCCGTGAGCGAAGTCGACGACATTGCCGACGACGAACAGGAGGAAATCGAGCGGCCTTGGCCAACGCTCGACCCGATCACCCTCGAAGGCCTTGCCGGTGACATCGTGGCCGCAATCAGACCACACACTGAGGCCGACGACCCGGCTCTACTCGTAAGCGTGCTGACCATGGTCGGTGCAGTCATTGGCCCAGAACCAGCGCTCACCGTGGAAGCCGCTAAGCATCCAGCGCGACTGTTCTCCCTGATCGTTGGTGAAACGGCCAAGGGCCGCAAATCGACCGCTATCAAGCAGGTTCGGCCATTCATTGAACTGGCTGACCCTACGTTCTTTGCCGATCGAGTCGCCGGTGGGTTCGGTTCTGGTGAAGGCCTCGCCGATGTTGTCCAGGGGCCAACAGCCGAGGATGGCAAGCCAATTAACGCAGACCGCCGACTCTTGGTGATTGAACAAGAGTTTGCCCGCGTCCTCAAGTCGTGCGCACGTGATGGGTCGATTCTGTCGGCCATCTTGCGGGAACTCTGGGACGGCGACCGGGTGCAAGTCCGCTCACGGTCAAAGTCGGTAGTGATTGATGACGCCCATGTTTCGGCGCTCGCTGCTATCACCGTCGATGAGTTGCGGATCTTGCTCACTGCGAGCGATACCGCCAATGGGTTCGCGAATCGGTTTCTGTTCGTTGGCGCGAAACGTGCCCGGTTGCTCCCTGACGGTGGAACGGTGCCAGTCGCTGAAATCCACAGGCTTGGCCGCCGTATCGCTGACGTGATTGACCTGGCCCGCACCAGAACGGATTACGGCCGGACCAATGCCGGACGCCAACGATGGGCAGAAATGTATACAGAAATGGCCGAGAACGCTCCAAGCGGCATCGTTGGTTCGCTCACGGCCCGAGCTGAGCCGCAGGTTCTCAGGCTTGCTCTCGCGTATGCGTTACTTGACGGTGCGCCTGCAATTGACACCCAGCACTACGACCAGGCTTACGCTCTTTGGAAATACTGCTCAGCGAGCGTGTTTCACATTTTCGGTCATGCTTCGGGCGACCCACTCACCGACCGCGTGCTTTCCCTCGTTCGGGCTTCTGGGGATATGGGGCTCACCCGCTGGGCGCTTTCTCAAGCCCTGTCGGGAAACGTTGGGAAGGCAGAACTAGACCGCGCGTGCTCAACCCTGGTCGCCAAAGGGCTACTCGTAGAACACCGAGTTTCGGACGGCCCGGGCCGCCCAACCCTCACCTTACGGGCTACGAAGAAAACTAAGAAAACGAAGAAACTACCCCTTTCGTCAATTACTTCGTCTACTTCGTTTACTTCGTCTGACGGTGAGACGGAATCGAACCCAATTACTTCGTTTACTTCGTACGACGAAGAGCCGCCATGCACTGATTGCACCCGCAACCGAAACACATGCCGCGAACACAGCCCGACCGACGCCGACGCTAACTAACTTCAGGAAAGAAGAAGACCAATGAAATTTATGACCGCAAACCAACCGTTATTTGTGCCGTATGAGCGCCCGCAAATCCTTGCTGGCGACCTAGACGAGTCTGAACTAGCGCAAGTCGCCAACTACATCGTTTTGAGGCCCATGGAGCTACCGAAGGCTTTGAGTGACCAGTTCCGAGAGCTTTGGACAACCGGCACGCCAACGATCCGGATACAGCTTGGTGTTGAGATTGGTTCCGACGTAGGGCCGTGGATCTTCAATATCGGCCCTGGCTGGCTATCTGTCATCGATGGCACACCTACCGAATGTGAATGTGCAGGCGAGCCTTGCGAACACTCCGAACTATCAACATCGTGGGATTCAACCCCGAGGCTTCGTAACTGGCCTGATGAGGTACCAACCCAGGTGACGGTTACCGAGCTCACCGGTTCGAACTCCGAAGCCTGGCTCATGGCGGTGGCAAGTCATGCGTGATCTACCGGCGTTGATCGAGAAGGCTGGCCGTGAAGTGATCCGTTGCCATGGGGTTGCCGAGTACGTCGCGATTGTTGGACTGCTCGAAAAGCATGAACAGGCCGGGATTGCGAAAGCAAACATACGCTCGATTGAAATTCAAGGGTCGGTTCGCCCGGAGCCGTTTGTTTACATGGAGGTTGGAGGTTTTAGTTTGGAACTCGCCGATACTTTGGGTTATGCGGACGCACGAGTGCATTTTGTTCATTTCTCGGTTTGTGTTTGGCGTGAAAGGGCCGAATCGGTGCGCCTGGTTCAGGAATTCGCATCAGGGCTTGACATTGACGCGGTTTTTGATGGGATCGAAGCCGAAATGGAAGCAATCGCCAGGGAATCGGAGCCGGGAGACGAAACCACCGACGAGGGATCCGCCACGTGATGTTCTGCGCGCTGATAGTCTGTTTGCAGAGCAACTTTTGCGAGTTCGCCGGAGTACATCGCAAGTGCCCCTTGCATCGTGCCACCACGACGCCGTACAAACCGTTCCCGGCAGTAACTCCCAACGAATCCCGCAATGCGGGCGTTCTGGTTGAGTTCTACCCGCCGCCCTTTGTCCGGCAACTCTTTTGAGGTTCTGATGGAACGTTTAACGCGCACAACCGCGACCGATTTCGAAGTTCGTGGTGATGGCCGCACCATTGCAGGTATCGCGGTTCCGTTTGGTGTCGCTGCTCGTATTGGTGGCCCGCATGGCTTTGATGAGACGTTCCGGCGTGGTGCTTTCGCCCGCACTATTTCGGAGCGTGGCGACAAAGTAAAACTGCTAGCGGTACATAACACCGACCAGATGCCGTTAGGCAAAGTCGTTGTACTCCGTGAAGACGCCGCCGGGCTTTACATCGAAGCGCGAGTATCCGCGACGGTACAAGGTGACGAAGTTTTGACACTGATTCGTGACGGGGCAATCGATTCATTCTCGATTGGCTTTTCACCGGTCAAGGACGAATGGAACACTCAACGCACCGCTGTTACCCGAACCGAAACACGCCTTCATGAAGTATCTGCCGTGGCTTTCCCGGCTTTCGATACTGCCCGGATCACTTCCGTACGAAACGAACAAACCGAACAACCCTTAGCTATTCCCGCTCACCTTGACCCGCTCGTCTGGTCACTTCGCTTTTACTAAAAGGACACCAAATGACAACAACAACTATGCGCCAACGCGAAGACGAACGCCGCTCGGAATTCCGTGAAATGGAAGAATCAAACCGGCGGTTGCAAGAAGAAACCACAGCTCGTGCCCGCACGGTTACCGATAGCGCCATGAACGAAGGACGTGCTCTCAACGAAGCCGAAATCATTGAGCTGCGAGTACTTCGGGAAGCTATCGAGAAACACTCAAAAAATGCTGAATCGTGCCGGTTCCGCCGCGAAGAAATCGAATCACGAATACTCTTACAAACTGACCCAATGTATGTTCGGACTGGCAAACTGCTTGATAGCGGCGTGGGCCACGGCTTTGGCCCTCGGAACGCCGATAACGAACCCGGGGAATCGTTAACCCGAACGGATTCCTTTGTTGATTGGGAAGTCGCACAGGAACGCAACCACGACAGGAATAACGAACCGTTCGATCTTGGCCGGGCCGTGCGCGGGCTCGTGACCGGTACTTGGGACAACGCCGACAACGAACGCCGCTCAATGAGCGAAGGCGTACTTGGCCAAGGTGGGTACACAATCCCCACCATGGTTTCCGCTGACATCATCGATCGGGCACGCAACGCCGCTCGTGTCGTTGAACTCGGAGCAGTCACCATTCCAATGGAGAACGCAACGTATCGACTCCCCCGCCTCGATGGTGACCCAGTAGCAACATGGCGGAACGAACTCGCCCCAATCAACGACTCAACACCGGTACTTAGTGCCGTTGACCTCACCGCCCGCTCACTCGGTTGCATGGTCCGCCTATCAATCGAACTACTCGAAGACACCCCGAGCCTGGGAGCGTTCCTCAGCGCCGCAATCGGTGCCGCCATGGGAGTCGAAATTGATAGGGCCGCGCTCCGTGGATCGGGTACCGCACCAGAACCCCGAGGTGTACGCAACACCGCCGGCATCAACACCATTACGGCCGGCGGCGCAAACGGTGCAACATTCGGTTACGGACCAATCCGGGCCGCTATCGCTGCATGCCGCGCTGCGAACTTCGAACCAACCGGTGCTATCTGGTCCGCTCGAACCTCCATGTCCGCCGATGGCCTCGTAGACACCACCAACCAGCCACTCAACCCTTCGCCAATCGTGGCCTCAATCCCTCGCCTCTGGTCGAACCAAATCCCCGACAACCTCACACAAGGCACCTCAACCGACTGCAGCGAAGCGTACGTAGCCGACTGGACCAAACTTGTCCTAGCAATCCGATCAGGCCTCACCCTTCGAGTACTCGACCAACGCTACGCCGACACCGGAGAAGTAGCCCTGCTCGCCACCATGCGCGCAGACATCGGACTCACCAGGCCCGCTGCGTTCTCCGTCGTAACCGGCATCCGCCCATAACCAGACCGCCGGGAACCTGTTTGGGTAACCCGAATCGGCATCAAGCACCTACCTTTCGAAGGTGATGCCCGAGCAACCCGCGCCCACCAAGGCGCGGGTTGTTGCGCATGTGGCAAGGGTGGCTGACCCCGTTGCAATCTGCAACACCCTTCGTATCGAATCGCCAAGGGTAAGAATCAAGTTCCCATCCTCTCCGGCGCGGATCGGAAACAAGCAGGTCAATTCCAACGTTGCGCATTTGAAACAATGACCTACCCTTCACGTGCAACCGCGTCACAGATCGTGACACCCTCTCTCCCTGGGAAAATCGAGTAGGTATCCGGATTCACACCTGTTCAAAGCCGGTGTCGACGCAACCCAAAAACCAAAGGCCCCGACGAGTGTCAGGGCCTTTGCCTTGGGCATTGCCAGTTTTTCTGGAGCGTTTCACCAGGTCAGAACACCTGTCTGCACATCTATTTAGTGAAGGGGTGGGGGTCACGAAATGGCGGAAAGTTCCCGCGTGAGCTACTGGGTTGGGCTAAACGCCCCGGGAACCGGCCAGCGGGCCTACAGCGTCGGTGATGATCTTGGCAATCACACCAGCAAGGGAAACCAACCGACGATCGGCCACCTCAAGGGCATCAATCCCAGCGATGCATCGTGCGTAATCACCTGAAGCCATCTCTTTGAGAGCTTCGTGTTGCTTCCCGACTGCAGCGAGCAAATCAGCCTGTAGCCAATTCGGAATCACCACATCGAGCGTACCGAGGACGTTCACAGCGGGACCACGCCGACGACACTTAAGCACTCGCTGAGTTCCTGGATCGTTGATTGGATGTAGGCGCATTCCTCGCTCACGATGAACGGTTCTACTTCGTGGGCGCTGCCCAGTTCATGCGAAACGACCGCCATAGCCATAAGGTGGCGCCCGACCGCATCAAGCACCTTATCTCTCCAGAATCGAGCGTTTGTAGCTTCCTCTGGCCCATCGTCGGCCTTTTCGGTGAGAACGAGTTCAAGGCCACTTTGTGAGGGTCTGCCGACGGCCAGAACATCACCCGGGAGCTTGGCGAAAGTGACGCTAAAACTGAAGCTTGAAGAAGCTGAATCGGTGAGTGTTGACATGGATCACAGCTCCCCAGCAGACCTTGCGGAAGCCCAAACTTCGGGGTCGATGACTACCAGCCACTCAGCGTCTGGCATCGGCTCGTAAACCCACGTGCAGCCGTGCCTGTGCAGTGGAACGAGGCGAACATGAACCCTGTCGGGAGTTCTGCGAAGCGCTTCGAGTACCAACGGTGCGGATATGAACCGTGGATCTTCGGTTACGTCTCCCTCAACGATCCTGGCGACAAGTTCAAAGTCTACGGATGGCACGGCCACGCTCTTGGTTACGGTTTTGTTTTCAGCGACTAAAGACATTTCAATTCCTTTTCGTATGTAGTGACTTGAGTAGTGACCACACCGAAATACGAAGTTTGATATCCCTTTGACCTGGACCTTTATGTTTACAGGTGCTTGTGGGCGATACAGGACTCGAACCTGTGACCCCCGCCGTGTGAAGGCGGTGCTCTACCAACTGAGCCAATCGCCCGGCTGTTGGAGACTTCACTATAGCGGCGGTTGCCTTTACGGAAGCAAAGCTAAGGGACAACCCTTAAGGGATACTGCCCACTCCGGCTGCAGGTGCCTCGAATACGCGACATAGTAGGGGCCGGTACGTAGGTACTGAGAACACAGAAACGCCAACGGAGCATCCGCTTGGTTGGGACGAATCGCAAGGAGCGCATCATGGGTCTTATGGACGAAGCAAAGAAGCAGGCCGAAACGTTGGCCGAGAAGGCGAAGACTGCAGCGGGCGGACTCACGGGCGGCGCCGAAGGTGGCAGCATGCTCGACAAAGCAAAAGACGCAGCAGCCGGGCTCAAGGACAAAGTTGCTGGAGCCGCTGATGGCGCCGGCGAAGGTGGAAGCATGCTTGATAAGGCAAAAGACGCAGCTGCCGGTCTTAAGGACAAGGTTGCTGGAGCCGGAGACGGAACTGGCGCCGTTGACAAAGCCAAGGACGCCGCCTCAGGCGCCGTCGATAAGGCAAAAGATGCCGCTTCGGGTTTGATGGACAAACTACCGGGAGGCGGCGAGGGCGGCTTCTTGGACAAAGCCAAGGGCATGCTCGACAAGGACGGCGATGGACACATTGACGCACTTGACTCGATCAAAGACATGGCTGGCGGTCTCCTCGAAAAAGCCAAAGGCTTGTTGAAGTAAAACCTGACTCTCCATCAGGCCTCCAGCAAATGCGGGGCTTGACGTAACAACAAGGCAAGCCAGAAAAAGGCGGCCCCAGGCGTGAAGCCTCGGGCCGCTTTGTTTTGAGTGGTTGTTGCCGAGCGAGCTCGACGAGATGCTAAGTATGCTGAGTATTCGTATGCTTAATAACTGTCCAGTATTTCTAAAATGAAACCGTTCCTGCTGGGGCCTTCGCAAGTGGAGCTGTAGGCGTTTTTGCAACAGGAGTCTTGGGTTTGTTTGCAGCCCTTGCTGCTTTTGATGAGCGTTTCGTCGGCTTTTTCTTTGCGGGTTTTACTGCTCGTACTTTCGGCGCGGCAGGCGCCGCGACTTGGGAAATGCCCGCAACATTGGGGGCTTTCAGTGCGAGCGCATTTGGTACGGCCGGGTTCGTTGCGTTGCTCACGGCTTTTTGATCGACCTGCATGAACTGCTCGGTGACAAACATGGTTTCGCCAGTCATGACAATGCCGATGCCGATGGAATCAAATGTTGGGTCCATAATATTGTCCCGGTGCTTCGGCGAATTCATGAACGCCTCGTGCAGTGTGTCAGCGTCGGTATCACCACACCCTACGTTTTCCCCGAGTTTGCGCCACGGTGCGTTTACAGCCGTTCGTAGATTGGGGTTGTGGGAGATCAGGCAATCATCCACGTTGGCGGCAACTGAGGTGTCACGCATCTTCGTGGCCCAACTTCGTCCGGCATCAACCAGCGCGACGTGAACCGTGAGTTCCTTGAGCCCTGCAGCAACACGGGCTTCATTGATGCGCTTAACGAATTGGGCTTCGTCGGAAATCGTGTCGGCATGGGCCACATCGGCAGTGAACAATGACGTTCCCGCCATAGTTAAGCCGCTGAGCAAAACTGCTGCCCCGGCGGAGGCCAACTTCATCGTGAGTTTCTTCGTTCCGAGCATTACGTTCTCCTGTGTTGACCAAGCAGGAGACGGGTGTCATTCGGTAGCCCGGCGGCCGTGGAAACTGATGGGTTCCTGTAGGTCCGTGGCTTTGCGACGTCCGAATTTCTTCGGCGGTGCTCTTCTCGTGCGAGAAAGACTTTACGGCAGCTCAAGCCAAATGACAACCACTCTTGGTGGTATTCGCCGAGAATGATTCGATCGACCTAAGACAACTCCGCTGGTCAAGGGTGTTTTAAGGCGAATCAGGAAGCCTGCCCTACTCGATCTCGTCCGACAGGTTCACTCAGCCAGAAGAAAGTCCAACAGTGACTCAACGGCCCCAACGAACGATGGCTCAAGATCGGCATAGGTTCGAACGCTTGCCAGGAGCTTTCGCCAAAACTCGGCCGGTTCACCACCACCAAGGCGTTTGCAGATTCCAACTTTCCACTCTTCATCGCGCGGAATGACCGGCCAAGCTTTGATACCAATGACATTGGGACGAACCGCCTGCCAAACGTCGATATAGGGCGTTCCTTCGATCGCAACATAGGGCCCGCGAACCCGCTCGGTAATGTGCCATTCCTTCGACCCGGGCACGAGATGGTCTACCAGGACGCCAAGTCGAGCTGAATCGTCGGGCCCGAAATCAGCTACGGCGGTGGCCAAATCATCGATTCCATCTAAGCGTTCCACCACGATTGCTGCTTCTCGAAGATCATCGCCCCAGACTTTTTCAACAAGCGCCGCGTCGTGGATCCCCTCAACCCAAAGTCTGCTGGGCCGTGCCACCTTGGCTCGCTGCGCCGGAGCCTTTACTGAACCCGACGCCGTTATGACCGTTGGCCGTTGTGAAGGGACCGGCCGGGGTTGAAACAGGGTGACGGCTTTTGCTTCAACCATGAATGCACCGGGCATAAATCGAAACGCCCTTTCATCGCTTGATGCACCTCGGATAACTACACCATCGGGCATCACCCGAACAATTTGCCCAAGAAATCGTGAACCGCGATGAATGGCCCGCATCCCAACCTTGGCACCCACACTCGGCCATTGTTGCGCGCCTTTGTGTGCGCCGAAATCATCGATGCCGCCTCCGAGTATCCCGGCCA
>JAYSVF010000042.1:0-13157 GCA_043718695.1 Acidimicrobiia bacterium | reverse complement strand
TTACTTGGGGTCTGAACTATTGGGTTGCCTTGGTGTTGGCGGCACTCACGATGGCCTTTGTGGGCTTTGCTCTAGAAGCATTGGTTCTCTCAAAGCTGCGAAGCCGACCGACGTTCACCATCATCATGGCCACGCTCGGGCTATCAATTGCTGCAGAGCAAATTGGCATCTCGATTTGGGGAACCGATCCGCTTTCGCTCAACGATCCAATGGGATTGTCGTTCAGCAAGATTGGTGGCGTGACGGTAACCCTGATTGATGTCATCACCCTTGTGGTTACCGCCGTGATCGTGGGAGCACTCCTCACGTTTTTTGCCAAGAGCCGAATGGGGACGGCCATGCGTGCAACAGCCCTCGATCAGGAAGCAGCCATTGCTCAAGGCGTGAATCCCAAGCTGGTGTTTGGACTCTCCTGGGCTATCGCTGCAGCCATTGCCACCGTCGGCGGCGTGTTGCTTTCTTCTGGGAACGGACGGAATGTGGCGCCAACCCTCATTGCCTATTCCTTTACCGCAGTGCCTGCAGCGATTCTTGGCGGACTCGATTCCACCAAAGGTGCGTTGTTCGGCGGAGTGATTGTGGGCGTGGCTCAACAGTTGATGTTTGGTTATCAAGGGCGTTTCAATGAATGGTTGCACGAAACCATCGACATCACGATCGGGTCGTTTCATTACCAAGCTGGGTTGGGCCCAAACTTCCATTTGGTGTTCCCGTATCTCATCATGATTGGCATCCTGTTGATCCGTCCCTATGGTCTCTTCGGCTCCCGCGAGGTTCGCCGTGTTTAGTACGTGTAGGTATCAAGTTGCACTTCTGTGCGTAGCCGTCCCCTTCAGCCCAATTGAACAAATCGAACTAGTCAAACAAGGAGCACGCTCATGAGCGGCGCCATTCTCACGCTGTTGATCTGTACCTTCGGCGGTTTCGCGATGTCTTGGTGGGCGCGCAGAGATGCGGCGAGACCCATGACGACGTCTTATGGTTCCGATCTGCGCACACTTCGTGGAAATTGGCTCAAACTTGGCGTAGTGGTTGGTCTGGTGTTGTTTGTTTCGGCGCCGATTGGTTTTTCGTGGCTCGGCTATAAAGGGTTTCACCTTCCGGCCAAGTTGATTCCCGGCTTGCCGCTGAGCGAGTTTGGTCTCTCGGTGCTAACGCTTGCAGGCATCTTTGCGATCGGCACGTTAGCCCTCAATATGCTCACCGGTTTCGCTGGCCAGGTTTCGCTCGGCCACGCTTCGCTGATTGGTATTGGTGCTTATGGTGCTGGGTACTTTGGACAGCAGCTAACGGTGGGAAACCGCAACCTGCCCTTCCTGGTTTGGATTGTGCTCGCGGGATTACTAGGCGCACTTATTTCTGCAATCATTGGGCCGTTTGCGTTACGTTTGCGCGGTGACTACCTTGCGGTTATTTCGGTTGGTCTGTTGGTATTCAGCGAGCACGTGTTCAATGCCTGGGCCGATGTCACCGGTGGCACGCCGGGGCGAACTGGTCTGCCGCAACCGGTCGTGGCCGTTGCCCCGGGGAAGAGCCTTGTGTTCTCGCTCCCCGAAACGGGTGAAACCGAGTTTTTCAAAACGTTCTTGTTCACCCGCAACATGGGCTACTTCTGGCTAGCCTGGGCGTTCGTTGTTGTGGCCATTTTGATTGCCCGCAATGTCGTGCGCTCTCGGCAAGGCCGAGCCATGATGGCCGTTCGAGACCGTGATGTTTCTGCCGAAGCAATCGGTATCGATCTCTCCCGCACCAAAGTGAAAGCGTTCGCGCTTTGCGGTGGTTTAGCGGGTATCTCGGGTGCTCTTTACGGTTCGTATATTCAGTCGATTACGCCAGAGTTCTTCAACCTGAACCTCTCTATTCAGTATGTTGCCATGATGATTGTGGGCGGCGCAGGCACCATCACCGGCTCAGTATTTGGCGCGTTGTTGCTGGGCAGCTTGGATCGCATCTTCGACCGGTTCCGCTGGATCTTCTCCAAGCCTGTGTTGAAACAAATCTTCTTCTTCGTGACGGCCGATGGCAACGGCAAAGGTATGAAAATCGGCAACTTCGTGCGCATGGTCTCTGGCCTCGCCATCGTGGTGTTCCTGATTTTCTTCCCGCAAGGAATCGTCGCCCTGTGGGAGCGTTTCAAACGCTTCGTCCGCCGCTGGCCCTTCGCCAGCTAGCTCTTCCTCTTTTGGAAAACCACCCAACTAGGCCACCCAACTGGGGGGAGGGTCGGGTTGGGTGGTGGGGTTGGGTGGTTTTACTCACAAGATCGAGAGGGGTAGGCCAAAAAGTGGATACGTGTGGATCCTTGTAAGCAACCGACTTGACGTACTGTCGAGTTGTCGTTTCGTTGGAGAAATCTGGCTCGGCGCAAGCCTTCAAACGAGCCCTCAGCACGCCGCGGCTTTTGATGACCCACCGAGGATGAACTTGCCGAACCAAGTGAACGAGTCACACCACATCGGAACCGCCGTAGATTTGGACATGACCAACGAGACGTTTGTGCGGATATCGAGTGGTGAGAGGGCCATTGTGGATCGGGGGCCGATTGATGACCCTCTACCGTTTCTCCTCGTCCACGGCTTGGCTTCCAACAAGCACATGTATGACGGTGTCGGCGAAGCACTGGCAAAAGCGGGCCGACGAAGCATTGCCATTGATCAACGCGGCCACGGGCACTCCGCCAAACCCGATGACGGCTATGACCTTGCCACGGTGAGTGCCGATCTCGTAGAAGTGCTCCATACGCTTTCGATTCCACGCGTCACGGTTGTGGGGCAATCGTGGGGTGGAAACGTCGTCATCGAAATGGGTGCGCGCTATCCCGAACAACTCGCCGGCGTGGTCTGCGTTGACGGGGGCTTCATTCACTTAGGTTCCCAATTCGCCACCTGGGAAGACTGTGCCGCGAAACTCAAACCACCGAAGCTCATTGGGACGCCGTTTGCCACACTGCAGGGTTGGATGCGAGACGCCCACCCCGATTGGCCCGAATCCAGCAGGCTTGGCGAAGTGGCCAGCTTTGAATTGCGTGCCGATCAGACCATTGCCCCGTGGCTCACCTTTGATCGTCATATGGCCATCCTGCACGATCTCTATCTGCATGACCCCACGGCTAGTTACCCAATGCTACGCGTACCTACCTTGATGGTTCCCGCTGGTTCCAAAGCTTCCTTTACCCACGACAAACAAGGTGCCGTTGATCAAGCGCTAGCGCTGCTGCCCAACGGCAGAGCTCACTGGTTTGAACATGCCGATCATGACATTCACGCCCAATTCCCCCAAGAGCTCACCAACGTGTTGCTCGAATTTGCCAAGGACCTTTCCTGACATGACCGCTTCTGCTTCGATGTACCCCTGCCGTACCGAGTTTCCCCGATGACTCGTCTTCTCACCCTTATGGGTTCTGGTGAAACCGCGCCGACGATGGTCAAAGTCCATAGGGCGATCTTCGAAAAAATGGGTGATGGAGCAACCCCGGCGAAAAGCTTGTTCCTCGACACCCCCTTCGGTTTCCAAGAAAACGCTGCCGAGTTATGTGTGAAAACCCTCGACTACTTTGCCAGCTCAATCGTCCGTCCACTTACGGTTGCCGGTATCGGCCGGATTGACACGATGACGGTGGCCGAACGAGAAGCCGCATTCTCCCGGCTCGCCCAAGCGGTAGTGGTCTTTGCTGGGCCCGGGAGCCCTACCTACACGCTCAAGCAATGGGCACCCACACCCATCCGCACCATCCTGGCCGACAAACTCCGTTTAGGAGGCGCGCTTACCTTCTCCAGTGCCGCGGTACTCACCCTCGGTGCAGCCACGATTCCGGTCTATGAGATTTACAAGGCCGGAGAGGATCCCTATTGGCTTGAAGGGCTCAACGTGCTGGGCGAAGTCGGCATCAACGCAGCGGTTATCCCGCACTACAACAATGCCGAAGGCGGGCACCACGACACCCGGTTCTGCTATCTCGGCGAGCGCAGGCTTAGCATGCTGGAAAAATCGTTGGCCGCAGATCATAACGATGCATACGTTCTGGGTCTCGACGAGCACACTGGTGTCATGATCGATCTCGATGCCGGTTCCGCACAAGTCGTCGGCCTGGGAGTTATGACCATTCGTCGTAACGGCGTATCAGTAGAGATACCTACTGGCACCACCTTGGGTCTCGAAGTGCTGATCGCTGGCGATGCCGGTGCCACCTCATCCGCCACGCTTGCAGTCGGGGACAAGGGAGCCGCATCGGGGGGAGCCGAAACCCCAAACCAAGATGTGCCCGCTGGATCTTTGGCCGAAGAGATTGACCGATGTGTTCTGGGATTCGAAAGCGCGCTTAGTGCTGGCGATGCCAACGCTGCGGCCACTCAAGCGCTCACCCTCGATGACGCCATCGAAATGTGGTCAAAAGACATGCTGCAGAGCCGTGATCCCGAACGAGCCAAAGCGGCGTTGCGATCGATGATCGTAAGACTCGGCGAAGCAGCCGTCGGTGGCCTGCGTGATCCGCGGGAGACACTCGGCCCGGTTGTGGAAGTAGCCCTCAAAGCCCGCTTCGAGGTACGCGCCGCCAAACGCTTCGATCTTTCCGACCTCATCCGTGACGAGTTGGCTGACTGTGGCATCGAAGTTCGCGACACCCCCCAAGGCCAAACCTGGGACCTCAAAGCCCCAGACTGACCCAAACCCCGAGAACTGACCCAACCGCCGGGCTCTAGCCGGATTCGGCGCATTTTGATCCAGATGCAAGAACCGGACCGAAAGCAAGGGTTTCACAAGAGTGCTATCCCTGGGCGGCTCGCCAGCGAATAGCCTGTAACTATGGCGACGAGCGGTTCAACCGAACAACGCCCAGCCTTCCAACCGTCGAATCACAGATCTGCTTCTTCTGCCAATGGAAGGAGCAAACCCGGGCGTCAAAAGGGCAGCGACCGAACTTCGTCCGACGCGCCGTTTGGAAGCATTCCAATTGTGGTGTTCCTCAGCGTGGCCTTTGCGCTCTGGGCCATAGCGGTGATGATGTTCGGGCAGACGGTTGGGCGCCTGGTGGCTACCCCGTTTCCCTTCGTTTCCATTCTTGCGGCGCTTTTCGCCGGTGTTGTTCTTGCGCATGTCAAACGGAACGGGCTCCGAATCGTGGTGACAATCGGCGACGGGGTGAGCACGCTCATCACAATGATCTTGGCCTTTGCCGCCAGAGGTCTTGTCAACTGGCCGTTTCTTTCCCCGCTAACGGTGGCCGATGACGCGGCACGGCATTTCGGTATGGTCAATTGGATCGCGAAGCGCCAAGCCCTTCCAAATGCTCCAACTACAGAGCTCCTGCAATTCGCCGAATACCCTATGAGTGCCCACTATCTCGCAGCAACCATTGCTCGAACCTTTGCCCTCATCCCGCTTCGCGTTGCCAACATTCTCGCGCTCGGCCTCACTTACGGACTCTGGATACTGCTTGGTTCTGCAGCCGCGTTCGCCTGGCAACGATCCCGCCCACATGCGCCTCAATGGCAACGTGGGTTGGCCGCGGCGACGGTGCCGTTGGTGGGTTACGCCACCTCTACGCTCACCCTATGGGCAGTCACCGCAAGCTACTTCTATGCCCAGGTTGTTGGCCTGTGGTTCGCGGGAGTGGTCACGGCCCTAGTGCTCACCAATCCGTGCGCGATGTTGGGCTCGTCATCCAAGAAGCGAGCGGTCACTGGCACGTTGCCTCGATGGTGGCCTCTCTTGGTTAGTTTGATGGTCGGCCCATCATTGGTGTACCCCCTGCATCTCTTGCTCGCCGCCGCGGTTGTTACGGTGGTTGTAGTTGTTGAGCGGAGATTAACCGCTGCGGTAGGTATCGCCGGGGGCATGGCTGCGATTGGTTTAGCCGTGCAGCTTCCATGGTTGGGAGCAGCCACCAAAATGTCGCAGGAAGAAGGGTCAATCCTCCAACCAACTCTGGCCGATCTTGGAGGCTTCACCGTGTTGGTCCTCGTCGTAGTTGGGGTTGTTTTTGCTTGGCGGACGAAATCGGAAACAATAGGTGCACTTACTGTCCTGTTGGGTGCAGCGCAAGTCGGAGCTTTAGCACTTGCCTACTCTGCTGGTGTCGTTTCGAAATACACCTCGATCAAGGTGATCAGTTCAGTTCTACCTGGGCTACTGGTGGTGGCGGCATTCGGTGCGGTATCGCTGGGGGAAGCCGTCGCCGAGTTCTTTTCTGCCGATCGTTCACGAGTCCACGGAGAAGGTCGCGCGCTGACCGTTACGAACGCTTCAGAAGGCAACGCCAATCCACGCGCCAACCCAGCCTTCGACCAGCGGCTCAAAAGAGCATTTGCTCCCGCGATCGCCGCTGGGATCGTGTGTCTGTCTTTGGTGCAGGCCATTCGGTTGCCGCCGCTCACCGGGCTCACCCGGCCTCTGGTTTCGGCCGATGGGTATCGTGTGGCCAGGTGGGCGTCTACCCATGTTGACCCGAACGACGTGGGAATCGTGGCCCCGGGGATTGAAGCCTATGCACTGTGGTGGACAGCCCTTGATCGAAAAAAAGACCTCACCGTTCTTCGGAAGATGCAGCCCGCGAGCATGCTTTGGAGCAAATGGCCAAGCAACTCAGCAGAGCGATATCTGATTGTTGTGACGAAAGGGCAGGCAAAAAGCTTCGCCGCAAGAAACGGTGTCAGGGTGCTTTTCCGGTCAGGCAACGCTGTTCTTCTGGAACGCTCAAAATGACAAATTCAGTATCGGAAGGATGCAAAACATCCTGGAGAACACTCGGCCCAGTAGTCCAGCTAGGAATCGTATGCGCAATTACGGTAGTTCTTGCACGCAGTGCCCTTGGACCTAGCGGTAAGGCCGCGGGGGATAGTTGGCGATCCAACTGCAAACAGTCACTGCAACGAGCGGAAACGGCCTTCGTCAATCCAGCGCGACCAACACAAATTGTGCAAAGAATCCGAGAACTGCCCGACGAATACAACCGTGCTGAAACCAGAGACCTGGTTCGCTTTATCGTGAGCAACTGGAGCGCACGAGATGACCTCCAAGCGGCGTTTGCCAACGAATCCGGTGAACTCGACGCGACCTCCATGGAGTCCATGGTGCAATGGACAAGAGACGGTGTTGATTCCACAGCCATCGCGCTGGTGCCATGCGCCTCGGCACTCGCCAAACTTCCCGGCGTTGCCAGCGAGCAAAACGTCGTTCCCGAAATCATCCGGTGGGCCCGTGGCCGAGTTCGTTGGCAACCTGAAGTTGATAACGCGGCGTACGCAGCGGCCGACTTCATACGCAAGGACCCTGCGCTGGTAGTCGCGGCTCGTTCTGATCCCTCGCTAGCTATTCTCGCTGCAGCCTCAGTTTCTGTTGAAGACGATCGCTATGAATCTCTTTGGACCCATCAAGCAATGTTTGATCTTCTCCTCGAAGCCAAAACCTAAGCACGCTTGGCTTACTACTGAGGAAGGCCAGCTACTGGACCGGAGTCCAACGGGAAGGTGTCCGTGGAAATGGTATCGGTGGGGTCGTCAACTTCTGGTGTTAGCCCCTCTAGCGGCTCGGTCACATCGGCAACCGCGGTCCCATCAACAACTTCGTCTCCTAAGCCAACCGGTGCTGGAGATGCGGCGTTCCAGTGATCAAGTAACTGGGTGATCACACCAACATTGAGGGTCTGCGATTGGGTGTCGCCATGCAGCAATCCCCATTTCAACAGTTCAACGGTGTTCGGAATGCCATTGGCAATATACGCGCCTTGTAAATCCGGACGATCTTTGGCGAACCAGCCAATCCATTGCAGCGTGTCGAACTCATCGCTAGAGAGTTTCATACCGCGCTCATCCGCCTGGGCAACCATGACCCGGCCGATGGCTGATTCTGCGACAAAAGCCCGTCTTGCAGAGAGCGGAATAGCCATCGCGAGAACAACAGCAACTCCTATTCCGATCGTGAGACCCTTTCGCTGGCTCGGTGTCCAAACTTTCTTGCGAGCGCCACGGAGCTGTGGTGGAGGGAGCACGGCAAGCAAACACAACATGGGCCACAACAAATCAAACGTGGGCCAAAGCGCTCGGGATTCAAACGCATAAATGATGACAAGGCAAAGCCACAACACCACACCGAAACCCGCGCCGAACGGATACTTCGACGTTGCCACCCTGCCCCAGCGCCAACCCAAGACCATAAGCGCTATAAGCATCAGAGCCAACCCAACGATGCCAAGATCCATGAACTGTTGAATATAGGCATTATGGAGATGGGAGAGCTGGTCGACGCCGCGATCCCATGTTGCCTGTTTGAAGTAACCCTTCCCACTCGCCCATCCGCCGTAGCCAATGCCTGTGCGCAAATTCTCTCGTGTTATCCGGAGGGCTTCTTTCCAGATTGGTGTGCGCATGGAAAACGTCGAGGTGTACGAGAAGTATCCCGTGTCGGTCAAGGCTTTCGTGATGAGCGCCGTGACCGCCGAAACAATCAGAAACCCAATGATTCGAATCGTTGCCTTCAGCGCTAGTTCTTGGCGCGCCGTCGATCGCAAAATGATGGTGAGACCAAAAATCCAACCCGCAGCAATGATGGCTGAAGTGGACGTCTTGGAACCAGTTCGATACATGACAAAAGAGGCGAGGCCAAGGCCGAAAAGGAACACGGGATACCGCCACGCCCGCTGCACCGAAAATTTGCCGCCCATGGCGAAAAACATGAACGGCACAAAGATCACCGTATTCATGCCAAGCCCGTTTCGGTTCCCGGTTAGACCACCCCACGGGCCCCCAACCGCAGCAATCTCGGGGGACTGGATGCACGCGTAAAAGTTGAAGAGTAAAAGAATGACACCCGCAACCGCAACAACATCAAGCAACTTCCGTTGGGGGAACGTAACGGCGAGCGCTAAACAAAAGGTGAAACCGGTAACTGGCTCGATGAGTGACCATGTGGTCATCGAGGTGTCCACAGTCCAGAAAAGCGAAAGAAGCGCAAAAGCCAGCATTGCCAAAATCGGCCAGGCGCGGATGAGCGTGCGTTGCAAACGATGTGGGTCAGCCCTGGCGATGACAAACACCGAGCCCATTATGAGCAGCGGGGTTCGCCAGCGGAAAGCTCCATCGAAGGCCGGTCGCTCAACCATCAACCAATAAAACGGGTAGTTCGAGAGCAGGAGGATGCCCAAAACACCAAGCAGACCCGGCCATTGTTTGGCGGCGAACTCGGCTACAACGTTTGGGGTCTGGTTTACCGGCGACAACCGGGCGTGGCGAGTTGGCCCCACAGATACATCAACCATTGCTCTGCTCCCCAGACTCCCCGCACAAGCTTCCAGATCGCTCACAAACACACGCTTTGCTTGTGTTTCCGGAAATTGCGCGACCCAGCTGGCAGTAAACAACCATGAACCCACGATCCTAGCGCCTCAGCGACGGCCGCTTCCCTGAGGGCGGTTCCCACGTCTCCTTTAGTGCATGTTCGCGTAAATCATTGCGTAGTGTCTCGGTGGTACTTTCCGCATTGGTACTGGGGACTGGGGTCAAAACACCACACAATGACTTACGCTTCCCTGCACTAGTGGGCGTGGGCAGTCGAGGTGCGGAGTCGGGCGGATCGACCGCTGGCGAAGAACACCCCGAGAAACACGAGAAAGCTGGTCAGCACGATGGCGGCGCCGGAGGAAACATCGAGGTGATAGCTCAGGTACATGCCACTGAAACCGCACGCCGCCCCGATCCCCGAGCTGATCCACAGCATTTTGGCGAACGAATTGGTGAGCATCCGTGCAATCACCGCCGGGGTCACCAGCGTGGCAGCGATGAGCGTTACGCCCAAAACCTTCATCGTGGCCAACGTGGCGAAACTCAACATCAACATCAACAGCGCTTCATACCGAGCGATCTTCACACCAGAAGCTTCGGCTACCTCAGGATCAAACGTGGTGAACAGCAGTCGTCGGTAGTTCAACGTCACGCCCAAAACCGTAAGCGCAGTTACTAACAACACAATCCACACATCGCCCGACGAAACGCCAAGCACGCTTCCAAACACGGTGGCGTCAATACTGGTCTTCACTCGGGGGAACAGACCAAGCAGTACCAAGCCGAAGGCAAACGAAGCAGTAGTAAGTACACCGATGGCTGCATCGGCGCCAATGATTCTGCGTCGAGTTACTCGGCCGATAGAAAGGCCGGTTGCTACTCCCCAAACGCCAGCACCGATGAAAAAATTCAAACCCAGTGCCGCACAAATGGCTGCACCACCGAAAATGGCATGACTTAATCCGTGGCCGATATACGACATTGCCCGCAACGTCACAAAAACACCCAGCAAACCGCATAGCGCACCAGCAACTGTGCAAACGATCAGTGCGTTGCGAAGGAAAGCAAACTGCAGTGGATCAAGCAAAATCGACATCAGGAGGCGACTGCTTCAGGAATGCGGTCGCCAAGTTGCTCGCCAAGTTGCTCGGCAGGCGGCGGAACTACCCGCAAGCTTCGATCAACGACGAGCGGCATTCCGGCATGGATCAGAACATCCATCGGGGCTCCGTAGGTCGCCTCCAAGATTCGAGGAGTAAGGACCTCGAGGGGTGAGCCCATTCCCTGCACCTTGTTGTTGATGCATATCAAATGCGGAAGATGGGCGGCCATGCCATTGAGATCATGCGTGGATAACACAATGGCCAACCCCGAAGCGTTGAGCTCTTCGAGCAGGTGCAAAATCTCATGGCGAGTGCGTACATCTACCCCCGATGTTGGTTCGTCCATCAACAGCAGATCTGGTTGACCAATAAGTGCACGGGCAATAAAGACCCGCTGCTGCTGACCGCCGGAAAGCTCTCGGATATGGCGCTGACCAAGATCGGCAATGCCCAAGCGTTCCAACACCACCTCCACTTCACGGCGCTCAACCAGCGACGTGCGCGGATTCCACTTCCGAGGGGTTCGGGCCATAGTCACGGTTTCGGCAACGGTGACGGGGAAGTTCCAGTTCACCACCTCAGTTTGAGGAACGTAACCAAGCCGTATGTCCCCAGATCGTTTGACCTCACCATGTGTTGGTGTGATTGTCCCAATCAATACCTTCAGCAGGGTGGTTTTGCCGGAACCAGAAGGGCCGACTATCCCAGAAAGCTGCCCCGGCATGATGCCGAGCGTGACGTCATCAATCACATGGCCATTGCCGTAGCTGTGGCCAACGTGGTGCAGATGAATGAGCGGCTCAACCGCGGCAAACTCGGTGGCGAGATCTTCTTCAGAACTCATTGTGGGTAGCTCGCTTTGTCTGGGGTTATATCGTTTGGATTGAAGGCCAGTACCGCCGATGGATCGCCGCCCAAAGCAGCAACCATCGTGACGAAATCGAACTGCAACAAGCCCAGAAATGAATGATCCCTATCGCCAGGTTTGCCGGGGAGATCGTCGTCTCGGAGTTTGTCTACGTACTTAGCGCCGGCCTCCTTCGCGATCTGTGCCAATACCGGTGAAGGGAACACTTCGGAACCAAAAACTGCTTTCACCTTCTCCTTCTTCACCTGGGTGATCAGCCTGGCAACTTCTTTCGGGGTGGGCTCATCAAACGACGAAGGTTGAATTGCCCCAATCACGGTCCATCCGTACTGAAGAGAAAAGTATGCGTACGCATCATGGTACGTGAGCAACTTGCGTGCAGCCGGAGCAATCGAAGCAGTGGAAGCTTTGACGGCAACATCGAGTTGATCAAGCTTTACCAGGTACTTCGCCGCATTTGATTTATACGTCAAAGCGTTGAGCGGGTCAGCCTTCGACACTACGGAAAGTACTATCTGTGCATAACACTTAGCCATCGGAGGATTCGTCCATAAATGCGGATTGGGCTTGCCCCCATCTTTGGGAAAGGAGAAATCGAAGATGTATTGCGATGGTGGAAGCGTTAGGGTGCCCAGCTCAATAAGCTGCGCCTTTTTCGACATGTTCTTTGTCGCCAAATCTTTCGTGGGTTCCTCAAGCTTGAGGCCGTTTACGAACACCACATCGGCCTTGGTCATGAGTTTGGCCACACTGGGCTTGGGCTCAAAGGTGTGAGAATTCGTGCCCTCGGGCACTATTCCCTGCACGTCGGCCTTATCACCAACAACATTGGCCACGATCGACGTAATCGGCGCAACCGTGGTGGCTATGCGCAGACGAGCGCCGATGGGTTTGGTTGCTTTCCCGGCGTTAAGCGCGACTGTTGGGCAGGCGAAGGAGGATGCTGGCGCAGCGGAAGCTGAACGGGTGAAGGCGGTGACAGTAAGAAATGGGCTTGCGACCAGCGCAAATAGGGGGACGATATTGAACGAACGTGACGTTGCAGTCATGCTTGAACCTTTAGTAACTTGCGCCGAAATGCGGAACTTCGACCGTAGCCCAACCCCAATCCTTAGTGATTGTCGAGATTGTCGAGAACGTCCAATCGGAAGCTGTGACGGAAAGCGGTAAGGCTCAAGTGCAGCGAGAAAACCCAAGCGAAGCTAGTGCGTGTTTGCTCAAGTAATTGCGCAGTGATTTGGGTGTAGTTTCCGCGATGGTGCTGGAATCGGGGTAGAAACACTGCGCAATGAATTGCGCGTCCCTGCGCTAGAAAACGACCGTGGCGCCGTCAATCAGGAAAACACGATCCTCAGCGTGGGCTTTCACCGCGGTTGAAAGCACCATGCGCTCCACAT
Source organism: Acidimicrobiia bacterium (assembly GCA_043718695.1). GTDB lineage: Bacteria > Actinomycetota > Acidimicrobiia > Acidimicrobiales > JANYDT01 > JANMZO01. Next base: position 514 of record JAYSVF010000042.1, on the reverse strand, counting down.
CCTTGCCGACGATCACCATGTCCTCTGAGCTTTGCGCATGGGTAACGGGCTGCACTGCTTGGTGAATGATTGGTCCCTCGTCAAGATCACTCGTCACGTAGTGAGCCGTTGCGCCAATCAACTTCACGCCGCGCTCCTTGGCCTGATGGTACGGCTTGGCACCTTTGAAACCGGGAAGGAAGGAGTGATGAATGTTGATAATCCGTCCTGGCATCGCATCGCAAAAATCGTTGGACAACACCTGCATATACCGAGCTAACACCACGAAATCGATGGTGAACTCAGCGGCCAACTCCAAAACCTCAGCCTCCGCAGCAGGCTTGGTTTCCTTAGTAACCGCAACATGTCTGAACGGAATCCCAAAGTTCTCAACCAGCGGCGCCAAATCAGGATGGTTCGAAACAACTAACGGAATTGCAACGGGCAACTCACCGGCGCGCCAGCGGTATAACAAGTCCACCAAGCAATGATCAAACTTGGAAACCATCACCATCATGCGCTGCACGTCGGTCTC
>JAYSVF010000041.1:0-5342 GCA_043718695.1 Acidimicrobiia bacterium | reverse complement strand
ATTGGACGGCTGATCAAATAACCCTGGGCCATATCGCATCCCAATTCGGCGAGCCGACCAAGTTGATCTACCGTCTCGACGCCTTCGGCGATTACTTCCATCCCAAGCTGATGACCCATGGCAATGGATGCCGCAATGAGGGAACGATCGCGGACGTCGGCAATATTGCGCGTGAATGACTGATCCACTTTCACGATCGAAGCCGGAAGATCACGGAGGTAGGAAAGCGAGGCGTACCCAGTGCCAAAGTCATCGATAGAAAGGCCAACTCCGAGAGCACGAATGGCATTGAGCGTGTCGAGAACGCTGGCGATGTCGATCGAGCTGCTCTCTGTCAACTCGAGGTGGATACGATCGGCGGGGACGTTGAACGCTGTGAGGGCCGCGGTGATCTGAGGAATGAGGCTTGGCGATCGCAAATCATGCCCAGACACGTTGAGCGAGAGGGTGACGTCATCAGCAACGATGCCGTGTTCACGCCACAAAGACAACTGACGTACCCCCTGGATGATAACGATCGAAGTGAGTTTTCCTATGACGCCTGAGCGTTCGGCCAATGGAATGAATACGTCAGGACCGATTGGTCGACCCTGGTTCTCCCATCGCAAAAGGCCCTCGAATCCTCGGAGCCGAGTTGGGTCGTTGACATCGACGATGGGCTGGAAATGCAGCGCGAAATCGTTGCGGTCGATTGACTCACCCATGGCGCTTAGTAATGCAAGCCGCTCCTTCGCAGATTGGGCCATCTGGTCGTTGAAAATTTCAACTTCCCCACTTCCACGGCCCTTGGCGGCAAGGAGGGCCAGGTCAGCATTGGCAATCAACCGTTCGGCCCCCATCGTGCGAAGTTGCTCAGCGCTTTCGTACGCTACGCCAATACATACCGACGGTCGAATGATCCGTCCTGCGAGAGTAATAGGTTCACGTATTGTTTCTCTTATGCGATTGGCAAAGATCAACGCATCGTCAGCTGTGTCGCACGTCGGCAAAATAATCACGAATTCGTCGCCGCCCATTCGGGCTACTAGGTCACCCAAGCGGCAGGTCTCGTTGAGTCGTCTGGCCAGTTCACACAGGAACGCATCGCCAGCATCGTGGCCGAGGGTGTCGTTGATGAACTTGAAATCGTCAACATCACAAAACAGTGAAGCGGCGCCCACCTCCATGTTTGACGGGCGATTGCGAATCGCGTCCATGGTGGTGTCAAGGGCACGACGGTTGGCCAAGCCAGTGAGTGCATCGGTTCGCGCCTGGATCGCCAATTGAGAAATGGCTTCACAACGGCTTAAGGCACCAGAGATTGTGGTTCCAATCGAACGGGCCGTGTCAAGGTCAGTTTGTTCGAATGGTTGGTCATCAAATCGAATCAGCACCGACAATCCCCGCAGATCTCCATTCATGCGTATCGGGAGGAACATGCCGTAGGCAATAGCGGGCGCGCCCGGAACATTAATGAGATCTAAGAGACCCTGATAACTTGCGTTCCCCGGAGCGACTATCTGAGTTTCCGGGGCAAAGAGACGAGATAATTCCACCAGGCACAGATCGGGAATGCTGGTTCCGAACAGTGGGTTGCCGTGCGGCACGAGCTCGATAATTGACTTAGCGTTCGCCTCGCCGGGCATGGACAGCCAGACCCCTCCCTTCGGACTATTGGTAAGTACACGAAGGGAATTTGGCGGTTTTGCGAGATCTTTCACGATGCTGTCTGGGGTGCTGTTCGAAAGCAACGCAGTGGCTTCGGCTACTGCAGATCGCCGCTTCGCGTTGACCAAAGACTCTCGTTCTGAGGAAACCCGATCGGTGACATCGTGGGCATTGACCAGCCATCCGTGGACATCTGGATCGTGCAGCAAATTGGTTATAGTCAGTCGGTAAACCCGGGTTTCTCCGACAATAGTGACGATCGGAAACTCTGATATTCGGCTATCACCAGCCGCAACTCCATCGGTCAACATCGCCATTTGTGCCCCACCCAAAACAGGGTGGGTCAGTACGTAACCTCCCTCAGCTTTTGGTTTGATCCCCATCGCAACCATGGCCATTGGACTTGCATACGTAAGTTGGAAAGCTTGGTTCAGAACGATTACAAGATCAATACTGTGTTTAAGAAGCGTGCCTAAGCGATTATTTTGGGCGCGTTGTAGCGAGCGCCTAGTCACCCAATGTGCCACCGGGTTAGTGGTTATCCGGCCGATTTCTTTGGCGATTACCCGTGCGAGATCGGTGGAACAATCTGTGGTGAGAAGGATGAATCCTGTCCGGATACCCCAGTTCATTGGCAGGAGGACAAATCGGTCACCTGAATTTTCGGGTAAAAACGTCTTCCACGATTCAGGCATAGTCTCCCGGGTTAACTCAATAGCCTCAGTTGATTGGTCCATCTCCTGTGCATCGATCCACGGGGCAAAGTGTTCCGCCGAAATGGAACGGCCTTCGAGTTTTCGTGGCCCCCGTCGATCGTGCACCGCAAGCACGCGAACTTTCGGTTCCGAGCTGCTCGAAACCACAACCGAGATTGTGTTCGATCCGGTGGCAGCCAGAATTGCCCCTAGGGCAGCCTCAGCACCGCCGTCATTCGATTCAAATCCCTGACCTTCGACGGATCGAAGCGTCGCAAGTGCTTCGGTTAAAACCGGCCTGGTAAGCGGATCGTCCCAAATCGCAAGCTCGGCATCGGCCACGCGTTCGTTTGGAAGTATTTGCGCACAGAGAACAATTCCGTTGATGTATTTGTCGTCGACAGCGTTTCGCATAGTGATGGATAGCGATCGATATGTTCCGTTGTTGTGAATTGCGCGAACGGCGTGGCGTGAGCCGTGGACTTTTCTCGTCACAACGTCAAGGAATGCTTGGAACATCTCATCTTTGTCGGAAGGATGAATCAGCTCGATGGCCGGGCGGCCGATGCGATCTGAGGCCGGATAGCCCAGGATGTGCTCAATTGAGCCGGTGACTGATTGAACCATGCCAACTTCATTTAATACCGAGATGGATTGCCCAAGGGTAAGGAGAAGGTGGCCTACTGGAGAATGTTCCATGCGTGCACTATCGGCATGGTCTTAAGCAACGTTTACTGTTGATTTCTCAATACATTGTCTCAGTCGTGTAATGAAAATCCCTACAAACAGGCAAACAGCCTCACTTTCTGCTCTTTGGCTCGGCTCCGGATTTCTTCCCCGTCGACCTTGATTGCTTTCCCTAGTTCAACCACATGCTCCCCGTTGACCCAAACATCTGTCGCCCGTATGCCCGGGGTGAAGGCGACTTGCCAGGGTTCAATTGGCGAATAACTCCAGCTCACGATGTCATCTCGTGATTCGGGAAAAAGAACTCGAGCATTTTCTAGCCACGACCATGCAGTGTCAGGAGAGGCGGTTAGGTCGTCGTTTCGATGTGCCACGTAGGCGAGACGGAACTCTTCACCCATGTCGGCGCCAATGCCATCGGTTCCCAAAACAATTCGGTTCGAACGCCTCGCTGGTGCCGCGTACCCCACCCCGTTGTTGTAGTTACTACGTGGATTATGGGCGATAGTCCCGGGCAAATAGCGGTCCAAGAACACGCAATGGACGAGAAGCCAATCCTCTCTCGCCAGCTTTTCCCAGCGAACGCCGGCATCAGCATCGCCAGTACCCTCCGCAACATGTACGTGAACTCCGACCCCCAAATCGGCAGCGAGCCCGGCGATGGCTTCGAGTGTTTCGTCGGCACAGGTAAAAGCGGCATGCGCGCCTACATATCCGCGCCCACCGGATTTTAGGAAGCGCTCGTTCTCTTGAAGTCCACGTCTTGCTGCATCGGTCATCCTTGTAGGTCGCGTATTAGCGTTTGGTTGACCTTCAATAGGAACGGGACCACTGCCGCCATGGCGATCTGTTACCCCGTAAGCGCAACTCACCCGAACGCCAACCTCGGCGCACGCTTGGGCGATCACATCAAGGCTGCCTTCAATCGCGTTGGGTGATTCGTGGTGGTCAATGATGCACGTGGTGCCGTTTTCGAGTGCTTCAAGGGCGCCGAGTTTCGCCGACCAATAGATCATGTCAAGGTCGAGCGCGCAATCCAAGCGCCACCAAATTTGTTCGAGGATGGCACCGAAGCTGGTGGGTTGCTTTGGTGGTGCAGGCATACCGCGAGCGAGAGACGAGTACAGATGATGATGCGCGCATACCATTCCGTAGGTTTGGTTGGGGAGCAGAAGTTCTGACATGGGCGTGGATAACTCCTACGAAGCTTCTTCTTCAGCCGCTGCGGCGGGCATCCCCATGGGGAGCTTGTTGCGCCAAATGCCGTCGACCATATGAAGCGCTGCGGCGACGGCTCCGCTGGTGGGAACGAGCCCGATTTCGCCGACCCCCTTTATGCCATAGGGGCTTCGCGGTTGGGGCACTTCCACCAGAATCGTTTCGATCACGGGCACATCTTTGGCCCGCAAAATACCAAGCGAACGTAGGGTCATATTGGTGGGTTGTCCAAGCTTGTTAGCCGGGAAATCCTCCGTGAGCGCATAGCCAAGGCCCATATGCACCGAGCCTTCGACCTGGCCCTCACACAGTTGCGGATTCACTGCCCTGCCAACATCGTGAATGGCTAGGACTTTCTCGATTTTTCCGGTCGTGCGATCAGCGGTGACCAGCTGTGCTGCGTAGCTAAAGGCGGAATGAATGAGCGGATTCTCTAGGTCTTCGTAGAGCGAATTGGTCCAATCAACACGCCACTCGCCTTCGTAATCCACGTTTGGTTTACACCCGTCGGCAACCGCAGTTCTGCACGCTTCCATTACCGAACCAGCGCCCATGAGGGTGCCGCGTGAACCAGTGGTTTGGCCCAACCCAAGCTCTCGGGTGGTATCCACGATCACGCGAATTCGCGCCGGATCAATCCCGAGTTCTTCCACCGCAACTTGCAACGCGACAGTGTGAATACCTTGGCCCATTTCCGTCCAACAGTGGCGAACTTCGACGGGATCATCCACGCCGCCACCCAGGAAACGCACCACGGCTTTCGAGATTTCCTTGAACCCATTGCCGAGGCCGGAGTTCTTGAGGCCAAGACCGAGGCCGACGGCTTTGCCAGCGGCCATTGCTGCTTCGTAGGGTTCACGTGCCGCTTCGAGACAGGCCTTGGCGCCCGCAGAACCATCGTCCATGATTTGCCCCGGACCCCAAACTTGACCGGGGCCAATAACGTTTCGCATACGAATTTCCCAACCGCTGATGCCCACCATTTCGGCTAGGCGATCCATTACGCCCTCCATGGCAAACTGCGCTTGATTGGCACCGAAACCGCGGAACGCGCCGCAGTTGGGGTTATTGGTGCGAACGGTGGTGGCATGCACA
>JAYSVF010000005.1:0-5737 GCA_043718695.1 Acidimicrobiia bacterium | reverse complement strand
ACCTACGAAATTACAAGTTTAGCGGAATGACCTGTTTGGGTAGTCCTCACCGACACGGTCCGAGTTCGGCCGGTCGATTAGTTGGAGAGAGCGAGGGCGAGGTAGGTGGGGACGGGTTTGGCGAGGCCTTTGAGATCTACGTCGGCTAGGCGCTGGGATTGGAGGGAGGTGCTCAGCATGCTTACGATTCGTTCTGAGATGAGCACTTCGCCACCCTTTGCTTCGCCACACAACCGGGCAGCCAGGTTCACTACGGAGCCAATGGCGGTGTATTCAAAACGTCCTTCGAAGCCGATTTGTCCACACGTTGCATAACCGGCCGCTACGCCAACGCCGAGGGTGAGGTGATGTCCGCGGGCCTTCCATTGTTCCGACAGCACGGCTACTCGCTCGCGCATACCAATCGCTAGGGTCACGGCTCGTCGGGCGGGGTCGTCACACGGGATGGGGTCGTTGAAGAAGACCATCATGCCGTCGCCGGTGAATTGGCTGAGGGTGCCACCTTGCTCAAAGATAAGTGGACCTACGGCATTGTGCATCTCGGCGAGTACGGCCATCACATCTTCGGGTTCGGATCGTTCGGCAAACGAAGTGAATCCGCGCAGATCGCAAAACAGGGCAGTGATGTCGCGGCGATGAGATTTCAGTAGCTCTACACCACCGGCTGCTAGCACTTCAACCAATTGTGGTGGAACGAAGCGTTGCATCAGGTTGAGTCGTTCAACCTCTTGGACCTGCCGGGCTACTCGGTGCTCCAGTTGGGTGTTCCAGGCCAGCAATTCGGCGGCTTGGGTGGCGACGGTGGCATGCAATTCGCGCTCGGCATCTCGCAGTCGCTTCTTGTCCATGCAGGCACCCACGCGTGCCTTCAGCAGCACCGGGTCAAACGGTTTCGGCAGATAGTCCTCGGCGCCAGCTTAGATACATCGCACGATGCTGGCCATATCGTCGAGCGCGGAGATCATGATGACCGGTATGTGTCGAATAGCCGGGTCATCTCTGTGGCGTTCCAGCACGGCAAACCCATCGAGGCGCGGCATCATCACATCGAGCAGAACCAGATCGATCCCGAGTTGCGCTTCGGCGAGGCGCTCGAGTGCTTCGATGCCATCGCGAGCCTCCACAATCCCGTAGCCAAGTTTCTGCAGCCGACGTCCAAGTACATCGCGGTTGGCTTCGTCGTCGTCGACCACCAGGATGGTTTCGAGGCGGCCGGTCATTGGTGCGGCGGTGCTTCCGGTTTGGCGATCAACCAGGACGGGTCCAGCCGTGAGCCGTTCAGTCAATTCGCCCAATCTCGACGCGGCAGAGCTGAGCCTATCGAGATCATCAGTGGGCAGATCATCGGGACTTGCGGTGAGCGCCTCCGCCGATTCCCTGAGCTGCGCAACGTAGTTTTTCAGCGCGCTTACTGCATTCCCGTTTGCAGTTGAATTCGCGATTTGGTCAGTGTGGATCGAGCTGCCGTTGCTTGCGGATTCGCTCGACGGGCCTATGTTGACGGAGCTATCCGGTAAGGGTTGGGGACTGCGGGCCGATGCGGGGGAGTTACGTGGCGTAGTGCCGATTGCATTCGCGTCTCCTCCGGGGCTTGGGACCGAATCGCCAAGCAGTAGGGAACAAGCTCAAGTACCTGGCGGGCAACTGTGCGTATCGATTCGAGATTGCTGGTGTTCGTCGCCGAAATCCCATCCTCTTCAAGCAGTAATTCGGCATACCCAATGAGATGGTTCACCGGCGTGCGCAACTCGTGACGCAATTCCCGCTCCTGCTCAGGGCTCATGGGGTGGTTACTCCAAAGGCGGCCATTTTGGCGAGGAGGCGGGGGAGGTCGACGGGTTTGGTGTCGTAATCGTCGCATCCTGCTTCCATGGCCTTTTCGCGGTCGCCGGGCATGGAGTGGGCGGTGAGGGCAATGACCGGGATTGCGGCGGTTGCATCGTCGGCTCGGATGGCTCGGGTGGCCTCCCAGCCGTTCATGACGGGGAGGCTCATGTCCATGAGGATGAGATCGGGTGATTCGGTTTTCGACATTGCTACACCTTCGGCTCCGTCGACGGCCATAACGATCTTGAATCCGCGTCGTTCCAAGCGGCGCGACAACATGTCACGGTTCATTTCATTGTCTTCAACAATCAGAATTTTCGGCATGATAGGCGTGCGTAGCTTTCGTTACTGAGTGAAGTGTTGACGAGTTGGGAAGGTTGAGGAGGGTTGACCGAGAGCATCAAACGCGCTCGCAACCGTGGGTTCGTTGCTGGGGATTCGGTGGATGTCATACCGATGACTCTTGTAAATCGGTTTGATCGGTCACGGTAGTGGGGATGGTGACGGTGAAGGTTGAGCCTTGGCCGGGAGTGGAGGTGACGGTGATGTCGCCGCCCGTCATGAGGCAGAAGGATCTGCTGAGGGCGAGACCTAGGCCGGTGCCGCCGTACTTGCGGGTTGTTAAAACATCGGCTTGGGAGAACGCTTCGAACAGATGACCCATTTGTTCGTCGGTGAGGCCGATTCCGGAGTCGGTGATGGCGAAGGTGATCGTGTCGGTGTCGGTGTTGCTAGGCGGATGGGTGATGCCGGGTTTGGTGGTGGGTTGCATTGCAGATTGGCTGGACCGTTGGACACGGAGCGAAACGGTTCCATGTTCGGTGAACTTCGCCGCATTCGAGAGTAAATTGAACATGACCTGTTTCGTTTTCACTACGTCCGCATACATTATGCCGATGTCAATTGGGCAATCGATCACGAACGTGTTGCGGTTCTTCTCGACCATCGGCCGCACGATTGACTCGACCTCGTCGACGAGAGACTGCACGCCGAACGTCTCCAGGAACATCGTCATGCGACCAGACTCGACCTTGGCCAGATCGAGGATGCCGCCGATGAGTGTGAGCAGGTGTTTGCCGGCCGACTGGATCTTGCCGAGCTCGGGGAGGAAGTCGGTGGTGCCGAGGTCCTCGCACTCCTCGCTCAGCAGCTCGGCGTAGCCGATGATGGCGTTGAGCGGCGTGCGCAGCTCGTGCGACATGTTTGCTAGGAACTCCGACTTGTGGCGCGATGCCACCTCCAGCTCTTCTCGATGGCGATCACGGCCTGGTAAGCCCCATCGTCCTTCGAGGGGAAAATCAGGTGTCGGTCTGTCAGTCGCCGTTGTACAAGCGGTGGAGGTCGATGAGTTGGATGTCGCTGCGGCTAGCGGCGAGCCGATGAAGATCTCCAGTGAAGCCGCTTCGAGAGACGAGAAGACGTTGAACGTTTGGAGCGGCGCGCTTGGCGAGCTTGCCTACGATCTCGTCGAGGCGGGCGAGCTGAGCAACACCTACCGCTTCCTTGCCCGCTTTGACTTCCCCAATCGCATGGATTCGGTCGCCTCCGTTCGGAGCCCGTTCCACCGCCACGAGGTCGACTTGATGCTTGCCGTTCGATTGAAGAACACCGGGCGCAACGAGTCTTGGAGATCCGCCCATCGTGGCTTCTGAGGCGAACCGCAAAGCCCACTCGGCTGCCATCCATTCGAGATGAGGACCGTAAATCTGCCGGGCGATGATCGACCGCGCGTCACGCGCTACACGCACGGCGTCACCTCGTGTGAGTCTGCGTTGCTCAGGTTCGATCACCAATCGATAGAACCGGATGATCGGATCATTGATCTGGAGGGTCGTCCGGTTCGGATGAAACGGATCAGGCTGCTCGTCGACCCAACCGCCGTCGGTAAGCACCTTGGTCGGGAATCCAATCGATGTAGGTGTTCGCCCAAGCGCTTCGGCAAGGTCCGTGCGCCGACCCTTGCCTTCGGCCAGCGCGGCAAGTATGCCCCAATACAGAGCACGGTCAGCGAGCGTCGGATCTTCGGTCACAACGATACGACCCTCACGAAACAGCGGCGACGCGGGGTCGAGCAAATGTTCGATCATCCACTTCTCGACGTTGCCGGCCTTCGGCGCGACCCGGGCCAACGCTAGGTAAGCCGGCGTTCCACCAAGGAGTGCGTGGAGCTGGAAGGCGGCATCAACATTTCCGTCGAGCTTCCAGTAGGCCGCAGCGGTGCGAAAGTCGAATGGCTGGATGACAAGCTCCAGCTCGGCCCGACCTCGCAGTGGTGCCCCGCCGCTCAGGAGGCCTCGCATCTGCGAGAATGCCGACCCGCACAACACGATCTTCGTTCGACCGTCACGTTGCGCTCGAGGCGTCAGCCGAGCCTGAATGAGCGAAGGCACTTCTGGAGCGACATCGAGGAGGTAGCCGAACTCGTCCAGGATCACCAGCGTGTCGGATTGCCGGTCAAACAGCGAAGCGATCGCCGATGACCACGACGGGAACTCCTGACCCTCATTCGATCCGCGAAATTCGTTCCAGGCGGCGGAGAAGTCGCGAAGATTTTGCGCTGATGTCTCCTCCAACGCCTGCCAGTAGAACCCGTCCGTTGCCTCGGCGAAAGCTTCAAGTAGGGCTGTCTTGCCCTGTCGGCGTCGGCCGTAGGCAATGCCGAGCCGGGCACCGGGACGTTGGAGGTCCCAGAAGCGCTCCAACAGCGCCCATTCACGGTCACGATCAAACAGACGACCTGGGCGCTCTACTCTCATCAGACTTATTATAACTCTAACAAGAGTAGCTTGGACGAATCCCGGTGGAGGTGGAGCTGACGGCGACTTGAGTAGCGGGATCGCCGCCCATGCCTGGTCGCCGTAACGCGCCGCCGACTTGGTCGAGTCGACGATGTCGGTGAAGAACACGGTCGCCTTCGCGAGGACAACTCAGTCGTAGGTGTGGACTATGTAGACGTCGCAGGGTGCGTCCTTGGCGACGGCGTTCGCCACTGATCCCAACACACGCGCCACACCCTGCACACGTTTGTTGCCGACCACAACCATCGACGCATGCAGCCGTTCCGCCTCGGAGCAAAGCGCTTCCGCCGGGCTCGACTTCACGGCTGTCGTCGAGACGGTGATTGCACCGCGAAACTCGGAGGCTATGGCTTGGAGATCTTGTTCGGCTCGGTCGAAGTCGGACCCGACCCAGCGGTCCGACCCAATTCCGAACTCATAAGACTCGTTCTTCATCACCGCAGTGACAATGTGCAGATCGGCACCGAGCGCCTTTGCGATGTCCGCTGCCTTTCGAGCGGCCACGAGGGCTTGTGGGCTGCTGTCGACTCCGACGACGATGGTGGTGTTCATCTCATACCTCAATGTTTCTGTAGTGGACCCTTAGTGGAACAGGTGCCCGGCAATCAGTCTGTGATCTCGATCACGTTCGGGCGATCTTTCCCGCGGGTGTTTCGAGTAGCCGGCAACCGATAGGTGTGCTTGGGGTAGCCGCACGCTGGCAGCGGAGTTAGTCCACCGAACCCCGGGGAACAATCCAGCTTGTCGGTTGACGAGTTACTTCGGCGATGTGATCAAAATCGCTGTCGTAATGAAGGACCGTTGCGCCTTCGAACGCAATCAATCCGTTGGGTTTCTGTGTGCTGAGTAACGAACCGCCAGCTTCCAAGTCTTGACGGGACGGACCTGAGCGACGAGTTCGAAATCGTGGTCGGCGCAAGGCGAAGGCAGGCCATTCGTGGTTTCAATAGTCCCTGGTAGCTTGAACGGATGCCGTACGAAATCGTGTTTGACGCTCGTGCGGAGCAATACCTTGGTTCCCTTCCGCAAGCGGTGGCGGAGGCGATCGAAGACGCGCTCGATGCGCTCGAAATGAACCCTGTTCAATATGAAAGCGTGCAGTTCAAAACGGC
>JAYSVF010000398.1:0-5796 GCA_043718695.1 Acidimicrobiia bacterium | reverse complement strand
TGGTGGGCCAGCATGTGGAGCGAATGGAGCTTGGCACCGCGGTTATCCCGACCTATCCACGACACCCAATGGTGTTGGCCGGGCAAGCGCTCACAACCCAGAGTGCGATTCGCTCTCGTCTCACGCTGGGCATCGGCCTGTCTCACAAGGTCATGATGGGTGCCTTGGGAATCGAGGATGCCAAGCCGATTCGACATCTTCGTGACTACCTTTCGGTCCTCGGTCCGTTGCTGAATTCGGGCCGCGTTGCCTATGAGGGCGAAACGATCTCGTGTACTGCTGAGGTGTTCAAGCGGGCGGTGACTCCACCCCAGTTGCTGGTTGCGGCGCTTGGGCCACAAGCTTTGGCGGCCACCGGCGCGCTTGCCGATGGCACAAGCCTTGCGTGGGTTGGGCCAAAAACGATCCGTACGCATATTGTCCCCTTGTTGAACGAGGCGGCTGCGGCTGCTGGTCGTTCGAGTGTCCCGCGAGTTCTGGCCACGCTTCCGGTGTGCGTTACCGAAAACGCTTCTTCGATCCGCACACAAATTACGCACATGTCAGCGATGTACGCGCAGCTGCCTTCGTATCAAGCCATGTTCCAACGTGAGGGTGTCAGCGAACCTGGCGAACTCGGCATTGTGGGCAGCGAAGCGGAGGTTGAGGAAGCCCTCGGTGTTCTCGCTGCCGCTGGCGTGACCGATTTCGCTGCATCGGAGTTCACGCCCACGCCCGACGAAAAGCTTCGCACCCGAGCGCTTCTCAAACGCCTCGCCGGTGCTTTCTGCCAGAACGATACGACGGGCTCATCAAAGGCTTCGCCGAACGGCTAAAGCTTCGCCGAGATATGACCCGCGGCCGGGCCAATCCAGACGGCGTAACGAGAGTTCTGCAGACCTCCGACTTGGACCGCGGACTCGAGCGCTTGGCTGTTGAGCGCATTGGCGAAGACTTCGCCGATCACGTCGGTTCTGTAACTTCGGCGACCGATGCGACCTTGATTCACGTCGATCTCACGATGAACCAACCGGAGATCCACCACGCGGTAGAGCAGCTGCATCAGTTGGGGTTCGCGTTTGCAGCCTGGATGCCCGGGTGGAATGAAAGCGATGTGCTCCGCCTTCAACTCCTCAGAAACTGCACTGAGGGCGAACTTCACCCGAACCTCTACTCAGACGACGCCAACAACATAGTTAACCTGATCCGAAGTGAACTAGATCCTGTCACCTGAATTTCAAAGACTGGATGGGTTTCTGCCAGTACCAGATCGCTTTGCCGGTGCGCTCCAATTGCGAAATACGGTTTGAGCTCTCGCCGGTCCGTTGGTCTAGTTCGCAGATTCGGTTCGGACCAAGTGCTCGCCTCCGCAGAAGACATCGATCCAGGATTTCAGACAGAACACCTTCTTGTGCACTTCGACTCATCAGACCTGCACTTACTCTGCGCGCTCGGAGAGACTCGAACTCCCAACCGTCTGATCCGAAGTCATCACCGAACCACAATCCGCTGCTATCCGGTGGTGTAACCGAGAGTCCTTTGGTGAACATGGAGGGTGCGGCTATTGGGTAGCCCGTGCAATTTGAGTGACCGCTACTGTCCGATGGGATCCCTTGATGACTGCGTGTTTGTTCTCAATTTTGTTTTCAGGGAATTAGCTCGGCTGTCCTCCTTCCGACCTAAATGTTATGCGCGCTGAGGAGTAGCGTTTAGTCTGGCCGCGCGCCGCGATGGTGGCGGGGGCAGGTCCGGGGAGTTGATGTCAGCGTTCTCCGCGAGCCGTTTTCGTGAAGGTCCTTTAGGTGTCGAGCAAGTATGCAAGCATGCCTGCTGGCACCGCCCAGGCTTTGTCATCGCTTACATCAAGGACGTTCCGGGTGGCGAGAATTCCATCCCATTGTGAAGCTTTGACAGTTGCTGCTTCGCTGCGCCATGTGCCGTCTTCGCAGTACTTGCCTTCGATTGCGACTGAACCGAGTGATTCGGAGACGAAGTCGATTTCCTTTCGTGATGGTGTGCGGACGTGGAACACGAATTCGTCGTTCCCGGCGTTTGGTTTCTCGGCAAGTGCCCGTCGGCGGATGGCCATTCCGAGTTGCATCTCGGTAAGAACTGTTGGGTCGATGTCAGCTCGCTGAGGGTTTCGTAGGTGGGCGAGTCGGGCCATGACGGGATCTATCGCGTAGATCTTGTCCTGCGCTCGCTCTTTCGGAAGCCAACGGCTTTCGGATCGTTGTTGGCATTGCCAGAGCAGGAACGCGTCGCGGAGATAGGTCACGTGTCGAGCGACGGTATCCTGAGTGATGTCGAGGTCCTTTCCGATGTTGCTCAGGTTCGCAGGCGTGGCCATCGACGACCAGAGACGTTCAAGGAGGGCCATTTCGGTTAGTGCGCTGAGGCGACTGGTTTTGAAAGCGTCAGCTGAAACAACGTTGAAGAGGTCTTCAACAAATCCCTCTGGAATAGGTTCTCCACGAACTGTTGCGACGACGGACTTTGGAAATCCACCTCTCAAAATGTAGGTCTCCCAAAGATCAACCAGATCATCGAGCCAGGGCAGAAGCGCCCGGTACGTGTCACCCGCTAGTGGTGTGTGGAGGCTGTCCATCGGGAGGCGTGCTGAGTTGGGAGCGTTCCTGCCTTTTACAAGGTTGACGAACGTTCGAAACCCAATGGGTAGAAGTGTTCGATCGAGATTGCCGGCAGCTCCGCGCCGACCAGCGAGTGCTCCGGCAGCTGCTGTCAGCGCTGTGGCATTGGATCCGGTGAGCACCACAGTCGCAGCACGGAATTCAGGATCGTTGTCGCGAAGCCACTTGATCTGTTGATCCCAAGGGCCGACGACGGCTGAGACCTCGTCAATAAACCAATGCCTCTGTTGGCCGATCGGCGTGAGTGGCAGCGCTGTGTTTTGAAGAAGCGTGCGAAGGTCCTTTGCATCCCATCCATCGGCAGCCACACGCACTATCGATGTGGCTGGAGTTCCCGAGGCCAACAGGTCTTCGATTTCCTGTTTCACCGCAACGGTCTTGCCCACTCGCCGCGGACCTCGGAGAATGTAAAGACATCCAGGACTCAGGCCCCCCAAGACTCCGGATCGGTAGGTAACACCTCCAGACCTTGACTCACTGAGGTCTGGGTCGCGTTCGTGCCAGGTCGCATCTCTCCACCAGGGGTTGGTGCGAGCCAACTCCTGCGCCAACTGACCGATTTTTGTTACCATCACTACAATTTACCCGACTACACGCGGAAGGTTGTATACATTCCTCCGTGTCCAACTGGAAAGATGGCGGGATTAATGGCGGCAACTCAAGAAGGCGTCCTTTGCCACGCTTGAAGTCTCGACGCCGCACATTCCCGGCGACAGTTTCGTGGTTTCGCCTGGAAATGGACGGAGAATATGTATCTGATAAGATACAGTATGTCGAGTGGTTCGAATCTCATTGCTGTTGCCCGTGCTCGAGCTGGGCTCTCACAGGGAGAGTTAGCCGAGCGTGCCGGGACCTCGCGAACGGCGGTTTGTGCATATGAGTCTGGAGCGAAAGATCCACGATCCGAAACTGTTGAGCGATTGATTCGGGCGAGTGGATTTGAGTTGGTTATCGAACCGTCCCGGGCCTGGCGGACAGTGGGTTTCGGCCGAAAGACCATATGGCTGCCGTCGTCTCTGCCAAGCCTTGAGCCGGTGCGAGCTTTTGCTCGGGTGAAACTTCCGCATCATGTGGCATGGAGTGGCCAAGGTGATTTTGATCTTGGGCTGAGGTCGGACCGGGGAAAGGCCTATGAGATCCTGCTCACTGAAGGGCTGCCCGAAGACATCACGAAGTTTGTCGACGGAGCGCTGCTTGTCGACCTTTGGAGTGAATTGTTCCTTCCCAGTCACGTTAAGGCCGCGTGGCAGCCACTGATCGACGCTGCTCGAAATGGCTGAACTCAGCCACGCTCAGCCGAACTTCGCCGTAAGAGCTGGCTTACCGCTCGGCAATTCAAATCCTAGGCTGATGGTCTGCTCATCCCTGCGATTACACAAGAATGTATTGGCAACTGTGACCGCTCTGTTATTGCTTCGTACGCTTACCAAATAACCGTGAGCGATGTCATGCCCGGAATCTTCGAATCCGAACTCGCCAACGGCAAACCAAGAACCTCCGCCGTGGCCACGATGATCCGGTCACCAGGATCTGCGTTGGAAACACGCGGAACCAAAGCCACACGAAAAGCGATCTCGTCGTCAAGCTCGATAACTTGAAATGGACTTGCCGGGTCGCTCAATACTGATTTGATTGCGTTGAGATCATCAAGCGAAATGGGATTCGTCGCTTTCTCGGTTGCGTAGACAAGTTCTACGATCGAGAACGCGGAAACACCAATCACTTCCCCATTTGCCGTTGCGCTTTCTAACGCCTCGACTGCAACTTTGGTCAAACGGCTTGGTTCGCGTACATACCAAACCAGCACCTGGGTATCGGCGACCAAACAATCGCCATGACTCACCCCTCGATATCTTCGCCGACCCCAACCGACATGTCATGGCGGATCTCATCAAGATGAGCCTGTGTAAAGCCAACATCGCGCGGAAATGCCCCAAGAAAAGACCGACGAGGGCTCACCACAACCGGCACGATACGCAGATGATCACCAGGTCGCACGCCGAGCCGGGCAAGATCGTCAGCAGCCACGTTGCCGTCTGCCCCAACTACAACCTCGATCACGCGTTGGCTCATCACTGCATTGGAGGACCCGAGAACGACCAGCGGCAACGCCCGCGACGGGCACCTTATGAAGCACAGCGCTCAGTCTGAGTGGAACTCGCCGAGCTACTGACTCGGCGTCAATAGCTTCAGAACCCGAAATCGCCCAAGGGCTGATTACTCCGAAAAGTTGCCGGCAACCACACAGTCCAGTCTCGGAACGCAGAATTTCGGTCGCCTCTGAGGCGGAAATGCGTTGCAATCTGACTCCGATGTTCTCAATTTTGTTCTCAAAACGCACTAAAGCCACGTGCGAATACAGCCCGAAACACCCTCTGACGTGCACTTACTGTGCGCGCTCGGAGAGACTCGAACTCCCAACCGTCTGATCCGAAGTCATCACCGAACCACAATCCGCTGCTATCCGACAGTGTCACCGAGTGTCATTTAGAGACCGGGAGCCTGCTGGGTGTTGGGCGGCTGATGCGATTTGAGTGACCGTTACCGTCCGTTGGAATCCCTCGATGACCGAGCGTTTGTTCTCAATTTTGTTCTCATACTTTGATGCTTTCTGCCCTTTCGGTTTAAGAGTCAGTTGTTTTCGGAGACAGCATTCTCAGAACGCCCTAACTCTCAGCAACGTGCAAGTAGCGGCTGTGTTATCTCGCTCAACGAGGTCAATGCCTAGTCTGCTCGAATCGGGTCTGCCCAGGATGGACGCAAGCCAGCGGCACGACGACTTCGCGCAGCGTGCAAAAACGCCAACAAACGGGTCGGGTGCAGGCGTCGACGCAGGCCGTAGGTTTCACCGGGATCGCTGCGCAGTCGTTACTGACGAGATTTTGCACTCGTCTTTTCCCTACGTGCGCTTAGATTCTCACGGCGAGTTCGTGGAATGCGGCACGTTGCGCGGCGGCTATGGCGAAGGATGTGTCCGTTGCTAAGCGCGCTGATCGAAATTGAGCGAAATCAGCGGGCACTAATGCCGCAGGCATCGTCGGTAGATTGTATCGGAACATCGGTTGCTTGGCGTGTGACTAAACGAGTTTCAACGCGCCACGGAATTGTCGTCGGCGATCATCGTGCCTGTGGTGGTTGAGGTCCTCTTCTCAGGATAACGGCTGAG
>JAYSVF010000397.1:0-5798 GCA_043718695.1 Acidimicrobiia bacterium | reverse complement strand
GATGCCTACCTCTAGCAGTTCTACCAACTGCGTTTGACCTCAAGGTTGGTTCGAAGCAGCGCGCATCACGGTGACTCTCTAACGGTTCTTCAACCTTGGTGGCAATCAAGCAGTGAATACCAATGCCTGCTCAACTTCCATTAGGTTCGGCTACTTGCGGCGGGTGAAATTCTTGAGCGCCCCAACCCGTTTTGCACCCACATTGGCGACAATGATCAACGTGGTCACAATGGTGAGGACCATGAGCCACCTTGCGTTGCGATCGTTGAAGCGCAGCAGGCCGTTGATATAGCCGCTCATCGCATCGGAGAATTGCCTGAGGGCAAACACGATGATGCAGGTACCGATGATGTCGAGCGTGAAGAACTTTTTCGGGTTCATACGCGCAGCGCCGGCAAAAACACAAATAATTGGCCCGGCAAAGAACAGAGCCATAACCGTGCCTGCCTTCAGGAAGAACCTGCGCGTGGAGTCCATGGTCTGTTTGCCGAGCGCATCTTCAAAAAAGCCGAGAGCTTTTTCACCGTAAACCCGCCCGAGCAGGAAATACACCGGATCGCTGGCTAGCAGGCGCGCAATGCCCACTAGATAGAACGGCAGCGCATCGATACGGGGCGCGCCCACAACCATGTAGCGGTAGCGCGGATTAAGCGCCATGAGGCCGAGCGGGTGGTCCTTCAGTAGCTTCGGTGCTAGCGATGACGTGGCAAAACCCATAATCCAGAGCCCAGCGACGATGGCCACCAACAACGGTCCAAGCCACGAAGGAGGTTCGCGGCCGTCCAACTCGGGAGGGTCGTCAATCTGTGGGTCGTGTGGGCGCTCGATGGCTGATTCCATGATCCCTACGACGTTACCGGGCATTGAGGTTGGCTAGGGGCATCGGACAACCAGGAACCGACGCCGCATGGTGCAGTTCATCCGAACGGCGGCAAGAAGGTGCTCAATATTGCGATCCGATATCGTGGCGAACTGGGCAAACTGAGCCCTATGAGAGTTTACGTAGCATTCGTTCAGTGGCCTACGCACCGGTTCACGCAGGCCAGATGATGTTTGCTGCCGGTGTTGGTCAAGGCCCGATCACTCATTTGTTGACGGAAGTTTGGGAGACTCGGGACTGTGACTTTGGATCTTTTTCTGCGGATGGGCCTGGCGGTATTGGTGGGCGGGTTGATTGGTGCTGAGCGTGAAAGCCGCGATAAGGCTGCGGGTTTCCGAACTATGACGCTGATTTCGCTGGGGAGTTGCACGTTTACGATTTTGTCGATCCGTATTGGTGGCGCTGCCAACGCTGCCCGAATCGCTGCGCAGATCGTGAGTGGTGTGGGATTCCTTGGCGCTGGCGCCATAATGCGTGACGGCAGTAAGGTAAGTGGGCTTACTACAGCGGCAACGGTTTGGCTTACGGCCTCGTTGGGGATGGGCCTAGGGGCGGGCTACGTTGGCATCGCTCTCGTGGCTACCGCAATGACTGCGCTGGTTTTGTTACTGTTCCCAGTTATCGAGCATCAAATTGACCGTCGGCGGGAATCGATTGCTTATCAACTCACCTGCGGCTCTCGCGAAATTGTCGACCGGCTGAAACGCGAAATGTCGGCCAGCGGGCTCACCGTAACCGGCCAGAGCGTCACTCGTGATGGTGAAACGTTTTGTTTGTCGATCGAAGCTGTGGGGAACCAATCTCGGCACGAAACGATTAGTAGTCAATGGCTAAGTGATCGTGACATTTCGTCGGTTCGCTGCTAGGAGGAACACCTCATGAAACCACGCTCCCGCCTCCTTCCCATCGTCGCATTCGTTGCAGCTTTCGGTATTGCTTGTGGTGGCGTGTATGCCTGGCGGTCAGCTGCGCCCGCCCCTGAGGTGATTGCGATTTCGGGAACAACGGTTGCAGAGACCACCGTTGTTGAGACCACGCTCCCGTTGGTTCTTGACGACACCACCCTGCCAGCCGAGACAACTGCCCCAATAACCGTTCCAGAAACAACAGTCCCTGAAACTGTTCCTCCAGTAACTGAACCGCCATCGCGTCCACTTCCGAGGATCTCCACCGACGGGGCAAATTTGCAGCCTCTTTCGGGAAACGAGCGACGCCAATACACGCCAGATGAGGGTTGTCGAAGCTTGTCGCGAACCGGAACTGATGCTGAGTGTGCGTTGATCTCACCGGAAGATCCTGGAGCTGCGTGGACAATTGAGCCTGATGGCTCCGGATCCGATGTGCTGATTCGTGACGGAGGAACCGATGTGATTTATAGCGTTGCTCTTCGCAGCCTCACGTCACCGACCCGCGCACCACGGCTCATCGATGCCACCGGGGATGGTGCAAATGACTTGGTGTTTGGTTGGCGGGACGATAACGGCACATTAGGCATTGACATTGTGGAGCTTCGTGGAGACTCAGCCGCCGTTACCCTGCATCTCTCGTTGGTCGACGGTCGTGTCACGGTTGGTGACGGTCAGATCGATGCGTGGAGCGGTGTGCGTGCTGATGGAGAAGCAACGTCGAGCTCTTGGGACCATTTGACCTACACCAAAGAGGGTGGACGTTGGACAGTTACCAGTAAAATTGACAACTCCCCTCCAAGTGGCGAGTTTGCTTAGGTCGTAGAGGTCCTTGCGGCGTTCTGGATGCCGGAAACGATAAGTGTGCGTTTGGCTACCCGGGCGAGTAGTGGGTTGAGGGAACCCATTACCTCTGGGCGGTGTAAGAAGGGGAATGGACCAGCCAGAGCTGATTGCTCGCGCACGTCGTGGAGACGGCGTTGCTTTCGGCGCGCTCGTTGGGGGAGACATCACGGCCATGGTTCGCCTGGCCGCTGTGGTGAGCGGGAATCCGGCCGATGCGGAGGACATTGTGCAGGAATCTCTCACGAAGGTTTTGCAATCCCTCCGGCGATTTGATGAGAGCCGGCCGTTTCGCCCGTGGTTCGCCACCATTGTTGCTAATCAAGCACGCAACTGGAAACGTTCACGTGGTCGGCGCTTGCGCCTTGTCGAACGTATTGCTGCGCAAGTCAACGCGCCCATACGCGATGTTGACGAGATGGTCATCGAGGCCGATGATGCTTCTCGGGTGGTGGAGGCTTTGCAGGCTTTGGAGCCGCATGATCGTGAGGTTCTGGCCTTGCGATTCCTCGTAGGACTCAGCGAACGAGAATCAGCTGAGGCTCTGGGTATTGCTAGCGGCACGGTGAAGTCGCGAAGTTCTCGTGCGCTCGCCAAGTTACGAGCGCAACTGGAATCAGACCAAAAGATTTTTCGTGGATCAGATCAAGAAAATCACGCGGAGCTAGCCCAGCACCAACAGTCAGGGCGTCAGAGACACAAAGCAACAGAAGCAACAGATACACAAGCAACAGATACACAAGCAACAGAGACACAAGCAACAGAGACACAAAGCAACAATGGCGCAAGTGACAGGGCCAACAAAGTAGTGGCAACCCCAAGAAAGTGGACAGAGCAATGAATGATGGAGAACGTGAAATGGTCGAACTCTTGCAGCAGTCGTGCGAGTCGAGGCTTGTAACGAATGGTCAACTGGTCGAACATCGGTTGATGCGGTTTGCTCGCCACGCAGCACCGATTGTGCGTCGGCGCCGGATGCAGCGGATGATAATCCTCGCCTCAACGTTGCTCCTTGGAACAGCCGGTACCGCAGCTGGGGCGCTCAACGGTGGTATTCGCATTGGGGGAGTGAAACTGTTGTTCCCGCAATCAAGTCTGTCGAACACCGCTTCGTCGGAACCACGCCCAACGGTGCCCCCGGGCTCGCCCACAAGTTTGGGTTCCGATGCCGTTGCCGTAACGCTGCCTGGTTCGGAAACACAGTGGCCGGGAGAACCAGTGACCCTCCAAGAGGCAACGGACCGATACAAAGCACGCATACGGTTACCTGGGGTGTTGAAAGCGCCGTCATCGGTTTTTTGGCTTGTCCCGCCAAGTGGCGGACAGGTCACGGCGGTGTGGAAGCCGCAAAAGGATCTCCCTAAAACCGATGATCCTCGGGTTGGTTTGCTCTTCACCCAGTTCCGCGGAAGATCGAACGATCAAGCGGTAATGACCAAAGGTCAAGCGATTTCTCAAGGTGCTTCGCGGCTTGAATCGGTAACGGTAAAGACTAAGGCAGGTTGGTTCATTTCGGGACCGAAGCATGTTGTAGTCCTGAATGATGAATCGGGCATTCGCTTAGACACGGCCAGACTTGCCGCAAACACGTTGATTTGGGCTTCAGGCGAGTTTACGTATCGGTTAGAAGGAAACTTCACGAAGGCAACGGCTTTACGCATCGCAACCAGCGTGAAATAGGGAAGTACGGGAAATCCGCGAATCAGTGGAACCAATGCTGAACGAGCGGGGTATCTAGGAGTATGAAACCAAAGGAATCCTTCAGCCCTAATGGTGATGTTTCAACCCAGCTTGGAGGTGGTACGTCAGCAAGAGTCAAACGAGGAATGCTCACATCAGCGTTGCTGGCTTCGGCTCTGCTCGTGGGCACAGCGCAGATGGGTGTAGATCGTGCTGATGCTGGTGGGATGGGCCCATTGCTGTTGCAATCTGGGGCGAATGTGTCGGTGGTGCGACCTGATGAAAACAGTGCGGTTACCTTCATGGCGAACAATGCCATGTCGAGTTTTGATGGGTCGTTTGTGGGATCGACATCGGCCGTAGGGCAGGGCACAGACGGTGTGAAGACGCTGCTTGAAGTTCGCGATCCGTGGACCGCAGCGTTGGTGTGGAAACACGAAGTTGCCGGCGAGTGGCGCATCGAAGCGATTTCTGCCAATGGAGCTCAGGTGGTTCTGGGTGATCCTTCTATTTCTCCCGATGCAGCCGCTGTGCCCAAAGGGAGAGCGATTACCCGTTTGATGCTTGTTGGTGATGGTGTTGGCCTCAAGGAATTCGTTCTGCCCGGTAACTTTGTCGCTGAGGCGTTTATGGCTCAAGGTGGCGGTGTTGCCCTCATTGAACATCTCCCCCCATTGGATCCGCAACGCTATCGAGTGAGGCCGCTGGTGTTCTTCGGTGGGGATCAAGCGCTGCTCAAACCGCTCGGTGGTCTAAAGGCGGGTCTCAAGCAAACGGTGCAAAGGCCTGAGGAAATGGAAGGGCAGCGTTTGAATCAGTCATGGAACGGCACCGGGGATTCTCTGTACACGTTGTATGACGCAGCTGGTTACGGCGACAATTCCGAAAGTGTCTTTGTGCATGCGCTTGACCTGAAAACCGGCGAAGCCCGGTGCCTCGATGTGCCGAGTGATATTGCGGCGGGGACAGGCAAAGGGAAGGTTGTTTATCTTGACGGCGACCGGGTAGTGGTTGTTGGGCGGAAGGGTATTGCTCGCATGAATGCCCGAACCGGAGAGGTGGAACAAAAAGTACGGGTACAGACGAAAGCCGTTGGTGCGTTGTTTGCGCAGGCGGACGCGCTGTATCTTTCCGACGGCAAGTCGCTTCTGCGGTATCAGGTGTCAACGTTAAAACGGTTGAGTTCAACTGCTTTTAAGAGCCCGATTGTGGCTGGAACGATTGATGGTCAAATGCCTCCGATCGTTCTCGATGAAGGCGGATCGATTTGGTACTCGGTACCCTCTCCGATTTTGCGAGGCAAATTCACTGAACGTTTGCTCCAGGATGCAACCGTGGTCGTTCGGTACTGAGCTAGGAGAGTGGTGAAACAATGCGACCCAGGCAAGTCACGAACCGCGAAAACAGAGCGAACTGAGCAATCCAGTCGCATTTGTTCACCAGTCTCCTGTGTGCACGTAGCAAGCGCAGCCCTTCAAAAGTGCACTCAT
>JAYSVF010000396.1:0-2507 GCA_043718695.1 Acidimicrobiia bacterium | reverse complement strand
ACTGCCGCTTCGAATGCGATTGCCCTCGGCGTAAAACCTGCCCCACGCAAACGGGTCATGGTGGTTGGTGCAGGCCCCGCTGGTTTGCAAGCGGCGATCTCCGCGGCGTCACATGGTCACGAGGTAACGGTGTACGAACGCGAACTCGTAGCCGGTGGTCAGGTTCGTTGGGCTGCGACGGTTCCCAATCGCGCTGAGTTTGGTGACCTGATTCGTAACCAGCTCAACGAAGCTGCTCGTGCCAACATCAAAATTGTCTACGGTCACCAAATCGATGCGGCCTTCGTCGGCTCTGATAAACCCGATGCCGTAATCATTGCTACAGGCGCGGTTCCTGCTCGTCCGTATTGGGCTCCTGGTGATGCCGCCAACATTGTCGATGTGATGGCGATCCTCACCGGCGAGGCAACGCCACCAGCTGGCGCGAAGGTAGTCATCGTTGACGAGTTGGGATTCCACCAAGCCACGTCCATCGCCGAAGTTCTGGCCGACCGGGGCTGCGACGTAGAGATACTCACTCCCGGCATGGTCGTTGGACAAGACCTAGGCATCACGCTCGACATGGAAAACTTTTGCATCCGGGCCGCCGCGAAAAAGATCACGCTAACCCCCGATTCCGTAGTGATGGGATGGAACGGCAGCGCTCAGGGCATGGGAAAGCTGAGTGTTCTGCACCACGTATCCGGCTCGATGAACGAGTTAACCGCCGATTGGGTAGTCCTCGCCGTCCCCGGTTCACCCGCCGATGCCCTCTACCGCGAACTCCACACCGCAGGCGTGAACGTGCACCGCATCGGTGATGCCCTCACCCCTCGTCGTGCACATTCAGCGGTAATAGACGGAGACCGAATCGGTGCAGCCCTATGAGCGGTTTTGTGAGGGCACCGCAAGCGCCAACGTGTGCTCGATTGCCGGACACGATTGGCTGGACTCACCTATGAGCCACCCGGACGCGCCCCGTTCACCTATCAACTTTTCCTATGTGCACATATTTATAACACTGCGTGACAATCACGAGGCTCGGGCGGGAGAAATTCGATGAGCGGCACCGCAAGCAACAACATGCTGGCAATCAGTATTGTCCGCCAAGGCGTACTGCCCGCTGGAACCCAAGAAGCGGCAGCCGAAGCTGGCGGTTCGGTCGTGCTAGTGGGCTCCGGGCTCGATCAACTCGATCTCGGTAACGAACTCCCGCAAGCCATTCGCATCACCTGCGTCTCTACCGAATCGACTGATCCCGGTCAACTCGCCCGTATCCTCCATCAACTTCTAGCCGACGAAGACGCCACAACCCTCATCTTCCCCTCCTCCCCCGATGGCCGCGACGTCGCTCCGAGGCTCGCCCATACTCTTGGCTGGCCGCTGTATGCCGGGGCGGTGCGCGTGTTGCCGAACTCGGTGAGTGTCACCAAAACCGCTGGGCGCCTCTCAGAAGAAGTTCACCCCACCGGCCCATTCGTCGCCACGTTCATCCCCGGCTCCAGAGGTCTTAGTTCTGCCGACGGCGTGAGCTACGCCGATGCACCTACTGCCCCAACAAACCAGCAACGCGTCGATATAGCAATAGGTGCACTTACCAGTTTCCAAACGGTGACGACGACACAAATTCACCCTCCTGATCCTGCAACGATGGACCTCACTGAAGCCGGGCGAATCGTCGGCGGTGGGCAAGGTTTGCGCTCCAAAGAGCGGTTCGATCAACTCGGTGCAATTGGTGCAGCTATCGGTGCATCCCTTGGTGGAACTCGTGTGGCCTCCGATGCTGGTTGGATTCCCTTCGAACGCCAAATCGGCACCACCGGCATTCACGTGCACCCCGATCTCTACGTGGCTTTCGCAATTTCGGGAGCTACACAGCACACCTCTGGCCTCGGCGATCCCACGCATGTCATAAGCGTAAATACTGATCCCAGTTGCCCCATGATGCTCATGGCCGATCTCGCCATAGTCTCCGATGCCAACGCCGTCCTCGACGCCCTTACCGCTCGCTTAGGCGCCGTCTAGTCCGAGACCGAATCACGCCGAACCAAGAGACCGGTGAAATCAAGGCGACTGAATTTCTCATTTCGCTCTGTTTTCGCCGTTCGTGACTTGTTTTTCACGTCGAAATTCATTCAACCGCGGAAGGATTGCTCGGCGCTACAGAATCGTGTCGACCGAGTGCTGGCCGAGGGAGCCTGCTTCGTTGCCCCACCGTTTGATGCACAGCGCTACGCCCACGACAGCGCCAAACGGGATTGCCAGCAGCGCGTTACGTAGTCCGTATGAGTCGCTGAGTCGTCCAACGAGGAGCGGACCGACGGTGATAGCAATTCCCGAAGCGATCGCCGACAGAGAACTTGTATGCGTCGTTGGCGCGGTACTTCGGAGAAAGAGGCGCTCAACGGCGAGGGGGTACATCGGGCCGAGAGAAAAGGAAATACTCGCCAAAGCAACAAGGGCAACGGGCCGGTTGTGCGTGGTAATCAGCAGGAGGGTTCCCAGGCCACTTCCAAGGAAACAAGCGG